>NZ_JAGEKI010000005.1:0-332154 GCF_049887815.1 Pseudomonas sp. NFXW11 | reverse complement strand
AAAGTATTAATATCACGCATAAGAACGCCGGTTTTTTAGATCTGTTTGCTCGCACGAACATCATCTATCAAATCGGCGTTTTTGTTTCTGAGTTTCCCGGGATTCCGTGAAGAACCATAAAAAAGGCCCCCATATAGGGGGCCTCTTGGCTACCGCGGCGATTTACATGTTCGGGTAAGTCGGGCCGCCGGAGCCTTCCGGAGTGACCCAGGTGATGTTCTGGGCCGGGTCCTTGATGTCGCAGGTCTTGCAGTGCACGCAGTTCTGCGCGTTGATCTGGAAGCGCTTCTCGCCGTCTTCCTGAGTGACCACCTCATACACGCCGGCCGGGCAGTAGCGCTGCGCCGGTTCGTCATACAGCGGCAGGTTGCGGCCCAGGGGAATGCTCGGGTCGGTGAGTTTCAGGTGGCACGGCTGTTCTTCTTCGTGGTTGGTGCCGGAGATGAACACCGAGCTCAGCTTATCGAAGCTGAGTTTGCCGTCGGGTTTCGGGTAGTCGATCTTCGCGCAGTCCTTGGCCAGCTTGAGGCAGGCGTAGTCCGGCTTGGTGTCGTGCAGGGTGAAGGGCAGCTTGCCGCCGAACAGATTCTGGTCCACCCAGTTGAAGCCGCCGCCGACGATGGCGCCGAACTTGTGGATCGCCGGGCCGAAGTTGCGGCTGGCGAACAGTTCTTCGTACAGCCAGCTGGACTTGAACGCGTTGACATAGCTGTTCAGCTCATCAGCCCCTTCGGAGCCGGCCAGCAGGGCATCGGCCACGGCGTCGGCGGCCAGCATGCCGGACTTCATCGCGGTGTGGCTGCCCTTGATCTTGGCGAAGTTCAGGGTGCCCAGGTCGCAACCGATCAGGGCGCCGCCCTTGAAGACCATTTTCGGCAGCGAGTTCAGGCCGCCCTTGCAGATGGCGCGGGCGCCGTAGCTGATGCGCTTGCCGCCTTCCAGGTACTGGCTGAGCACCGGGTGATGCTTGAGGCGCTGGAACTCGTCGAATGGCGACAGGTAGGTGTTGGCGTAGGACAGGTCGACGATCAGGCCGACTACCACCTGGTTGTTTTCCAGGTGATAGAGGAAGGAGCCGCCAGTGTTCTCGTTGCCCATGATTTCCAGCGGCCAGCCGGCGGTGTGCACCACCAGGCCTGGCTGGTGCTTGGCCGGGTCGATTTCCCAGATTTCCTTGAGGCCGATGCCGTAGTGCTGGGCGTCGGAATCGCTGTCCAGGTTGAAGCGCTTGATCAGCTGCTTGCCGATATGGCCACGGCAGCCTTCGGCGAACAGGGTGTACTTGCCGCGCAGTTCCATGCCGGGGGTGTACATGCCGTCTTTCGGATGACCTTCGCGGTCGACGCCCATGTCGCCGGTGAGAATCCCGCGAACCACGCCGTTCTCGTCGATTAGGGCTTCCTGGGCGGCGAAGCCCGGGTAGATTTCCACGCCCAGGTTCTCGGCCTGCTGGGCCAGCCAGCGGCATAGGTTGCCCAGGGAGATGATGTAGTTGCCTTCGTTGTGCATGGTCTTGGGCACAAAGAAGTCTGGAACCTTGGTGGAGGTTTCACCGCTGCGCAGTACATAGATGTCGTCGCGGGTGACCGGGGTATTGAGTGGTGCGCCCAGTTCTTTCCAGTCCGGGAACAATTCGTTCAGGGCCCGTGGTTCGAACACCGCACCGGAAAGGATGTGAGCACCGACTTCGGAGCCTTTTTCTACCACGCAGACGCTGATTTCCTTACCGGCTTCAGCGGCCTTCTGCTTAAGGCGGCAAGCGGCGGACAAGCCTGCGGGGCCGGCACCGACGATGACCACGTCGAATTCCATGTATTCGCGTTCCACTAGGCTATCTCCTACTCAAGGCTCAACGGTTTTTTCTAATTGGAGGTCTGGCGTTGCATCCGCGTTTTTTCCGTCACCAAAAGGGGGGATGGAAGCAGGACGGCCGACCTTTCTCTCTGGGCGGCGCATTATATCTACACCACTCTCAGCGTCCAATACAAACGTTTGTTTGAAATTGTCGCAGCCCAGATAAATCAAAGACGCGCGGCTTATGAACGGCTATTTTGCCGTATTGACCGGAAAAGGCGTTCCGGTCAAGATACGGTCGGTTTTGCGCTCGCCGTAGGCTGACTGTTGGTTTCAAGAGCACCTCTAAAGACAGGGCGAAGGCAGTAAAGGTGACGCGCCGCGCAGCTTGAAAGTGCGCAGTTTACACGCCGCGATAATGAATGACTCGTCGGTCACCACTGACCAACGGTCATCACCCCGTGAGCAAGGTCGACCTGTATGCGCCAGCGTTTTTGGAGGTGCCCTTGTGCCGATGAGCATCAACCGCCAGGTTCTCGCCTAGGCGACTTTCTTTTCACCGGAGAGTAACGAGGAATCCATGAAGGTTCTTGTAGCTGTCAAACGAGTGGTCGACTATAACGTCAAGGTTCGCGTCAAGGCGGACAACTCCGGCGTCGACCTCGCCAACGTCAAGATGTCGATGAACCCTTTCTGCGAAATCGCAGTGGAAGAAGCCGTACGCCTGAAAGAGAAAGGCGTGGCGACTGAAATCGTCGTCGTCTCCATCGGTCCTGCTACTGCTCAAGAGCAACTGCGTACCGCCCTGGCACTGGGTGCCGATCGCGCAATCCTCGTCGAGTCCGCTGAAGAGTTGAACTCCCTGGCCGTGGCCAAGCTGCTCAAGGCCGTGGTCGACAAGGAACAGCCGCAGCTGGTGATCCTGGGCAAACAGGCCATCGACAGCGACAACAACCAGACCGGCCAGATGCTGGCGGCCCTGAGCGGTTACGCTCAAGGCACCTTCGCCTCCAAGGTCGAAGTGTCTGGCGACAAGGTCAACGTCACCCGTGAAATCGACGGCGGCCTGCAGACCGTTGCGCTGAACCTGCCAGCCATCGTCACCACCGACCTGCGTCTGAACGAGCCGCGCTACGCGTCTCTGCCAAACATCATGAAAGCCAAGAAGAAGCCGCTTGAAACGCTGACTCCTGATGCTTTGGGCGTTTCCACCGCCTCCACCAACAAGACCCTGAAAGTCGAAGCGCCGGCTGCACGCAGCGCGGGTATCAAGGTCAAGTCGGTGGCTGAACTGGTCGAGAAACTGAAAAACGAAGCGAAGGTAATCTGATCATGACTATCTTGGTAATCGCCGAACACGATAACAAGGCGCTGGCGCAGGCCACCCTGAACACCGTTGCTGCCGCCGCCAAAATCGGTGGTGACATCCACGTACTGGTTGCCGGTGCCGGTGTTGGCGCCGTGGCCGAAGCTGCTGCGAAAGTCGCTGGCGTGAGCAAAGTGCTGGTGGCCGACAACGCCGCCTACGCGCATCAACTGCCGGAAAACGTTGCACCGCTGGTGGTTGAACTGGGCAAGGGCTACAGCCACATCCTGGCTGCCGCCACTTCCAACGGCAAAAACATCCTGCCGCGGGTTGCCGCTCAGCTGGATGTGGACCAGATCTCCGAGATCATCTCGGTCGAAAGCGCCGACACCTTCAAGCGTCCGATCTATGCCGGTAACGCCATCGCTACCGTGCAGTCCTCGGCTGCGGTGAAAGTCATCACCGTACGTGCCACCGGTTTCGACCCGGTTGCCACCGAAGGTGGCTCGGCTGCCGTTGAAACCGTGGGCGCCGCTCACGACGCTGGCAAATCGAGCTTCGTTGGCGAAGAGCTGGCCAAGTCCGACCGTCCAGAGCTGACCGCTGCCAAGATCGTCGTTTCCGGCGGCCGCGGCATGCAGAACGGCGACAACTTCAAGCACCTGTACGCCCTGGCCGACAAGCTCGGCGCTGCGGTCGGCGCCTCCCGCGCGGCCGTGGACGCAGGCTTCGTGCCCAACGACATGCAGGTCGGCCAGACCGGCAAGATCGTTGCGCCACAGCTGTACATCGCCGTCGGTATTTCCGGCGCGATCCAGCACCTGGCCGGCATGAAAGACTCCAAGGTGATCGTTGCGATCAACAAGGACGAAGAGGCACCGATCTTCCAGGTGGCCGATTACGGCCTGGTGGCGGACCTGTTCGAAGCCGTACCCGAGCTGGAGAAGCTGGTCTAATCCGGCGGCTTCACTTATAAAGAGCCCGGCCCTTTGGCCGGGCTTTTTTTTGTCCGCTTGCTGCCCTGGAGACTGTCCTGATGATTCTGCGCCGCCTGAGTGGCTGGTCGACCTTGCTCGGCCTGGGCCTGTTGCCATCGCTGGTGATGGCTGCGGGCAAATGCGAGCGGCTGGTGGTCACTGGCAGCCCGGATGCACCGCCGTACCTGTGGCGCGATCCGCAGAACCCCAGGCACCTGGTGGGGGCCAGCGCCGATCTGCTGCAGCAGGTGGCCGGGGAGCTGGGGCTGAAGGTCGAGCTGCTGTACGCCGGCAAGCGCTCCGAGGCCCTGGACGAGGTGCGTAGCGGACGCATGGACATGCTGGCCGATGCGCCGCTGACCCTCGACGCGCTGGAATCCCTGGACTACATCCATCCGGCCCTGGTGCAGAACGACTACCTGGTCTGGACCCGCAAGGATTCGACCCTGGTCTACAACCAGCTCGAGGACCTGACGGGCCATCGTGGCGCGCTCTCGGAAAAGGCCCGCTTGACCCAGCCGTTCCAGGCCATGGCCAGGGAGCACCTGCAGCTCAAGCGCCTGCCGAACCTGACCCAGGTGCTGCAGAGCCTGGTGCTGGGCGAGGTGGACTATGTCCTGGCCCCGCGATATGCAGGCATGGCCATGGCTCAGTCCCTGGGGCTGGCGGCCGATCTGGCGGCATTTCCCCAGCCCATCGACAAACCGGGGCTGTTCCTGGCGTTGTCCCATAACTCCGCCTGCAATGACCCATGGTTGCGCGGACAGCTGGCAAAAAAGATGACAGAATTGCCCGCGTCCGGTCTGACGGAGGCCTTGCTGCAGCGCAATCTGGAGCGCTGGAAGGCCCAGTTGCAGCAACCCGTCAGCAGCCCAAAACCCTAGGAATACTGTGTGACTATTCGACCCCTTATCGCGGCCCTGGCTCTGTTGGCCATGGCCGGTTGTGCAACCGATCCGGCACCCAACGAGCAGATGCGCCTCACTGCCCAGGCACTGGAGCAAGCCAAGGCCGTGGGCGCCTCCGCCGAGGACATGCCCGAGATGAAGCTGGCCGAGGACAAGTTCTCCCGGGCCCAGGGCAATATGCAGGATCAGTCCTACAAGAAAGCCCGGGTTCGCGCCGAGCAGGCCGAACTGGACGCACGCCTGGCCGAAGCCAAGGTGCTGACCGGCAAGAGCCAGGCACAGGTGGACGCATTGAATTCGCGCATCACCCGTCTGCGCAAGCAAGTGGGGGACGCCCAATGAGCCGCTCCATGGGTATTCTCGGTGGCGCCATGCTGGTGGCCTGCCTCGGCCTACAGGGCTGCGCCGGCCAGCACAGTGAAGAAGCCTTGCAGCAGGCCGGCAGCGATTTCCAGAAGGTCAAGGAAGACTCCAACGTGTTGCGCATCGCGCCCAAGGACGTGATCCGTGCCGGTGAATCCCTGGCCCGTGCCGACCGCCTGTCGACCTACTGGGGCAGCGGCAGCGATGTCGAGCATTACGCCTACCTGAGCCGACGCTATAGCGAGATTGCCCGTCAGCACACCGAGCAGGCCCTGAACCAGGAACGCGCGGCCAAGCTCGAGCTGGAGCGTCAGCGCCTGCAACTGGCCCTGCGCGAGGCCAAGTTGCTGAGCGTGCAGCAGCAGGGCAAGTGGCTGGAGGAGCAGATCATCAGCCTGGCCACCACCCAGACCGATCGCGGCCTGGTGATGACCCTGGGTGACGTGCTGTTCGATACCGGCGAGGCGGAGCTGAAGAACTCGGCCAATCGCACCGTGCTCAAGGTGGTGCAGTTCCTCCAGCTCAACCCCAAGCGCGTGGTGCGTATCGAGGGCTACACCGACAACACTGGCGAGCGCCAGAACAACCTGCAGCTGTCCCGGGATCGGGCCCAGGCTGTGGCAGACGTGCTGGTAGACCTGGGGATCGACGAGAAGCGGGTCCAGGTCGAGGGTTACGGCGACGACTATCCAGTGGAGGCCAATGCCTCGGAGCGTGGCCGGGCCCAGAACCGTCGAGTGGAAATCGTCTTCTCCGACGAGAAGGGCCAGCTCGGCGCGGCGCGCTGACAGACCCCGTTGTCCCGGAAAAACCCGACGCCTGGCACGCGTCGGGTTTTTTTATGTCTGCAAATAAGCTCACAAAACCCTAGCGTTGCGCTTTTCACTGCCCGGTGTCCTCGACTATTGTAGAAACTGTCCCAGTACACTTCTAAACTGTGCCGGTAGTGTTTCACACAAGAATAAAACGCCGTGAAAGCGAGTGCTGCGCCATGACCAACCTCTTGCTCTATCAACGTATCGCTCAGCAGTTGGCTGAGGATATTCGCCGTGGTGTCTACCAGCCGGGGGAGCGCGTGCCGTCGGTGCGCAAGATGAGCTCGCAGCTCAATGTCAGCCACGCCACGGTGCTCCAGGCCTACGCCAATCTGGAAGACCAGGGGCTGATCCGCGCTCGGCCGCAATCGGGCTACTACGTGCACCAGACACCGGCCCTGACCGCGCCGACCCCGGATATCGCCCGGGTCGAGCGTCCGGGGCTGGTCACCCGGGCCAGCATCATCCAGCAGGTGCTGGTGGAATCCCGGCGTGAGGGGGTGTTTCCCCTGGGTGCCGCGGTGCCCAGTGTCGACTACCTGCCGGTGCGGGCGCTGCACCAGCAATTGGCCAAGGTCACGCGGTTTCACAGCCCCCGGGCGTTCAGCTACATGTTCAGCCCCGGTTTCGAGCCGCTGCGGCGCCAGGTGGCGATTCGCATGCGCGATGCCGGGGTGGTGGTCGACCCCTCGGAAGTGGTGATCACCCATGGTTGCGTGGATGCCCTGCAGATGTCGCTGCGGGTGCTGACCCGGCCTGGCGACCTGATCGCCGCCGAGTCGCCGACCTACTACGGGCTGTTGCAACTGGCCGACCTGCTGGGGCTCAAGGTCATCGAGATTCCCAGCGACCCCACCACCGGCATGAGCCTGGAAGCCCTGCAACTGGCTGCCAACCAATGGTCGATCAAGGCCCTGGTGCTGACCACGCGGTTGAGCAATCCCCTGGGCGGCACCATGCCGGAAGAGCGGCAGAAACAGTTGCTGCGCCTGGCCTCGGACTTCGATATCCAGATAGTCGAGGACGATATCTACGGCGAACTGATGTTCGAGGTGGGGCGCACCAAGGCCCTGAAAGCCTACGACCGCCTGGATCGGGTGATCTACTGCTCGAGCTTTTCCAAGACCCTGTCACCGGGCGTGCGGGTGGGCTGGATGATCGCCGGCAAGTACCAGCAGGAAATCCAGCGCCTGCAGACCTTCAGCACCCACTCGGCGTGCAGCGTGACCCAGATGGGCGTCGCCGCCTACCTGGAGAACGGCGGCTACGACCGGCACCTGCGCTATATCCGCCAGGAGTACCGCAAGAACCTCAGCGCCTTCCAGCTGGCGGTGCAGCAGTATTTCCCCGAGGGCACGCAGATCACCCGGCCCAATGGCGGTTTCATTCTCTGGGTCAGCCTGCCGGGGCGGGTCAATACCCAGGAGTTGCACGTGCGGGCGCTGCAACAGGGCATCAGCATCGCCCCGGGGCTGATCTTCAGTAACACCGAACAGTTCAACCACTGTGTCCGCCTCAATTGCGGCACACCCTGGAACCGTGAGGCCGAACGGGCCTTGATGACCCTGGGGATGCTCGCCAACCAGTTGTGCCAAGAGGCGGCCGGCGGATTTTAAAGAGTGTGGCCCTGTGCTTGTCACAGGGCCTGCAACAAGCGAGCATAGGCATACCTTTTGTCGATTTACCTGCCTTTATGAAAGCTTTTTTCCCTGCCATCTGGTTATCGGCCTGCCTGCTGGGCAGTGCAATGCTGAGCCCGGTTCAGGCGGCCGGGGCCCCAGCCCAGCCAGCGGCCAGTGCCACCCATCCGAGCAAGCCGGCCAGCGCCAAGAAAGACTCGCCCAAGAGCAAGGGCAAGCCTGCTGCCAGCCCCTCCAAGGCTGGCGCAAAGAGCAAGGCCAACGCGAAAAAGACTCCGGCGTCGACCAAGTCCAAATGGGCCTATCAGGACATCAAGGCGCCATTGCCCAGTGCCAAGGTGGACCTGAGCCTGCCGGTGGAGATGGTCAGGCACCTGCAGCCGGTGGGCAGTGTGACGCCGGCCAAGCGTGCCCCTTTGCTGCCGCCGATGTTTGGCGAGAAGCCCAAGGAAAGCAGCCCGTTCCAGATCAACGGCCGCTTGCTCAGCAATGAAATGCAGCTGCAGTTGCGCAACGAGGAGCGTCGGGATATCGAAGGCGCGGCCCTGGATTTCGAGTTCAAGCAGTAAATTCTTCCCGGTACCTGTGACCGCTCGGGTCGACACTTTGTCGGAGACTGATCAGTCACCTGTGCTTGCACGCAAATTCCGTTCTTCGAGTAATTTTAAACGGCTGTTTTAGCGGTTACTCTTGTCCGGCGTCATTCAACACTCTGCTCGTCGCGAGGAGTTTTTCGTCATGAACTGCCGTGAAGGTTGTGGCGCCTGCTGCATTGCCCCTTCCATCAGTACCCCGATTCCCGGCATGCCCAATGGCAAGCCGGCTGGCGAACGTTGCCTGCACCTTTCTGTCGAAAATCTCTGTGGTCTTTTCGGCAGGCCGGAGCGGCCGCCAGTGTGTGGGGCATTCCAGGCAGAGCCCGAGGTGTGTGGCGAAAACCGTGAAGACGCCATCCGCCTGATCGGTTGGTGGGAACAAGTGACGGCGGCATAGGGTGTTCTCAATGAACGGAACTTCAACAATAAGGAATAAGACAATGGGTTCGCTGCATCGAATTGCTGTGCTCTGTGGTTTAACCGTGCTGTTGGCAGCAACGGCCCAGGCCGAAGACTGGCAAACGGCCAAGGACGAAGACGGCATCAAGGTTTCCCTGAGTGAAGTCGCCGGTTCCAAATACAAGGCCTACCGTGGTGTCACCACCATGAAGACCTCTATCGCCAAGCTCCGCGCCTTGCAGGAAGACGCGGCCGGCGCTTGCTCCTGGATCCACGAATGCAAGACCCAGAAGCTGCTCAAGCATGAAGGCGATCAAAGCTGGACCTACACCCAGTTCAACGCCCCATGGCCGGTCACCGCCCGTGACTCGGTACTGCATATCACCACCAGCGAGGCCGCCGATGGCAGCGTGACCCGCAAGCTGGAAGGCCTGCCGACCTATATCCCCGAAGAGAAAGGCTTTGTGCGAGTAGCCCAGGTCGAGGGCTACTGGAAGTTCGTGCCCAAGGGCGATCAGGTGGAAGTGACCTATCAGGTGCACACCGAGCCAGGTGGCAGCGTGCCGTCCTGGCTGGCCAACAAGTTTGTGGTGGATGCGCCGTTCAACACCTTGAAGGCCCTCAAGGCGCGGGCCGAGAAGCCGTAACCTGCGGCTGCAATCGCCGTAGTACCAAGGTCGCCTGCGGGCGGCCTTTTTCATGGCGGCAATAGCTGTGCGCTGGAACGTTTGCCTCGGGCTCGGGGTCGAGATGCTGTAAGCCCACTGATCGGGCTATCGAGGAGGCACTGATGCAAAAGTGGCAAGTCACTTTCGTCGATGACCATGGTGTCCAGTCCGTCGAACATTTCGACTGTGAGCAGCAACCGACGCTGGAGCAGGCCGCGCAACTGGTGCGCGCCAGGCTGCTGCCGGTGAGCGCCGAGCTGGATCTGAATGATCTGGAAGGGCGTACCGATGAGCCCACCCTCAAGAGCCTGAAAGAGCAGAACAGTATTCAGATTCTCGGCATCGCGCCGATCTGATCAGGGCAGGCAGCAATTTGTGGCGGCGTCCAAGTCTTGGCGCTAATCTGCAAGCAGGATCAGAGAATTCTTCGCAAAGCCCTGATCTTGCCAGCTCCATGCTTGTTTCCTGACGACCCTCCCCGGGTCGTGATGTCGGTCGTTGTATCTGATGAGTCGGGAAACACGGAAAGTCTATCCATCGGTTTGAGGAGGACGTTTCATGAGCACAGCCTTTCAAGAAGACCTCAGCAGCAGTGTGTTGCGCCGCATGAAAGAAGGCGGTTTCGACTTTTCACGATTCCATCCCATCGAGTTCTACGCCATTTTCCCGGACGAGGAGCGGGCGCGCAGGGCGGCAGAACAGTTTCGCGGTGAGTCCTTGAATGCCCAGATCAGCGTGCGTGATGACGGCGCCTGGTACCTGGAGCTGAGCAAGGTGATGTACGCCACCCATGGCGGCATCGGGGATTTTGAGCAGGACTTCGAGGCAGTGGTCGAGCCCTTGGGTGGCATTATTGAAGGCTGGGGAGTCAAGCATGAGGTCCGCAGGCGGCTGATATAGCCTGAATGCGGGTATCGCAACCGGCAATTGGCTGACCTCAAGGTCGGCCAATTGTGCTTTCAGGGGGCGCAAAAGGGCCAAGCCAGGCCACTGTACAGGTGGCCAAAAGGGAAGAGCGGTCGAGGATTAAGGAAGCCTGTCATGTTGAGTCGAAGCGCATCGGATCTGTACTGGATGTCCCGCTATCTGGAGCGTGCGGAGAACCTGGCGCGGATGCTCGATGCCAGCCATTCGCTGTCGCTGATGCCCCAGGACGGACGCGGGGATGGTTTGCACGAGCTGGCCATGCCATTGCGCATCACCGGCACCCTGGACGATTACCTGAACCGCCATATCAACCTGCATGCCGAAGGCCTGTTGCAGTTTTTTGCTCTGGATGGGAGCAACCCCGCCAGTATCTACAACTGTCTGGGGGCGGCCCGGGGCTGTGCCCATGGGGTGCGTGGGCGGATCACCACCGATATGTGGGAGAACATCAACGCCACCTGGCTGGACATTCAGCAGATCGCCCGCCAGGGCCTCAGTGCCTATGGCATGCAGCGCTTCTGCGAGTGGATCAAGCAGCGTTCGCACCTGTTTCGTGGGGCATCCTACGGCACCCTGATGCGCAACGACGCCTTTCGCTTCATTCGCCTGGGCACCTTTATCGAGCGTGCCGACAATACCTTGCGCCTGCTCGGTGCCCGCTACGAGATGGCGGGTGAGCGGGCCGCTGCGCTTAGCGATGGCACAGCCCATGCCTACTACCAGTGGAGTGCCTTGCTGCGGGCCTTGTCGTCCTTCGAGGCCTATACCGAGATCTATCGCGAAGCCCCCGAGGCCCGGCATGTGGCCGAGCTGCTGCTGTTGCGGGCCGACGTGCCGCGTTCGCTGCGGGCCTGCACCGAGGAGATCGAACAGATCCTCGATGGCCTGCCCGGGATCAATGGACGTCCGGCCCAGCAGCTGGCGGCGGAGATGGACGCACGCCTGTGCTGCATCGGTATCGATGAAATCCTTGGTCAGGGCCTGCACACCTGGCTGACCGAGTTCATCCCCCGGGTGCGCCAGTTGGGCGATGCCATTCACCGAGCCTATCTGGCGCCTGCTTAAGGCCCGCGACTGCCTGGAAAGCGGGCTTGCCGATAAAGGGGCGAGCCCCTAGGGCTGCTGCTTGCGCCCGGCCATATGCCGCAGATAACCCAACAACAGCTCCAGCTCGGCATCCGGCAGCACCGTGCTGGCAAAGCCGGGCATCTTCGCCTGGGGCCAGCGCCGCAGGCTTTGCGGGTCGCGGATATAGCGCTTGAGGAAATCGCCGCTGAAATACTCGGTGGGGTTGTAGGGAATATTCAGGTCCGGGCCGAACTGGGAGTCGCCGGCGCCATTGAGCCGGTGGCAGGCCAGGCAGTTCTTCTGGAACAGGGCGAACCCCTGGTTGATCGGTGAGTTGGCCGCTAGCTTCGGGTCCGGTGCCATGGCCGGAAAACGCTCCGCCACCGGCGCCATACGCTGGATGCGGGCCACCTGGAACGGCCATTGCTCAGGGCTGATATGCCCGGTGGCCGGGTCGCTCCACACCAGGTAGAAGGGGCCGGCACCGGGTTTGCCTGCTGCCAGGGGGGGCCAAGGGTTGGCCGGGTCTTCGATGGCCAGCCAGGCCCGGGCGCCTTGGCGTTGCAGCAGGGGCGCGGCACCGAGTTCCGCGGCAAAACCATCCAGGGCCACGATCTGCAGATGATCCTCGGGCTTGAGCCCCTGCAACAGAGCCGCCAGGGGCACCGCCCGGTAATGCATGTCGCGCTTGTAGGACACATCGTTGGGGATGCTGATATCCCGGGCTTCGGGGTGTCCGAGCAGCTCGGCGGTTTGCCAGGTACGGCTGCCGGAGCCCAGGTCGATCAGCAGTTGTGCAGCCTGCAGGGGGCCGCTCAATAACAGAGCGGCGCAAAGGAAGAGAGCTTTCAATTGATGGCCGTAAGATCGTCGTCAGTGGGTTCGTCGCCGGGGAGCACGTCGTCGGGGCGCGACACATGGTCGAACAGTGCATCCCGGAGTTCTTCGTAGTTGCCGCCGTTCACGATACCGAAATAGCCGCGCTTGAGCAGGGTGTCTTCGGCTTCCAGGGCATGCTGGTTGGTGTCGCTGTAGATCACCACCGTGGCGTTGGGGTCCAGCACCACCTTGCGCAACTGGTAGGCCAGGCCCTCGGCGCTGATGCCGGTGCCGTCCTCCAGTTCGAGATCGACCTGCAGCGAGTTGTGCACATTGCCGGCGGCAAAGTCGCTGTCGTTGCGCAGGTCGAGGATCAGCGCGCCGTCATTGATTTCGTCCACCGCACGGTTGACGTCGATGATTCCGGCGCTTGCTGTGTGCATGCTCAGCAGCGTGGCCAGTGCAATCCATTGGCGCATGAGTCTTCCCCGTGATGTTCCTCAGGAAGACTGGCACACAAGTCGGCCCCCCGGTAGCAACCGGGGGACAATTTCGCGACTCGTTGAGCGAGCAGTCACGGATCAGCCGATCACTTTGGTGAGGTTCGGCAAGATCAGCAGCAGCGTGGTTGCAAAGAGGATGAGCCCCGCTTGACGGACTTTCGAATGTTTGAACATGGCTGAATGCCTTTTGTTGTTATTCCTGAGCATCAATGCACGCCGGTCCTTTGTTTTCACTATGAGCCGGTTATGTGACTTTTTTCTTACCGGTCCCAGCGCAAGAACCGTCCGGGACTTCCTACATTTCCTACCTTAGAGGCCTTGAATCCCCTGGCTTAGATCCAATTCGTATGAGTTGACCAAAGCAATTTATTTAACCGCTATAAGCCCGCCGCGCCGGGGCTTGGCCGCCCTCTGGTTAGACAGCTCGCGACCCTTTGTCGATGGATCTCTTAGCAGGCTACCGTTCGTCTGAGCATCGGCGTCAAGGCGGCTGAGCGTATCGGTCATTGAATCCATGGCTGTCGCGCCTAAGGTGGAACCTCGACATTTTCCCCTGCACAGCGGTTCGAGGACGTCATGACCCAAGCGTTGATATTCGATGCATTACGCACGCCCCGTGGCAAAGGCAAGGCTGATGGCGCCCTGCACAGTGTGAAACCGGTGAACCTGGTGGCTGGCCTGCTACGGGCCCTGCAACAACGCTGCGAGCTGGACACCAGCCAAGTGGACGACGTGGTGCTGGGCTGTGTGACGCCCATTGGTGATCAGGGGGCCGACATCGCCAAGACCGCGGTCCAGGCCGCGGACTGGGATGTCAGCGTGGCCGGGGTGCAGATCAATCGCTTCTGCGCCTCGGGCCTGGAAGCGGTCAACCTGGGGGCGATGAAGGTGCGCTCGGGCTTCGAGGACCTGGTGGTGGTGGGCGGTGTCGAATCCATGTCGCGGGTGCCCATGGGCAGCGATGGCGGCGCCTGGGTGCTGGACCCCGAAACCAACCTGCACAGCCATTTCACCCCCCAGGGCATCGGCGCGGACCTGATCGCCACCCTGGAGGGCTTCAGCCGCCAGGACGTCGACCAGTTCGCCCTGCAATCCCAGCAGAAGGCCGCCCGCGCCCGCGCCAGTGGCGCCTTCGACAAGTCCCTGGTACCGGTGCGCGACCAGAACGGCATCCTGCTGCTGGGGCAAGACGAATTCATTCGTGGTGACTCCACCCTGGAAGGCCTGGGCAAGCTCAAGCCGAGCTTCGAGATGATGGGGCAGATGGGCTTCGATGCCACCGCACTGCGGGTCTACAGCCATGTGGAGCGCATCGACCATGTGCATACCCCGGGCAACAGCTCGGGGATAGTCGACGGTTCGGCGCTGATGCTTATCGGTTCCGAAGCCAAGGGGCGCGAACTGGGGCTCAAGCCCCGGGCGCGGATCATCGCTACCGCGGTCACCAGCACCGACCCCACCATCATGCTCACCGGCCCGGCGCCGGCCACCCGCAAGGCCTTGGCCAGGGCCGGGCTGCGGGTCGAGGACATCGATCTGTTCGAAGTCAACGAAGCCTTCGCCTCGGTGGTGCTCAAGTTCATCAAGGACATGGCCATCGACCCGGCCAAGGTCAATGTCAACGGCGGTTCCATCGCCATGGGCCACCCCCTGGGCGCTACCGGCTGCGCGATCCTCGGCACCTTGCTCGACGAACTGGAAGCCCGGCGCCAGCGCTACGGCCTGGCGACCCTGTGTGTCGGCGGCGGAATGGGTATCGCCACCATCATCGAACGCCTCTGAGCCCCGACTTCAAGGAATTGCCTTTATGACCGATGCCATCCGCTACCAAAAGGGCCAGGACCAGATCGTGGTCCTGACCATCGATATGCCGGGCCAGAGCGCCAACACCATGAATGCTGTGTACCGCGACGCCATGGCTGGCGCCGTGGCCCGCCTGCAGGCCGAACAGGAGTCGATTGCCGGAGTGATCATCACCTCGGCGAAAAAGACCTTCTTCGCCGGCGGCGATCTCAATGAACTGATCAAGGTCGGCAAGCCCGAGGCCCAGGCCTTCTACGACATGGTGCTGGTGCTCAAGGGCCAGTTGCGGGCCTTGGAAACCCTCGGCAAGCCGGTGGTGGCCGCGATCAATGGCACGGCCCTGGGTGGCGGCTGGGAGATCTGCCTGGCCTGCCAGCACCGGGTTGCCCTGGACGATGAAACACTGCGGATCGGCCTGCCGGAAGTCACCCTGGGCCTGTTGCCCGGTGGCGGCGGGGTGGTGCGCATGGTGCGCCTGCTGGGCCTGGAAAAGGCCTTGCCGTATCTACTGGAAGGCAAGAAGGTGCGGCCGCAGCAGGCATTGCAGGTCGGCCTGATCCATCAGTTGGCCAGCGACAGCGACGACCTCCTGGCCAAGGCCCGGGCCTGGATCCTGGCCAACCCGGCCGCCCAGCAACCCTGGGATGTGCGCGGCTACCAGATTCCCGGTGGCACGCCGGCCAACCCCAAGGTGGCGCAGATGTTGGCCATCGCGCCGTCGATCTTGCGCACCAAGACCCAGGGCTGCTTCCCGGCGCCGGAGAAGATCCTCTGTGCTGCCGTCGAGGGCGCCCAGGTGGATTTCGACACCGCGCAATTGATCGAGACCCGCTACTTCACCGAGCTGACCACCGGCCAGGTAGCGAAGAACATGATTGGCACCTTCTGGTTCCAGCTCAACCAGATCAATGCCGGCGGCTCGCGCCCGCAGGGCATTGCCGTGCAAGCGACGAAAAAGCTCGGCGTGCTGGGGGCCGGCATGATGGGTGCCGGCATTGCCCAGGTCAGCGCCGTGGCGGGCATCGAGGTGGTGCTCAAGGACGTCACGCGGGAAGCGGCGGAGAAGGGCAAGGCCCACTGCGCCGCGCTGCTGGCGAAGAAGGTGGCCCGTGGCGGCCTCAGCGAAGCGCAGCGCGAGGCGATCCTGGCGCGCATCCAGACCACCGCCGAGGACGCCGACCTGGCCGGTTGCGACCTGATTATCGAAGCGGTGTACGAGGATCGTGAACTCAAGGCCAAGGTCTCCCGGGCGGCGCAGCAGGTGGTGGGCAAGGATGCGGTGATTGCCTCCAACACCTCGACCCTGCCGATAACCGGCCTGGCCGACGCGGTGCCCAACCCGGACAAGTTCATCGGCCTGCATTTCTTCAGCCCGGTGGAAAAGATGCCCCTGGTGGAAATCATCAAGGGCGAGAAGACCAGCGATGAAACCCTGGCCCGGGGGTTCGACTTCGTACTGCAGATCAACAAAACCCCGATCGTGGTCAACGACAGTCGCGGCTTCTTCACCTCCCGGGTGTTCGGCACCTTCACCAATGAAGGTATCGCCATGCTGGGCGAGGGCATCGCCGCACCCATGATCGAAACCGAGGCGCGCAAGGCCGGGATGCCGATCGGCCCGCTGGCGATCTCCGATGAAGTGTCCCTGAGCCTGATGAACCATATCCGCCAGCAGACCCTCAAGGACCTACAGGCCGAAGGCAAGCCCGCCATCGAACACCCGGCCTTTACCGTGATCGACCTGTTGCTCAATGAGTACAAGCGCGCAGGCAAGGCGGCCGGTGGCGGTTTCTACGACTACCCGGCCGCAGGGCAGAAACACCTGTGGCCAGGGTTGCGCACGCGCTTCTATCGGGCTGAGGGGCAGATCTCGCCCCAGGACGTGCGCGACCGCCTGCTGTTCGTCCAGGCCATCGAGACCGTGCGCTGCGTGGAGGAGGGGGTGCTGCATTCCACCGCGGACGCCAATATCGGCTCGGTGTTCGGCATAGGTTTCGCCGCCTGGAGCGGTGGTGCCCTGCAGTTCATCAACCAGTACGGCGTGCAGGATTTCGTCGCCCGCGCGCAGTACCTGGCCGAGCAATATGGCGAGCGTTTCCGGCCGCCGGCGCTGCTGCTGGAAAAGGCCCGCCAGGGGCAGCTGTTCTAAGCCTGACAGCACCGCAATGACACACTCCGGGGCTTGCCTTGCCGTGGTATTTCAAGGCAGGCTCTGGGCTGTTCGTTATTGCCATCGCCTTGTCAGGAATTTTTTATGTCGCTACGCATCTGCATTCTTGAAACCGATATCCTGCGTCCCGAACTGGTCGATCAATATCAGGGTTACGGGCAGATGTTCCAGCGCCTGTTTTCCCAGCAGCCGATCGCCGCCCAGTTCAGCGTGTACAACGTGGTGCAGGGCGACTACCCCGCTGACGAGCTGGAATTCGACGCCTACCTGGTAACCGGCAGCAAGGCCGATTCCTTTGGCAGCGACCCCTGGATCCAGACCCTCAAGACCTACCTGCTGGACCGCTACGAGCGTGGCGACAAACTGCTGGGCATCTGCTTCGGCCATCAGTTGCTGGCCCTGCTGCTGGGGGGCAAGAGCGAGCGCGCCAGCCAGGGCTGGGGCGTGGGTACCCACAGCTACAAGCTGGCCGCCAAGGCGCCATGGATGAGCCCGGTGGTGGAAGAGCTGACCCTGCTGATCAGCCATCAGGACCAGGTCACCGCCTTGCCGGACAACGCCACGGTGATCGCCTCCAGCGATTTCTGCCCTTATGCGGCCTACCACATCAACGACCAGGTGCTGTGCTTCCAGGGCCACCCGGAGTTCATCCACGACTATTCCCGCGCACTGCTGGAACTGCGCCAGGAGTTTCTCGGCGAGCAGGTCTACCAGAAGGGCGTGGCCAGCCTGGCGCACGAGCACCATGGCGCCACCGTGGCCGAGTGGATGATGCGTTTTGTCGCCCACAAGCCCAAGGCCGCCTGACCCCGCTGATGGCCCTGTCACCTGTGCGCAGGGCCTTGCCCCTCAGAGCCAGCCGGAACGCTTGAAGCTGGCCCAGAGGCCGACGCAGCCCAGGCTGATAAAACCCAGTACGCCAAAGTAGCCGTAGTGCCAGCTCAGTTCCGGCATGTTCTGGAAGTTCATCCCGTAGATCCCTGCCACCGCGGTGGGAAACGCCAGGATCGCGGCCCAGGCGGCGAACTTGCGCTGCACGATGCTCTGCCGCGAAGCCTCCAGCAACACGCCGATCTCGATGGTCTGGCTGGCGATATCGCGCAGGGTGGAAAGGTCTTCCATCTGCCGCGTAACGTGAATCTGCACGTCACGGAAATACGGCCGCATGTTCTTGTCGATAAACGGGAAGCTGAGCTTCTGCAGCTCCTCGCTGATCTCCACCATGGGCGCCACATGGCGACGCAGGCGCAGTACGTCACGACGCAGGCTGTGCAGGTTGTGAATGTCCTTTTCATTCAGCGCCTTGCCCAGCACGTTGCGTTCCAGCTCGTCGATCTCGCTGTGGATGGCCTCGCTCACCGGCTGATAGTTCTCGGTGACGAAATCCAGCAGGGCGTAGAGCACGAAGTCTTCGCCGTGCTCCAGCAGCAGCGGCCGCGCCTCGCAGCGTTGCCGCACATAGCCGTAGGAGGCCGAGTGGCCATTGCGGGCGGTGATGATGTAGCCGTTGCCGGCGAAGATGTGAGTCTCGATGAACTCCAGCTTGCCCTCAGTGCGCACCGGCGAATAGGTGACGATAAATAGGGCATCGCCGAAGGTTTCCAGCTTGGGCCGGCTGTGCTTCTCCAGGGCATCCTCGATGGCCAGTTCGTGCAGGTTGAACTGGCGTTGCAGGTTGGCCAGCTCGTGGGCGTTGGGTTCTTCCAGGCCGATCCACACGAAGTGGCCAGGTTTCGCGGCCCAGGCAGCCCCTTCGTCGAGGCTGATATCAGTGACTTTCTTGCCGCGGCTGTAGACGGCGGCAGCAACAACTCTACCCATGGTTCAAGTTCGCTTCTTGTTATCGGTGGGGCGGACGTATCAGCAGCAGCTTAGCCTGCAATGCTGCATCAGAGTCAGTGCCAATGCTGGAGTTCGCCAGCCAATAAAAAAGCCCGCGCAAGGCGGGCTGGGTGTAGCTTGCCGGCAGGTTCAGGCCGATTGCAACTGGCGATCCATAGTGGCGATGCACTCGCGCATCTGCTCGCGGCACTGGGCGATCAGCTGGGGCATATCGTCCATGGTCAGCCCGGCGGTGGGGATCGCCGGCAGCGAGCGGATGAGGATCTTGCCGCTGTTCCAGCGGTTCAGGCGCATCTGCTTGATATAGCTGCTGACGCACACCGGGACGATCGGCACGCCGGCGGCAATGGCCATCTGGAACGCGCCTTTCTTGAACGGCAGCAGCTCCTGGCCCAGGTTGCGCGTGCCCTCGGGAAAGACCCAGATCGAGGTGTTCTTGTGCTGCAGGGTGTGGGTGGTGGTGAGCATCGAGCGCCGGGCCTTCTGCGGGTTGCCACGGTCGATCAGCACGTTGCCCGCCAGCCAGAACAACTGGCCGAACAGCGGCACCCATTTCAGGCTTTTCTTGCCGATGCACACGGTGCGCTTGGGCACCACGTTGCCGAAGGCGAACAGGTCGTAGTTGGACTGGTGGTTGGCGATGATCACGCAACCGTCGGGTTTGTCCATCAAGGGCCCGACCTCGGCCTGGACCCGCAGGCCGAGAATGCGCATGGCCGGCCAGGCATAGAGGCGGGCGCACAGGCGGCTGTTGTCCGGGTTGAACGGGCGGCACAGGCCGAGTAGCAGGCCCAGGCTGCCAGCGACGATAAAATGCAGGCCCATCAATGACATGCGAAGCAGATACAGCATCTAAACGGCTCACCGGGGACAAAAGGTGGCGAAGTGTACGGATGTGCACTGTTTTCGGCAATTGCCGTGCTCTGTCGGGAGATGGACGATGTTTGCCAGCATGTTTCCGCCTATGTCTGGCAGCAGCGTTCCAGAGCGGTTGGCGACGGGGCAGGGGGGGCAGGCAATAAAAAGCCCGGCACAGGGGCCGGGCTCGGGAGCGAGCGGCAGAAGCCTTAGCCCAGGTGCTGCTGATCCTGGAGGATGGCGTTGTCCAGGGTTTCCAGCAGTTCCTTGCGCACCTTCAGCTTGGTGTTCTTGTGGGCCAGCATATTGATCTTCTTCAACTGCCGCGCGGCGGCCAGGGCGGCAGCCGGCAATTCTTCGGCGCTGACCAGTTTGTCGAGGAAACCAGCATCCACTGCGCCTTGCGGGTCGAACATCTCGCCATTGATCACCGAGCGATGGAACGCCGAACGACGCAGGCGATCACGGGCCAGCTCGATGCCGGCGTGGTGCATGGTCATGCCGATCTGCACTTCGTTGAGGCCGATGCTGAATGGGCCGTCGACACCGATCCGGTAGTCCGCCGAGAGCAGCAGGAAAGCCCCTTTGGCCACGGCATGGCCCGGGCAGGCGACGATCACCGGATAAGGGTGCGACAGCAGGCGGCGGGCCAGGGTCGAACCCTGGGTGACCAGGGCTACGGCTTCCTTGGGGCCGGCGGTCATCACCTTGAGGTCATAGCCACCGGAAAGAATCCCCGGCTGGCCGGTGATGATCACCACCGCACGGTCGGCGGTGGCCTGGTCCAGGGCGGCATTGAAGGCGGCAATCACGTCCGGGGAGATGGCATTGACCTTGCCGTTGCTCAAGGTCAGGGTCGCGATACCGTCTTCGAGGTGGTAGGTAATCAACTCACTCATGACGCAATTCCTTGTATTGAAGTGCAGCAGAAGTTACCCAGCGCGATAGCTGCGGTAAAGCGCCGTGACTGACTGATGAGTCAGGTTGGGCGCGGCCCATCGCCCTGCATGCCCCTGCAGCCAGGGCATGGGTTCTTCTATATAGAAGCGGGCGAGGCCGAAGAATGGCCGGTTTGCCTTGCTACGAACGGCAAGGAACCCCCGCCAGAGACGGATCGGCCTTAAGCGCATGAAAATTCTGAAAAAAAAGTTTGCCATCTGAAAAGCTATCGACTACATTAGCGCGCCTCGACAGACTGAATCGGTTTGAAGAGATACGGTGAAGTGTCCGAGTGGCTTAAGGAGCACGCCTGGAAAGTGTGTATACAGGAAACTGTATCGAGAGTTCGAATCTCTCCTTCACCGCCAAATTCGCTACAAACAAAACCCCTGAAAATGCTGAATTTTCAGGGGTTTTTTGTTGCCTGTATAAAGCTCAAGGCAAGACAGCAGAGCAATCAGTCATTGCCTATCACCCACTGAAACTTGCCCTGGGTCAAGCTTCCCTCTGCCATCGAGCCGCTCGTCGTTCCAGGACGGATTTGCTCAGCAGGTCGGCGAATGACTGTCTAGTCTGAAACGCCGTGACGACGCGTATTTTCCAGGCAACGGGAGTTTGCCGGTACGGGTCGGTTGTTGGAGGGAGCTGGGAGATGAGGAGTCTTGCCTATATCGAAGACAACGGGGATGAGTTCCCAATCAACAATCTGCTGCGTTGTGGCCAGGCCGCATTCGAAGCGCAAGCACAGCCCGCGCCGAGTGCCGTGGGTAAAAATCGAACCGCGACTTCGCCGGTCGCCAGTAACACGATGTTCTTTCCCAAGGCGCTGCCCAAGCGCAAGCGCATTTGAGTGATGAGAGCCCCGCCCCTGGCGGGGCTTTTTCATGGACTGCAGTGCGCCCCGCAGGCAGCACTGCCGATTGCCGAAACGCACGATTGTTGGTCGAAGGGACCGGAGGCAGGCTAGGCGGTGTTTTTTTCACGATTTGTTCACATCTGCCTGAGTAGGCTCAGCTCATCCGTTAAAAAGCAAAACCCCTAGCCCGTTCCCCAGCGGGCTTTTTTTTGCGCGGTGATAAAACTCTTTTAGAATCAGCGGTCAAAACCACCGCAGAGCTACCGCAAAGCGTTGCGGGCCCTCGTTTCGAGGGGCGTGCCGGTGGTTTTTTCATGTCAGTCCGACAGTCTTTTTTGAGGTTTCAATTCATGCGTGCAACTCTTCCTGCCCTGGTTGTGGGTCTTCTGCTGGCTCAAGGCGCAATGGCCGGTGATGGCACTGCAGCCATCGGCGGCGGCCTCGGCGGCGCGCTGGGCAATGTGGTCGGGCAACAGTTGGGCGGCAGCACTGGCGCAGCCATCGGTGCCGGCGTTGCTGGTGCGGCGGGCAGTGCCGCGGGTGCGCGCAAGGGCAGCCGGGCCAAGGCGGCCATTGGTGGCGGCCTGGGTTCGGCCGGTGGTTCGCTGATCGGCAATCGCCTGGGTGGCAGCACTGGCGCAACCGTCGGCGCCGGTATCGGTGGCGCGGCAGGCGGCGCACTGGGCAGCAGCATGGGTCACAAGAAGCGTCATTGATGCTCGAACCCGTTGAACAAAACCCGGCCTTGCGCCGGGTTTTTTCTGGGCGCTGCCATACTTGCAAGTAACCTGTGCCAATGCCCCGGGAGACGATCATGCCGCGCAAGCCACACGCTGATAGCGACCCCGCCTCGAGCGACCCACTGCTGATCAATGACCCGGGCAATGAAGACCCCGGCTCCTTGCTCGACGATGCGCTGGTGCCGCTGCTGCAAGAGCCCGAACAGCATGACGACGAGCCCGAGAGCGAAGACTGAAAGCGCCCCCCCCCATCGCCATACCTGCCCCTGGTTGCTCCCGACCCAGCCCCGCCGCTATGCTGCTGAACCCTTTAATCTGCGTGTTGCCAAACAGGCCGGGCCGTACCTGAGCCGCTCCCTGGAATCCACCTTTGCTAACGGATCAGATGCGATGAATGCACAGTTGAATGCTTTGGGGCCGATCAAGGCCGTGATTTTCGATATGGACGGGCTGCTCCTGGACACCGAGGGCATCTACACCGAGATCACCCAGTTGATCGCCGAGCGCTATGGCCGCACCTACGACTGGAGCATCAAGCAGAACATCATCGGGCGTGGCGCAACTGATCTGGCGCGCTATGTGGTGGAAGCCCTGGACCTGCCGATCAGCGCCGAAGAGTTCCTGGTGATGCGCGAGCCGCTGATGCGCGAGCGCTTTCCCCGTGCCGAGGCCATGCCCGGGGCTCGGCAACTGGTGGAGCATTTGAAGCAGCACCAGATTCCCATCGCTGTCGGCACCAGTTCGTCGCAGCTGTCATTCGGCGAGAAAACCACCCGCCATGGCGACTGGTTCGCCCTGTTCGACACCATCGTCACCGCCGACGACCCGGAAGTGACGGCCGCCAAGCCGGCGCCGGATATCTTCCTTACCGCTGCCCGCCGCCTGGGTGTGGCGCCTGCCGAATGCCTGGTGTTCGAGGACTCGCCCTTTGGCGTGACCGCCGCCAGGGCCGCCGGCATGAGCGTGATCGCGGTGCCCGATCCGGCCATGGCCGACAGCAAGTTCGCCCATGCCAGCGGCATCATCCGTTCGCTCAAGGGTTTTCAGCCGGCCGCTTGCGGTCTGCCGCACCTGCACTGGTCCTGAGGGGCTGACGGGCAGCAAAGCGCTGCTGCTATGGCCACGAAAAACGGCTCGCCGATGACCGGCGAGCCGTTTTTCATGGTGCTGGGTCAGGCGCCGAAACCACCGTCGATGGTCAGGCTGGCGCCGGTGATATAACCCGCTTCAGGGCTGGCCAGGTAGGCGACGAAACCGGCGACTTCCTCAGCGTGGCCATAACGGCGGATAGCCATCAAATCCATCAGGCTCGCGGCGAAATCACTGTCGGCGGGGTTCATGTCGGTGTCCACCGGCCCCGGCTGGACATTATTGATGGTGATGCCCCGCGGGCCCAGATCACGGGCCAGGCCCTTGGTCAGGCCCACCAGGGCGGCCTTGCTCATGGCATAGGGGCCGCCACCGGCGAAGGGCATGCGGTCGGCGTTGGTGCTGCCGATGTTGATGATGCGACCGCCTTCGCCCATATGCCGAGCGGCTTCCTGGGTGGCGATAAATACGCTGCGCACGTTGATCGCCAGGGTCTGGTCGAAGTCTTCCAGCTTGAATTCGTCCAGGGGCGCGACGGCCAGCACGCCTGCGTTGTTGACCAGGATATCGAGGCGGCCGAAGGTCTCGGCGGTGTCCTTCACCGCGCGGCGAATGGCCTCGGCATCGGCGCTGTCGGCCTGGATCGCCAGGGCCTTGCCGCCCCGGGCGGTGATGCGTTCCTGCAGGGCCTGGGCCTTGCTCGCCGAACTGACGTAGGTAAAGGCGACGCTGGCGCCTTCTGCCGCCAGGCGTTCGACAATGGCTGCGCCAATGCCGCGGGAACCGCCTTGGATCAGGGCCACTTTGCCGTTGAGGTCATAGATGCTCATGTGCTTCTCCAGAGTTTCAAGGCCGGGATGCCTTGTGCTTGGAGGCGAGTATCGACCGTTGATTAGTCCCTGTGTAGCAGGTAATTCCTCTACTCTATGTAAACCAAAAGTTGAGAATCAGTGCCCATGGAAGCCTTCAGCAGTATCGAGTGTTTCGTTCGCAGCGCCGAAGTCGGCAGCTTTGCCGAGGCCGCGCGACGCCTGGGGCTGACCCCGGCGGCAGTGGGCAAGAGTGTTGCCAAGCTGGAGTCGCGCCTGGGCGTGCGGCTGTTCCAGCGCAGTACCCGCAGCCTGACCCTGACCGAAGCCGGGCAACTGTTTCTCGATCAGGTCGGTGACAGCCTGCACACCATCCACAATGCGGTGGCCAACCTCGCCAGCTCCCAGGGACGCCCGGCCGGCACACTGAAGGTGAGCATGGGCACGGCATTCGGCGCGCTCTACATAGTGCCGTTGCTGGGGGAATTCCTGCGGCGCTACCCGGCCATCAGCCCGGACTGGCATTTCGATAATCGACAAGTGGACCTGATTGGCCAGGGCTTCGACGCGGCCATCGGCGGCGGCTTCGAGCTGCCGTTGGGGGTGGTGGCGCGGCGCCTGGCCCCGGCTCACCGGGTGCTGGTGGCGGCGCCGGAGTACCTGGCAGGGCGCGAGCCGGTGCGACAGCCAGAGGACTTGCGGCATTGCCGGGGCATCCTGATTCGCTCGCCACAGACCGGCCGCGTGCGTTCCTGGCAACTGACCGGGCCCGGGCAGGCGCTCAAGCCCCTGGAACTCAGGGCCAGCATGACCATGAGCGACTCCCAGGCGGCGTGCGGCGCTGCGGCACAGGGGCTGGGGATTGCCCTGGTAAGCCTGCCGTTCGCCTTGAGTTTCCTCGAGGCCGGCACCCTGCAGCGGGTGCTGGCGGACTGGTATGTGGATGACGGCAGCATTTCGATCTACTACGCCGAGCACCGTCTGTTGCCGGGCAAGACCCGGGCCTTTGTCGATTTCCTTATCCAGCAGTTCGCCGAGCAAGGCCTGGGGCAACGCTTCAGCGCCGTCTGATACGGCACTGGCCGGTGCTCGTTCAATGGCCGAAGCGCATCGGCCAGCCGATCACCTTCTTCGACCGGGGCGTGGCATAGGTCCGCACCTTGGAGGTGGAAAGCCCAAGGCGCACCAGGGATTCGGCGATGGTCACTGCTGCCGTCACCCCGTCCACCACCGGCACCCCGGTGCGCTGGCGGATCTGTTCATCCAGGCCGGCCATGCCGCCGCAGCCCAGGCAAATGACTTCGGCCTTGTCCTCGCTCACCGCTCGCTCGGCCTGCTGCACTATGGCCGCCACCGCCCGCTGCGGGTCTTCTTCCAGTTCCAGCACCGCCAGGCCGCTGGCCCGTACCGAGGCGCAGCGTGCATACAGGCCGGAGAGCTTCAGGCGGTCTTCGATCAGCGGCACGGTGCGGTCCAGGGTGGTGACCACCGAATAGGCATGGCCCAGGAACATCGCGGTGCTGGCGGCGGCATCGGTGATGTCCACCACCGGTACCTGCAGCAGCTCCTGCAGGCCTTCGCGGCCGTGCTCGCCGTAGCCGGCCTGGATTACCGCGTCATAGGGCTGGTCGTAGGCCAGTACCCGGTCCATCACGGCAATCGCCGCCAGGTAGCTTTCGAAGTTGCCTTCCACCGATTCGGCGCCGAAGAAGGGCGTCAGGCCGACAATCTCGGTACCTGGGGCGGCCACGCTCTGGGCCTGGCGGGCGATGGCCTGGGTGATGCTGTCGCTGGTGTTGACGTTGACGACGAGAATACGCATGGGAATTCCTTGCTGGTGGTTGGCTGCGTGGCCCGCCGCAGCGGGCCCGGCAGGTTCAATGGTTGACGCTGTCCACGGCGATGGCTTCGCCGCTGACATCGACGTACTCGGGCTGGCGCTTGGCGATGATCAGGTACAGCAGGGCGGCGATGCTGGCGCCGATCAGCCAGGAAAACGGCGAGACGCTGGCAAAGCCCGGCACCAGGGCCAGGACAATGGCGATCAGCGCCGCCGGAACGAAGGCCGCCACGGCCCGCAGGTTGACCCCGCGGCTGTAGAAATAGGCGCCCTGGGGGTCTTCGCTATAGAGCTGCGGCACGTTGATCCGGGCTTTGCGCAGGATCCAGTAGTCCACCATGATCACCCCGTACAGCGGGCCCAGCAGGGCGCCGAGCCCGGAGAGGAAATACACGATCACCAGCGGGCTGTTGTAGAGGTTCCACGGCAGGATCAGCACGGCGATGGCGGCGCTGATCAGCCCGGCGCGGCGAAAGTTCAGGTACTTGGGCGCCAGGTTGCTGAGGACGAAGGCCGGGGCGACGAAGTTGGCCATGATATTCACCGCCACGGTGACGATCAGGAACGCCAGGCAACCCAGCACCAGGAACAGGGTATTGGGGATCGAGGCGATGATCTGGGTCGGGCTTTCGATGACCTGGCCGTTGATCTGGAACTGCGCGCCGCACAGCAGCACGGTGATGCTGGCGAACACCAGGATATTCACCGGCAGGCCCCAGAAGTTGCCGACGCGGATGGTCTTGCGGCACGGCGAGGAGCGGGCGAAGTCGCAGAAGTTGAGCACCAGGGTGCCGTAGATCGCCAGCCACAGGGCGCCACCGGCGAAGATCTGCCGCCACATCTCGCCACCGCTCAGGGGCTCGCGAATCGACCAGGCGATCTGCCCGTCGGCCTGGCTGTACATCCACCCGGCCAGGCAGGCCACGGTCAGAAGAATGATCGGCCCGGCAAAGGCTTCATAACGACGGATCATCTCCATGCCGTAGGCGAGGATCACCAACTGCACCAGCCAGATGATCACGAAACAGGCCCAGCCCAGGCTCGACAGGCCGAGGATCGAGTTGTGGTCGTAGTCGGCGAAACCCGGGTGGATGGCCGTGAGCAGCACGCGGAACACCACCGAGGCCAGGTAGGTCTGGATGCCGAACCAGGCAATGGCGATCACCGCACGAATCAAGGCCGGAATCTGCGCGCCGTGGATGCCGAAGGCGATGCGGCTGATCACCGGGAAGGGCACTCCGGTCTTCTGCCCCATGTAGCCCGACAGGTTCATGAAGAAGTACACCAACGCCGCGCCGATACCCAGCGACAACAGGATCTGCCAGCCCCCCAGGCCCAGGGCGTAGAGGCCGATGGCGAAGGAGTAGTTGGCGATGTTGTGCACATCGTTGGTCCACAGGGCGAAGATGCTGTAGCCACCCCAGCGCCGTCCTTCGGCCTTGGTGGGAGCCAGGTCGTGGTTGTGCAGGCGCGGGCTGAGGGAGGTATGGCCCGTAGGGTTTCCGGCCAGGGGTTGTTGCAGGTTGTACGAGTGCGGCGAGGAGGGCAGATCCAGTGCGATGTCATTGGAAGGGCTGGTGTGCATTCCGGCGGCTCCTGATTCCGGCCCTGGATGACTGTGCTTGAGCCCAAGGCCCGACAATCTTCGTCACAGGTGGGAATCACTGGGTTCGGGGCATCTGCAGCCTGGGTCGAGGCAACGGGCATGCAGACATTAGTGTGTGTATGTTTTGCTAATTTTGTATACAAAACACAGGGTCACTAAAGCCACTTCCATGCCAGTTTTGCCGCTATAAATCTCTTCGTTGATTTCGTTTGGTTATTGACTTGGCATAAGCCGATGAAATCAATAGGTTAAAAATTGACCGTTCGAACAGCTATTTATTTTTCCGCTGCAAGCGGCGTGGGGCAGCCAGGCGCGAGGCCTGTCACCTTTTGGGGCGGGAGTTTTGCAAGTGCACACAAAAATGGCACATAAGGTGACATTTCTGTGTACAGTTTTTGCGCGAAACAAGGCGGCTGAGGGGGCCAGGCTTTGGGGCCTCTTCGCCGGCAAGCTGGCTCCTACAGATATAAGGAGCCCTTTGGTCAGCAAGCCGGTTTATGCGGGAGTCACGTAATCAGGCTTTGCTGATGATATTGCCGGCGTGCAGGCCGCATTCCTTCTGGGTGGCTTCCTCCCACCACCAGCGACCTTCGCGCTCGTGCTGGTTCGGCAGCACCGGGCGGGTGCAGGGTTCGCAGCCGATGCTGATGAAACCGCGCTCGTGCAGGCTGTTGTAGGGCAGTTCGAGCATGCGGATATAACCCCAGATCTCCTCGCTGCTCATCTGCGCCAGCGGGTTGAACTTGTACAGGGGGCGTTCCGGGGTGGAGAAGGCGCTGTCGATCTCCAGCACCGCCACCTGGCTGCGGGTGCCCGGGCTCTGGTCGCGGCGCTGGCCGGTGGCCCAGGCGCTGACCGTGGACAGCTTGCGCCGCAGCGGTTCGATCTTGCGGATGCCGCAGCATTCGCCATGGCCGTCCTTGTAGAAGCTGAACAGGCCCTTTTCCTTGACGAAGGGTTCGAGCTTGCTGTGGTCCGGCGAGATCAGCTCGATAGCGATCTGGTAGTGCTCGCGCACCTGATCGATAAAACGATAGGTCTCGGGGTGCAGGCGCCCGGTGTCGAGGCTGAACACCTTGACGTTCTTGTTCAGCTTCCAGGCCATGTCCACCAGCACCACGTCCTCGGCACCGCTGAAGGAGATCCACAGGTCGTCGCCAAACTGGGCGAAAGCCAGCTTGAGAATGTCCTGGGCGGATTTGTTGGCATAGGTCGCGGCAAGTTCAGCGACGTCGAACGTTTGGCTCATCAGGGCGGGTTCCTGCAGGTCGGTGGCGCTGTGCGCTCTATAGGAGGGCGATCTTAACAAAATCCACAGGGCCCTGGCGTGCTCCTCTGCGTTGCGCCGTGTGGGGCGAATCGCTAGAGTTCGGCAGTCCTTTTGCTCGCTCAATATCAATAATCAGAACCAATGGGAGTGTCTCGTGGAAATCGCCTGTCTCGATCTGGAAGGTGTACTGGTCCCGGAAATCTGGATCGCCTTTGCCGAAAAAACCGGGATTGCCTCCCTCAAGGCCACCACCCGGGATATTCCCGACTACGACGTACTGATGCAGCAGCGCCTGCGGATTCTCGACGAGCACGGCCTGAAGCTGGCCGATATCCAGGAAGTGATCGCCACCCTCAAGCCCCTGGACGGCGCGGTGGAGTTCGTCGACTGGCTGCGCGAGCGTTTCCAGGTGGTGATCCTGTCCGACACCTTCTATGAATTCTCCCAGCCGCTGATGCGCCAGCTGGGCTTCCCGACCCTGCTCTGCCATCGGCTGATCACCGACGACAGTGGCCGGGTCACGGGTTATCAGCTGCGCCAGAAAGACCCCAAGCGCCAGTCGGTGCTGGCCTTCAAGGGCCTGTACTACCGGGTGATCGCGGCGGGGGATTCCTACAACGACACGACGATGCTGGGCGAGGCCGATGCCGGCATCCTGTTCCACGCCCCGGACAACGTGATTCGCGAGTTCCCGCAGTTCCCGGCGGTGCACAGCTTCGCGGAGCTGAAGCAGGAATTCATCAAGGCCTCCAACCGCACCTTGAGCCTGTAAAACCGCTCTCGTAGGAGCCGGCTTGCCGGCGAAGGGGCCCTTGGATTTTGCGCAAATCCTGCCAACGCCTTCGCTGGCAAGCGGAACGCCGCCCGGCCAGCTCCTACGGGCAGGTGAACGGCGTGCTCTTGTAGGCGAGTCCCTAAAGCCCCTGCAAGGTCTCCAGCAACACCCGCACCTTGGTGATGGATTCCTGGTACTCCGCCTGCCAGTCCGAATCCGCGACTATCCCGCCGCCGCCCCAGCAACAGATCTGCCCGTCCTTGGCCAGCAGGCTGCGGATGGCGATCGAACTGTCCATTGCCCCGCGCACATCCAGGTACAGCAGCGAGCCGCAGTACAGGGCGCGGCGCGTCGGTTCCAGTTCGTCGATGATCTGCATCGAGCGGATCTTCGGCGCGCCGGTGATCGAGCCGCCGGGGAAGCTGCCGGCAATCAGGTCCAGGGCGTCCTTGCCGGGCGCCAGTTCGCCGGTAACGCTGCTCACCAGGTGGTGCACGTTGGGGTAGCTCTCCAGGCTGAACAGCTCGGGCACCCGTACCGTTCCGGTGCGGCAACTGCGCCCCAGGTCGTTGCGCAACAGGTCGACGATCATCAGGTTTTCCGCCCGGTCCTTGGGGCTGGCCAGCAGCTCGGCGGCGTTGGCGGCATCCTCCACGGCATCTCGGCCGCGGGGGCGGGTGCCCTTGATCGGCCGGGTTTCCACCTGGCCCTGGCTGACATGGACAAAACGCTCCGGCGACAGGCTCAGCAGCGCGCCGCCATCGGCCAGGCGCTGGAAGCCGGAAAACGGCGTGGGGCAGGAGGCGCGCAAGGCGCAATAGGCCACCCAGGGGTCGCCCTGGTACTGGCCGCGAAAACGTTGGGCGAAGTTCACCTGATAGCAGTCGCCGGCCTGGATGTACTGCTGGATGCGCTGGAACGCCTGGCGGTAATCCTCGGCCGTCAGGTCGGCCTGCATCGGGCCGCTGAGCTGGAACGCGCCGGTTGCAGCCACGGGCCCCTGCTCGAACAGCTGGATCAGCCGCTGGCGTTCGCTAGCCGGCAGGCTGGGGTGGAACAGCAGCTGGCTGCTGCCGGCCTGATGGTCGTTGATCAGTGCCCAGGCATACAGCCCCAGGCGCGCATCGGGCAGGTGCAGGTCGTCTCGGGCCTGGCTCGGCAGGCGCTCCAGATGCCGGCCGAAGTCGTAGCTCAGGTAGCCGATCAGCCCGCCGGCGAAGGGCAGTTCATAGGGCGTGGGCACCTGGGCCGGGCCTAGCCGCGCGAGGCTGTCACGCAGGCGTTGGAGGAATTCGGCGCCGCTCTCGTCGGCAGCCACGGCGAACTCGTCCACCGGCCAGGCGCTGAGCAGGTCGTAGCGCCCGCGCTCGGCACTGGGCCGGCCGCTGTCCAGCAGCACGGCACCGGGAGCGTGTTCGATTGCCGCGAAATACTCGGCAGGGTTGGCGCGATAGGGAAGCGGGTGTACGGAACAGGTCAACATGCGGGGCAAATCAGCCATCGGAGCGCGGTTGGCGATTGTATGCCTCTGCAGGATTTGCTCCTAGGGGGATGTCGGCGATTGCCGGTCAGGCGGCGTATTTACCGACTTCTGGCCGCCGCCCTGAGCTGCGGCCAGAGAATCTGCCTCAGCCTTCGACGGCGGGAATATGGCCGAACAGCTCCTGGGCAAAGCGCACCCGTTCCTCGACGCTTTCCTCGATGCCCTGGGCCTTGAGTTGCTCAAGGTGGGCTTCGATGGCGTGGGTGCGTTGGGTCAGGCCGCAGTCGTTGGCGATCTGGATATTCAGCCCCGGCCGCGCATTGAGTTCGAGAATCAGCGGGCCTTTGTCCTGGTCCAGGACCATGTCCACGCCGATGTAGCCCAGGCCGCAGAGCTCGTAGCAGCCGGCCGCCAGTTTCATGAAACCGTCCCAGTAGGGCAGTTGCACGCCGTCCACCGCGTTGGTGGTGTCCGGGTGCTTGGCGATGATGTTGTTCAGCCAGGTGCCGCGCAGGGTCAGGCCGGTGGCCAGGTCGACGCCGACGCCGATGGCGCCCTGGTGCAGGTTGGCCTTGCCCCCGGACTGGCGGGTCGGCAGGCGCAGCATGGCCATCACTGGGTAGCCCATGAGCACGATGATGCGGATGTCCGGCACGCCTTCGTAGCTGATGCTCTTGAAGATCTGGTCCGGGGTCACCCGGTACTCGATCAGCGCGCGGTCGCGGTGGCCGCCCAGGGAATACAGGCCGGTGAGGATGCTGGAGATATGGTGCTCGATCTCCTCGTGGCTGATGATCTTCCCGGACACGGTGCGGTAGCGGCCCTCGAAGCGGTCGGCGATCACGATGATGCCGTCGCCGCCGGCGCCCTGGGCCGGCTTGATCACGAAGTCGTTGCGGTTACCGATGATCTGGTCGAGCTTGTCGATTTCCTTCTCGGTGGAAATCACCCCGTACAGCTCCGGCACATGGATGCCGGCCTTGATCGCCCGTTCCTTGGTGATGATCTTGTCATCCACGATCGGGTACAGGCTGCGCTTGTTGTACTTGAGCACGTAGTCGGCGTTACGCCGGTTGATGCCCATGATTCCCCGCGCTTCCAGGGCTTTCCAGGTTTTCCACAGGCCGAACATCAGGAGTCCGCCTTGACGAAGGCCTTGAAGCGCACCAGCTCCGTCAGGCGGTAGCCGCGGTAGCGACCCATCGCCAGCATGAAGCCCACCAGGATCAGCAGCATCGCCGGGAAGGTGAAGACGAAGTAGACCAGCTCCGGCACGCTCATGATCAGGTGCGCCAGGGAGGCGGCGAACAGGGTGCCCACCGCGACTTTCATCGCATGGCCGCCGCCGCGCTCTTCCCAGGTGATGGACAGGCGTTCGATGGTCATGGTCAGGATCACCATCGGGAACAGCGCCACCGACAGCCCGCGCTCCAGGCCCAGTTTGTGGCTGAACAGGCTGATGGCGGCGATCAGCACCACGACGAAGGTCAGCACCACCGACAGGCGTGGCAGCATCTGCAGTTTCAGGTGCTCCAGGTAGGAGCGCAGCGACAGCCCCAGCGCGGTGATCACCGTGAACAGCACGATACCGAAGCCCAGCTGGGTCTCGCGGAATGCCAGGGCGATCAGCACCGGGGTGAAGGTGCCCAGGGTCTGCAGGCCGATCAGGTTGCGCAGCACCAGGATCACCAGCACGCCGATGGGGATCATCACCATGATCATGAAGGTCTGCTGGGTTTGCAGTGGCAGGCCGTACAGCGAGTATTCGAGGAAGTTGGCGTCGGTGTTCTCGTCGGTCAGCTTGGCCAGGCGGATGGCGTTCATCTCGCTGTTGTTCATGCTGAAGGTGACATTGGCCTTCTTGCCGCCATCGACGCTGATCAGGTTGTCGTCACCGGTCCACCACAACAGGCGGTCGCTGGGCATGCCCTGTTCGCCGGTTTCCGGGTTGAAGTACAGCCAGTCGGTGCCGTTGAAGCTGCGCAGCCAGAGCTCCGGGGTTTGCGGCTGGTCGGCCACCAGGCGAATGGTGTGGACCTTCTCCGCCGGCACGTGGGCGATGGATAGCAGCAGTTCGACGATCTTGGCCTTGTTGGCGCTGGACGGATCCCCCGCCAGCAGCAGCTTGGCGTTGTCGTCGTTGGCGTTGTTGACCCGCTTGATGGCCTCGCTGATAAAGGTCTCGACGTCGGCCGAGTGCTGGCGGATCGGTGCCAGCAGGGCTTCGGCGGCGATCTTCTCCGGGCCTTCCACGGCCATGCTGTCGCGGAAGGTCGGGCCCTTGACCTTGGCTTTCTCGGCGCTGTAGCGCTTGGTCAGCACCAGGCGGTAGTACAGGGTCTGGTTGCCCTTGGCCCGGCGTGCCGACCAGGTGACCTTGCGGTTGCCGTCGACGCGGTTCACCGCCACCCCGTAGTTGTTGGAAATGAAGCTCTCGTTGAGGCTCACGTAATCCCGGCTCAGGGGCGGCACGAACATCTGGATCTTGATCGGGTCCTTGCCGTTGGCCACGAACTCGACCTTGGCATCGATATTCCACAGGTCGTCGGTGGCGTCTTCGGTTACCGGAATGCCGAGCACGAAGATCTGATAGGCCGTGATCGAAATGCCCAGCACCACCAGCACGGCGATCAGGACTTTCAGATGGAGGGTAAGAGAGCGCATTGGAATTACTCTGCGGAATAAGCGTCAGTGGCGCAGGCGGGTTTGCCGGCAGCGTATTTGAGACTGGGGTCGACCAGCGCGTCGAAGCGTTTCAGGGCTTCGGAGCCGATCAGCAGCGGGTATTGGAAGGTGCTGCGGTCGGTCAAGTTCACTTCGATGCTGCGCAGGGCGCTGCCCATGCATACATCCAGGGCGATGACCGGCCGTGCGGTGTAGTTCTTGTCCTCATCGGGGTCATAGTCGCCGGCGCGGCGCTTGATCTTGCTGACCCGGGCCAGGGGCCGCTCGATGGGGTGGGAGTGGGCGGTGTCGATGGCCAGGTAGAAACGCACCCAGGATTCGCCGTCGCGCTTGAAGCGCTTGATGTCGCGGGCACTCAGGGAAGCGGTCTTGGCCCCGGTGTCGAGCTTGGCGGCGACCTCCAGGTCGATGCCTGCCAGGTTCGCGTATTCATTCAAGCCGTAGACGGTCTTGCCGGCGGCGTTGCCGATGGCGGGAAGCATCAGCAGGCAGAGCAGTGGGAGAAGGGCCTTGAGTCTCATAGATCCTGACGGGTGACATGGGTTCTTCAGTTCAAGGCGACCGGCATTGCTGCGCAAGCTCCCTCGTGTGCTTGCCATAAATAGATGACAGGCCAATGCGGGCGGCATTCTAGCATGCTGGTTTTATGGCGCCAGCGCCGGGGGCGGGCCTTTCGTCTCGTTTGGCGGCGAGAGAGTTATTAGACGATTGTCGACAATCTCCATTTTTCCTTTGACTGTTAAAGGGCGATTGGCTAGTTTTCGCCATATTGATTTTCAAGGTGTCGACAATATGCTGGATCAACTGGAACATCCGCTGCCGGCCCAGGACGATTCCGAGACCTTGTCCGAAAACGTCTTCCGACGCATCCAGGCCGCCATCGTCAAGGGCGAGATTGCCCCGGGCAGCAAGATCTCCGAGCCGGAGCTGGCGCGTACCTACGGCATTAGCCGCGGCCCGCTGCGCGAGGCCATCCACCGCCTGGAAGGCCAGCGCCTGCTGGTGCGGGTGCCCCATGTCGGGGCCCGGGTGGTGTCCCTGAGCCATGCCGAGCTGATCGAGCTCTACGAAATCCGTGAATCCCTGGAGGGCATGGCCTGTCGCCTGGCGGCGGAGCGCATGACCACCGAGGAAATCGACGAGCTTCGCCGGGTGCTGGACACCCACGAGCGCGACGCGGCGTTCCAGGCCGGGGTGGGCTATTACCAGCAGGAAGGGGATTTCGACTTCCACTACCGGATCATCCAGGGCGCGGGCAACCGCACCCTTACGCAAATGCTCTGCGGCGAGCTGTATCAACTGGTGCGCATGTACCGCATCCAGTTTTCCGCGACCCCCAACCGCCCGCACCAGGCCTTTGCCGAACACCACCGGATTCTCGACGCCATTGCCGATCGCGACGGCGAACTGGCCGAGTTGTTGATGCGCCGCCACATCGGCGCCTCGAAACGCAATATTGCGCGTCACTACCAGGACAGCGCCCATCCGACAGCCACTCCACGAGGTGAGTCATGAGTTCCAACAAGAGCACTCCAGGCCAGCGTTTCCGCGATGCGGTCGCCAGTGAACAGCCGTTGCAAGTGGTCGGTGCGATCAACGCCAACCACGCCCTGCTGGCCAAGCGCGCCGGTTTCAAGGCCATCTACCTGTCCGGTGGCGGGGTCGCCGCCGGTTCCCTCGGCGTGCCGGACCTGGGCATCACCGGCCTCGACGATGTGCTGACCGATGTGCGGCGCATCACCGATGTCTGCGACCTGCCGCTGCTGGTGGACGTGGACACCGGCTTCGGTTCCTCGGCCTTCAACGTGGCGCGTACGGTCAAGTCGATGATCAAGTTCGGCGCCGCGGCGATCCATATCGAAGACCAGGTGGGCGCCAAGCGTTGCGGCCACCGGCCCAACAAGGAAATCGTTTCCCAGCAGGAAATGGTCGACCGCATCAAGGCCGCGGTGGATGCCCGCACCGACGACAGCTTCGTGATCATGGCGCGCACCGACGCCCTGGCGGTGGAGGGCCTGGAGTCGGCCCTGGAGCGCGCTGCGGCGTGCATCGAGGCGGGCGCCGACATGGTGTTCCCGGAAGCCATCACCGAGCTTGAGATGTACAAGATCTTCGCCGACCGGGTGAAAGCGCCGATCCTGGCCAATATCACCGAGTTTGGCGCCACCCCGCTGTACACCACCGAACAGTTGAAATCCGTGGATGTTTCCCTGGTGCTGTACCCGCTGTCGGCGTTCCGCGCCATGAACAAGGCGGCGGAAAACGTCTACACCGCGATCCGTCGTGACGGCACCCAGCAAAACGTGATCGACACCATGCAAACCCGCATGGAGTTGTACGAGCGCATCGACTACCACAGCTTCGAGCAGAAGCTCGACGCCTTGTTCGCGCAGAAGAAAGGCTGAATCAGTTCTTGTGGGAGTGAGTCCAGATCGCGAGCAAGCTCGCTCCTACAGTGTCGGGGGAGCCCCGACCCGTGAAGTTGCCAAGTCCCTAACAAATTCAAGATTGGAGAGAGCAATGGCCGAAGCAAAAGTATTGAGTGGCGCAGGTCTGCGCGGCCAGGTGGCCGGCCAGACCGCGCTGTCCACCGTGGGCCAGGCCGGTGCCGGGCTGACCTATCGCGGCTATGACGTGCGCGAACTGGCGGCCGATGCGCAGTTCGAGGAAATCGCCTACCTGCTGCTCTACGGCGAGCTGCCGACCCAGGAACAACTGGACGCCTACAGCGCCAAGCTGAGCAAGCTGCGGGATCTGCCCCAGGCACTGAAGGAAGTGCTGGAGCGCATTCCGGCCCAGGCCCATCCGATGGATGTGATGCGCACCGGCTGCTCGTTCCTCGGCAATATCGAGCCGGAGAAAGACTTCTCCCAGCAGCACGACGTGACCGACCGCCTGCTGGCGGCCTTCCCGGCGATCATGTGCTACTGGTACCGCTTCAGCCATGACGGCGTGCGCATCAAGTGCGTCAGCGACGAGCCGTCCATCGGCGGCCACTTCCTGCACCTGCTGCATGGCAAGAAGCCCAGCGAGCTGCACGTGAAGGTGATGAACGTGTCGCTGATCCTCTACGCCGAACACGAGTTCAACGCTTCCACCTTCACCGCCCGGGTCTGTGCCTCGACCCTGTCTGACCTGTACTCCTGCGTCACCGCGGCCATCGGCTCGCTGCGCGGCCCGCTGCATGGCGGTGCCAACGAAGCGGCAATGGAACTGATCGAGCGCTTCAGCAACCCAGAGGAGGCTACCGCCGAACTGCTGCGGATGCTCGAGCGCAAGGACAAGATCATGGGCTTCGGCCATGCCATCTACAAAGAGTCCGACCCGCGCAACGAGGTGATCAAGGGCTGGTCGAAAAAGCTCTCCGACGAGGTCGGCGACCAGGTGCTGTTCCCGGTTTCCGAAGCCATCGACAAGACCATGTGGGAACAGAAGAAGCTGTTCCCCAACGCCGACTTCTACCATGCCTCGGCTTACCACTTCATGGGCATTCCGACCAAGCTGTTCACGCCGATCTTCGTCTGCTCGCGCCTGACCGGCTGGGCCGCCCACGTGTTCGAGCAGCGTGCCAACAACCGCATCATCCGACCCAGCGCCGAGTACACCGGCGTCGAACAGCGCAAGTTCGTGCCAATCGAACGTCGCTGACCAGGAGGGCGCCAGCACCGTGGCTTGAATGCACCACGAACCTGTAGGAGCGAGCTTGCTCGCGATCGCGCTGGATCAGCTGAAGTCGATGTTGGAGCCGATTCAGTCATCGCGAGCAAGCTCGCTCCTACCAGGAACAGGTGTCCATTCAACACAGTGCCGGGCGCTCCCTTCGAAACTACCGTGACCGAGTCCTGACCATGAACACTGAATTTCGCAAGACGCTGCCCGGCAGCCAGCTGGACTATTTCGACGCCCGTGCGGCGGTCGAGGCCCTGCAGCCCGGTGCTTACGACGGCCTGCCCTATACCGCCCGGGTACTGGCGGAAAACCTGGTGCGGCGCTGCGACCCGGCGACCCTCGATGCCTCGCTGATGCAACTGATCGAACGCCGCGATGACCTGGATTTCCCCTGGTTCCCGGCCCGCGTGGTGTGCCACGACATTCTCGGCCAGACCGCGCTGGTGGACCTGGCCGGCCTGCGCGACGCCATTGCCGACCAGGGCGGTGACCCGGCGCTGGTCAACCCGGTGGTGCCGACCCAGTTGATCGTCGACCACTCCCTGGCCGTGGAGTGCGGTGGCTTCGACCCGGATGCCTTCGACAAGAACCGCGCCATCGAAGACCGGCGCAACGAAGACCGTTTCCACTTCATCAACTGGACCAAGAAGGCCTTCAAGAACGTCGACGTGATTCCGCCGGGCAACGGCATCATGCACCAGATCAACCTGGAGAAAATGTCGCCGGTGATCCAGGTGCGCGATGGCGTGGCCTTCCCTGATACCTGCGTCGGCACCGACAGCCATACCCCGCATGTGGACGCCCTGGGGGTGATCGCCATCGGCGTGGGCGGCCTGGAAGCCGAGAACGTCATGCTTGGCCGCGCCTCCTGGATGCGCCTGCCGGAAATCGTCGGCGTCGAGCTCACCGGCAAGCTGCAACCGGGGATCACCGCCACCGACATGGTGCTGGCGCTGACCGAGTTCCTGCGCAAGCAGAAGGTGGTGGGGGCCTGGCTGGAGTTCTTCGGTGCAGGCGCGGCGGCGCTGACCCTGGGCGACCGTGCCACCATCTCCAACATGGCCCCGGAATACGGCGCCACCGCGGCGATGTTCTACATCGACCAGCAGACCATCGATTACCTCAAGCTCACCGGCCGTGAAGACCAGCAAGTGCGCCTGGTGGAAAGCTACGCCAAGCACACCGGCCTCTGGGCCGACAGCCTGAAGCACGCCCGTTACCCGCGTGGCCTGCAGTTCGACTTGTCGTCGGTGGTGCGCAATATGGCCGGGCCGAGCAACCCCCACGCCCGGGTCGCCACCAGCGACCTGGCGGCCAAGGGCATTGCCGGGCAGTGGTCACAAACTCCGGGGCAGATGCCCGACGGCGCGACGATCATCGCCGCCATCACCAGCTGCACCAACACCAGCAACCCGCGCAATGTGATCGCCGCTGGCCTGCTGGCACGCAATGCCAACCGGCTGGGCCTGACCCGCAAGCCCTGGGTCAAGTCGTCCCTGGCCCCGGGTTCGAAAACCGTGGCCATGTACCTGGAAGAGGCCGGCCTGGGGCATGAGCTGGAGCAGCTGGGCTTTGGTGTGGTGGCCTTCGCCTGCACCACCTGCAACGGCATGTCCGGTGCCCTGGACCCGGTGATCCAGAAAGAGATCATCGACCGCGACCTGTACGCCACCGCAGTGCTCTCGGGCAACCGCAACTTCGACGGGCGTATCCACCCTTACGCCAAGCAGGCGTTCCTGGCTTCGCCGCCCCTGGTGGTGGCTTACGCCATCGCCGGCACCATCCGTTTCGATATCGAGAAGGACGTGCTGGGCCTGGACGCCAGCGGTCGGGAAATCCGCCTCAAGGACATCTGGCCGAGCGACGAGGAAATCGATGCGGTGGTCAAGGCCGCGGTCAAGCCGGAGCAGTTCCGCCAGGTGTACATTCCGATGTTCGCCGTGCATGAAGACACCGGCCCGAAAGTCGAACCGCTGTACGACTGGCGCCCGCAAAGCACCTATATCCGCCGTCCGCCGTACTGGGAAGGGGCTCTGGCCGGTGAGCGCAGCCTGACCGGGATGCGCCCGCTGGCAGTGCTGCCGGACAACATCACCACCGACCACCTGTCGCCGTCCAACGCCATCATGCTGGACAGCGCGGCCGGTGAGTACCTGGCGAAAATGGGCCTGCCGGAGGAGGACTTCAACTCCTACGCCACCCACCGTGGCGACCACCTGACCGCCCAGCGCGCCACCTTTGCCAACCCGAAACTGTTCAACGAAATGGTCCAGGAAAACGGCAAGGTCAAGCAGGGTTCCCTGGCGCGGATCGAGCCGGAAGGCCAGGTCACGCGGATGTGGGAAGCCATCGAAACCTACATGCAGCGCAAGCAGCCGCTGATCATCATCGCCGGCGGCGACTACGGCCAGGGATCGTCCCGCGACTGGGCGGCCAAGGGCGTGCGTCTGGCGGGGGTGGAAGCCATCGCTGCCGAAGGCTTCGAGCGCATCCACCGCACCAACCTGGTGGGCATGGGCGTGTTGCCCCTGGAGTTCCTGCCCGGCACCGACCGCAAGACCCTGGGCATCGACGGCACCGAGACCTACGACGTAGTCGGCGCGCGTACGCCACGGGCGCAGTTGACCCTGGTGATCAACCGCCGCAATGGCGAGCGCCTTGAAGTGCCGGTGACCTGCCGCCTCGACACCGCCGAAGAGGTGTCGATCTACGAGGCCGGCGGGGTGTTGCAACGTTTCGCCCAGGACTTCCTGGAATCGGCAGTAGCCAGTTAAGTGACGTACCGCGGGCGGGCCTCAAGGCGCCGCCCGCGGTCATTATCGGGACCTGAAATTCATGGCATTCGTAGCGCAAATCAAGATTCCCGCCACCTACATGCGGGGCGGCACCAGCAAGGGTGTGTTCTTCAACCTGCAGGACCTGCCCGAGGCGGCGCAACTGCCGGGCGCGGCTCGCGATGCCCTGCTGTTGCGGGTGATCGGCAGCCCCGATCCCTATGACAAGCAGATCGACGGCATGGGCGGCGCCACCTCCAGCACCAGCAAGACGGTGATCCTGTCCAAGAGCATCAAGGCCGACCACGACGTCGACTACCTGTTTGGCCAGGTGGCCATCGACAAGGCCTTCGTCGACTGGAGCGGCAACTGCGGCAACCTCTCGGCAGCGGTGGGCTCCTTCGCCATCAGCAGTGGCTTGGTGGACCCCAGCCGGATTCCCCGCAACGGCGTGGCGGTGGTGCGTATCTGGCAGGCCAATATCGGCAAGAGCATCATCGCCCACGTGCCGATCACCGAGGGCGCGGTGCAGGAGACCGGCGATTTCGAGCTGGATGGGGTGACCTTCCCGGCCGCCGAAGTGCAGCTGGAATTCCTTGACCCCGCGGCCGAGGAGGAGGGCGCCGGCGGTTCGATGTTCCCCACCGGCAACCTGGTGGACGACCTGGAAGTGCCGGGTGTCGGCACCTTCAAGGCGACCCTGATCAACGCCGGGATTCCCACCATCTTTATCAATGCGGCGGACATCGGTTATCGCGGCACCGAGCTGCAGGGCGATATCAATGGCGACCCCAAGGCCCTGGCGATGTTCGAGAGCATCCGTGCCCACGGCGCCCTGCGCATGGGCCTGATCCAGCACCTGGATCAAGCTGCCCAGCGCCAGCACACGCCAAAGGTGGCCTTTGTCGCCGCGCCTGCGGACTACCAGGCGTCCAGCGGCAAGGCGATCAAGGCCGGAGACGTCGACCTGCTGGTGCGCGCCCTGTCCATGGGCAAGCTGCACCACGCGATGATGGGCACCGCCGCAGTGGCGATTGGCACCGCGGCGGCGATTCCGGGCACCCTGGTCAACCTCGCCGCTGGTGGCGGGGCACGTAGCGCGGTGCGTTTCGGCCATCCTTCGGGCACCTTGCGGGTGGGCGCCGAAGCCACCCAGAACGGCGCCGAGTGGACAGTGGTCAAGGCCATCATGAGCCGCAGCGCACGGGTGCTGATGGAGGGCTGGGTGCGGGTGCCTGGCGATAGTTTCTAGAAAGAAAAGCTGGGGGCTGGCCGTGGCGAGGGAGCTTGCTCCCGCTCGGCCGGCCGGCGCTCCGGTGAGTAGCGTGCGTAACGCCTTACCTGCTGCAACGCGCGGCTCGCCTTTGGGGCGGCTGTGCCGCCCAGCGGGAGCAAGCTCCCTCGCCACTCATACATAGTGAATTGCTGAGCAGGCGCAGACCTGCGATGCCGTTATTGACCTGAACCTGTGACTGAGGAAACCACCCACCTACAAGCCGTTACTGGAGTGCATCGCTTATGAGCAGCAACGTTGACCTGAACAACCGCCCCGATTACGACCAGGTACTGCAGGACATCGCCGACTACGTCCTGGGTTATTCCATCGATTCCCGGGAAGCCCTCGACACTGCGCGCAATTGCCTGATGGACACCCTGGGCTGTGGCCTGCTGGCCCTGCGTTTCCCCGAATGCACCAAGCATCTGGGGCCGATCGTCGAAGGCACAGTGGTGCCCCATGGTGCGCGGGTGCCTGGCACCAGCTATCGGCTGGACCCGGTCAAGGCGGCCTGGGACATCGGCTGCATCGTGCGCTGGCTGGACTACAACGACACCTGGCTCGCGGCCGAATGGGGGCACCCTTCGGACAACCTCGGCGGCATTCTGGCGGTGGCCGATCACCTGTCGCAAAAGCGCGTGGCCAATGGCGAGGTAGCGCTGACCATGGGCGATGTGCTCAAGGCCATGGTCATGGCCCACGAGATCCAGGGTGTGCTGGCCCTGGAAAACTCCTTCAACCGGGTCGGGCTCGACCATGTGCTGCTGGTGAAAGTGGCGTCTACGGCGGTCTGCGCCAAGCTGATGGGGGCCAATCGCGAGCAGTTGCTGGCGGCGCTGTCCCAGGCCTTTGTCGACGGCCAGGCGCTGCGCACCTATCGGCACGCGCCGAATGCCGGTTCGCGCAAGTCCTGGGCGGCGGGGGATGCCTCCAGTCGTGGGGTGCGCCTGGCGGATATCGCCTTGCGTGGCGAGATGGGTATTCCCGGGGTGCTGAGTGCGCCGCAGTGGGGGTTCTATGACGTGCTGTTCAGCCATACCAACAAGGATCTGGCGCTCAAGCCAGAGGGCCAGCGGCAATTTAGCCTGCCGCAGAAATACGCCAGCTACGTGATGGAAAACGTGCTGTTCAAGATCAGTTTCCCGGCGGAGTTCCATGCGCAAACCGCCTGCGAGGCGGCCGTGACCCTGCACCCGTTGGTGCGCGATCGCCTGGATGACATCGACCGTATCCTCATCACCACCCATGAGTCGGCGATCCGCATTATTTCCAAGGTCGGCCCCCTGGCCAATGCCGCTGACCGCGATCATTGCCTGCAGTACATGACCGCCGTGCCCCTGGTGTTCGGCACCCTGGTGGCCGAGCACTATGAGGACGACTTCCATGCAGCGCACCCGATCATCGATCAGTTGCGCGAGAAGATGCAGATCGTCGAGGAGCCGCGTTACACCCGTGAATACCTGGAGGCCGACAAGCGCTCGATTGCCAACGCGATCCAGGTGTTCTTCAAGGACGGCTCCAGCACCGAGCAGGTGGCGGTGGAATACCCCATTGGCCATCGGCGCCGCCGTGCCGAGGGCATCCCGTTGCTGGAAGACAAGTTCAAGGCCAACCTGGCCACGCGCTTCACGGCCCAGCGCTCGGCGCAGATTTTCCAGCTGTGCAAGGACCAGGCAGGCCTGGAGGCCACTCCGGTACACCGCTTCGTCGACCTGCTGGTGATCTGAAACCCACCCTTGTAGGAGCGAGCTCGCTCGCGATGATCGTCAACGATGACGCTGGCTTGCCGGGCGAACCTGGCGTTCCGAGAAGCATCGCGAGCAAGCTCGCTCCTACAGAGTCTATTGGCCATCGTTTCTGGACAGCCATTTGTCCAGGGGCAATTTGCTGATGGCGAAGCCGCCGAGCAGGGTGGTGGAATACAGCAGCAGGTCGCGAGACAGGCTCTGGCCTTCGTACCAGGCACCGATGATTACCGCGAACACCGGGAAGATGATGAACACAAAGGACAGCACCACTGGGTTCAGGCGCTTGAGCAGGAAAAAATAGACGATGAATCCGCCTACCGAGGCGGCCAGCCCCAGGTACAGCAGGGCGCCCCAGGAGCGCGGGCTGATGGCGGCAAAGTCCGGGGTTTCCAGCCAGAGCCCGGCCAGGCACAGCAGCAGGCCGGCGATGCCGATCGGCAGGGCGTTGTAGGTGATCACGCTGATGGCGCCGCCGTGTTTCTTGGTGACCACGTAGCACAGCGCATGCAGCAGTGCTGCGCCGAGAATCGCCAATACCCCCGAGAGTTCGTTGTGGTCGCTGAGCAAGCCTTGGCCGCGAATGATCTGCAACAGGCTGGCGAAGCCGATGGCGATACCGAGCAATTGCCCCAGGTGAATCTTCTGCCGCAGCAGCAAGGCGGAAAAAATCAGGATAAATACCGGCATGCAACTGAACAGCAGTGCGGTCAGGCCGGAAGAAACATGCACCTCGCCGTAGTTGAGCAGGGTGTAGGGCAGGCTGAAGTAGCACAGGGTGACGAACAGCAGGAAGCCCCGATGGCTCTTGGGAAACATCAGGGGCTCGCGACGCAGCCAGGCAAAGCAGGCGAACAGCGGGAAGGCAATCAGGAAGCGCAACCCGGCGGCGGTCAGCGGTGGCACGCTTTCCACGGCGATCTTGATCCCCAGCCAGGTGGTGCCCCAGCTCAGGCAGACAATCAGGAACAGGGTGCAGGTCAGCAAGCTGCCGAGCCAGTGGCGCGGCATTGCCTGGGTAGCGGGTGCGGCGGTGCGGATGCTCACGCTGGCCTTCCTTCCGTGTTGGGTCATTGACTCCTATAGTGAGCGAGCCATTTCCGGTAATTGAACCTTTTGCGCACGTTATTGAGGGAAATGATGGCTGTCAAAGTAAGTATTGACACGGTGTCAATATTGCGTTCCGCCTTGCAAAAAGGCCTGGGCGCCAAGTACAAGCGGCTGGCCGCGGCCCTGGACAAAGCCATCGAGGAGGGGGCGCTGGCGGCTGGCAGCAAGCTGCCGCCCCATCGCCTGTTGGCGGATCAGTTGGGCGTGACCATTGGCACCATCAGCCGCGCCTACGCCGAACTGGAGCGCCTGGGGCAGGTGGTGGCGCGGGTGGGGGATGGCACCTATGTGCGTCAGGACGGCCTGCAGCGCCAGCGCGATGCCGGGTTTCGCAATGTCGGCGACGAAATGCCGCAGATGTTCGACATGAGCCGCAATACCCATATCCCCGGGCAGGAAACGCGATTTATCGCCCAGAGCCTGCGGGCCCTGGCGGAGGATGCCCATGCGCTGCAGCAGATCAGCCGCTATGGCCCCGAGGCCGGGTTGGCGCGCTACCGTGAAGCGGGCGCGCACTGGCTGACCCAGGAGGGGCTGGTGGCCGATCCCGCGCAGGTGCTGTGCGTCAATGGTGCCCAGCACGGATTGCATGTCGCCCTGCTGGCGCTGCTCAAGGCCGGGGATACCTTGGCCACCGAACAGCTGACGTATCCGGGCCTGATCAGCACTGCGCGGATGCTGGGTATCAAGCTTGTGGGCTTGCCCATGGATGAGCAGGGCTTGCTGCCCCAGGCGCTGGACGAAGCCTGCCAGCAGCACCGGATCAGCGCGCTGTATTGCACGCCGACCTTGCAGAACCCGACGGCCACGGTGCAGCCGGTGGCGCGTCGGGAGGCGCTGGTGGAGGTCTGTCGGCGGCACAATCTGTTGATTCTTGAAGACGAGACCCATGCCGTGCTGATGGACCGGCGTCCGGCGCCGCTGGCGCACTTCGCCCCGGAACGCACGCTGCTGATCAGTGGCCTGAGCAAGGCGCTGGCGGCCGGACTGCGGGTCGGTTTTGTGCATGCACCGCAGCCCTTGGTGGGACGTTTGGCCGCAGCGCTACGGGCTACCTGCTGGATGGCCACGCCCTTGCCGCTGGAATTGGCCGCCGGGTGGATCGCCAGCGGGCTGGCCGAGCGTCTGCGCCAGCAGCAGATGGCCGAGATCGCCCGGCGCAAAGGGCGGGTGGCGGGCTTGCTGGAGGGGTTGGATTGGCGCAGTCCGGACGGTTGTCCGCATTTCTGGATCAAGGTGGCCGAGCCTTGGCGAGCTTCGGAAATCGAAGAGCAACTGCGGCGCCAGCACTATTGGGTGGCCACCGCCGAAGCCTTTGCCGTGGGCCAGGCGGCGGTGCCGCAGTTCATTCGGGCCAGTGTGTGCAACACCAGCGTCGATGATCAGCGGCTGCTCGAAGGCTTTGCCCTGCTGGCTGCGGCCCTGAAGCAGGAGGGTGGGGTGGCGGATTGGTAAGGCAGCGCGCCGGCGGGGGCATCAAGGCCCGCGCCGGCGCTGCAGGGATTACTTGAAGCGCCGTTCCACGCCTTTTTCCACGAGGATCTTGGCCGAGATCTCTTCCACCGAGAAATGCGTGGAATTGATGTGGGGGATGTTTTCGCGACGGAACAGGTTTTCCACTTCGCGCACTTCGAATTCGCACTGGGCAAAGCTGGAATAGCGGCTGTTGGGCTTGCGCTCGTTGCGGATCGCGGTGAGGCGGTCGGGGTCGATGGTCAGGCCGAACAGCTTATGCTTGTGGGCGCGCAGGGCGTTGGGCAGTTGCAGGCGCTCCATGTCTTCTTCGGTCAGCGGGTAGTTGGCCGCGCGGATGCCGAATTGCATGGCCATATACAGGCAGGTCGGGGTCTTGCCGCAGCGCGACACGCCCACCAGGATCAGGTCGGCCTTGTCGTAGTAGTGGGTGCGGGCGCCGTCGTCGTTGTCCAGGGCGAAGTTCACCGCCTCGATCCGCTCCATGTAGTTGGAGTTGTGGCCAATGGAATGGGACTTGCCCACGGAGTAGGAGGAATGCTCGCTCAACTCCTGTTCCAGGGGCGCGAGGAAGGTGGAGAAGATGTCGATCATGAAACCATTGGAGGTGGCGAGGATCTCACGAATGTTCTGATTGACGATGGTGTCGAAGATGATGGGCCGGTAGCCGTCTTTTTCGGCGGCTATATTGATTTGCTGTACCATGGCCCGCGCTTTTTCCACGCTGTCGATGTACGGCCGCGTGAATTTGCTGAAGGTAATGTTTTCGAACTGCGCCAAAAGGCTCTGGCCTAGGGTTTCCGCGGTGATACCGGTGCCATCGGAGATAAAGAAAGCAGATCGTTTCATTTGCGGCTTGGGCCTTAAGCTAGTGACGATTCTTGGATATGATAGGCGCGATTTGTCGGCCGGGAATGGCCCGCATTCTCACTTATTTTCCAAGTCCAGGCCATATAGCGGGCAAACCTGCCATAGAGCAGCCCGTTTCTGAGCTTTTCCAACACAGTTAGTGGAGAGATCACCTTGGTAGAGTACGTAGTTTCCCTCGATAAGCTCGGCAAACACGATGTTGAGCATGTGGGGGGCAAGAACGCATCCCTGGGCGAGATGATCAGCAACCTCGCAGGTGCGGGCGTATCGGTCCCTGGTGGCTTCGCCACGACAGCTCAGGCTTATCGTGATTTTCTTGAGCTCAGTGGCCTGAACGAGCAGATCCATGCCGCGCTCGACGCGTTGGATGTCGATGATGTGAACGCCCTGGCCAAGACCGGCGCACAGATCCGCCAGTGGATCATGGAGGCCGAGTTCCCCGAGCGCCTCAATACCGAAATCCGTACCGCTTTCGCCGCACTGTCGGCGGGCAATCCGGACATCGCCGTGGCCGTGCGTTCCTCGGCCACTGCTGAAGACCTGCCGGACGCCTCCTTCGCCGGCCAGCAGGAAACCTTCCTCAATATCCGTGGCGTGGACAACGTGATTCGCGCCGCCAAGGAAGTGTTCGCTTCCTTGTTCAACGACCGCGCCATTTCCTACCGCGTTCACCAGGGTTTCGACCACAAGCTGGTGGCCCTGTCTGCCGGCGTGCAGCGCATGGTGCGTTCTGAAACCGGCACCGCCGGCGTGATGTTCACCCTGGATACCGAATCGGGCTTCCGTGACGTGGTGTTCATCACCGGCGCCTACGGCCTGGGTGAAACCGTGGTCCAGGGTGCGGTCAACCCGGATGAATTCTACGTCCACAAGAACACCCTGGCCGCTGGCCGCCCGGCGATCCTGCGCCGCAACCTGGGCAGCAAGGCGATCAAGATGATCTACGGCGACGAGGCCAAGGCCGGTCGCTCGGTGAAGACTGTGGACGTGGACGCCGCCGATCGCGCGCGTTTCTGCCTGAGCGACGCCGAAGTCAGCGAGCTGGCCAAGCAGGCGATGATCATCGAGAAGCACTACCAGTGCCCGATGGACATCGAATGGGCCAAGGACGGTGACGACGGCAAGCTGTACATCGTGCAGGCCCGTCCGGAAACCGTGAAGAGCCGCACCCAGGCCAATGTCATGGAGCGCTACCTGCTCAAGGAAACCGGCAAGGTGCTGGTGGAAGGCCGGGCCATCGGCCAGCGCATCGGCGCCGGCAAGGTGCGGATCATCAGGGACGTGTCGGAGATGGACAAGGTCCAGGCTGGCGACGTGCTGGTTTCCGACATGACCGACCCGGACTGGGAACCAGTGATGAAGCGCGCCAGCGCCATTGTCACCAACCGTGGCGGGCGTACCTGCCACGCGGCGATCATTGCCCGTGAGCTGGGTATTCCTGCGGTTGTGGGTTGCGGCAACGCCACCCAGTTGCTGAAGGATGGCCAGGGCGTCACCGTTTCCTGCGCCGAAGGCGATACCGGCCTGATTTTCGAAGGCGAACTGGGCTTCGACATCAAGCAGAACTCGGTGGACGCCATGCCGGAGCTGCCGTTCAAGATCATGATGAACGTCGGCAACCCGGATCGTGCCTTCGACTTCGCCCAGCTGCCGAATGCCGGCGTGGGCCTGGCCCGCCTGGAATTCATCATCAACCGCATGATCGGCGTGCACCCCAAGGCGCTGCTGAACTACGCCGGGCTGCCGCAGGAAATCAAGGACAGCGTCGACAAGCGCATTGCCGGCTATCACGACCCGGTGGACTTCTACGTCGACAAGCTGGTTGAAGGCATCAGCACCCTGGCGGCTGCCTTTACCCCGAAAAAGGTCATCGTGCGCCTGTCGGACTTCAAGTCCAACGAATACGCCAACCTGATCGGCGGCAAGCTCTACGAGCCGGAAGAAGAGAACCCGATGCTGGGCTTCCGCGGTGCTTCGCGTTACATCAGCGAATCCTTCCGCGACTGCTTCGAGCTCGAGTGCCGCGCCCTCAAGCGCGTGCGCAACGAGATGGGCCTGACCAACGTGGAAATCATGGTGCCGTTCGTGCGTACCCTCGGCGAGGCCAGCCAAGTGGTTGACCTGCTGGCGGAAAACGGCCTGAAGCGCGGCGAAAACGGCCTGCGCGTGATCATGATGTGCGAACTGCCTTCCAACGCCATCCTGGCCGAGGAATTCCTCGAGTACTTCGACGGCTTCTCCATCGGCTCCAACGACCTGACCCAGCTGACCCTGGGCCTGGACCGTGACTCGGGGATCATCGCGCACCTGTTCGACGAGCGTAATCCGGCGGTCAAGAAGCTGCTGGCCAATGCCATTGCCGCCTGCAACAAGGCCGGCAAGTACATCGGCATTTGCGGCCAGGGGCCTTCGGACCATCCGGACCTGGCCAAGTGGCTGATGGAGCAGGGAATCGAAAGCGTGTCGCTGAACCCGGATTCGGTACTGGAAACCTGGTTCTTCCTGGCTGAAGGCCAGGGGGCGGCGTAAGAGATGAACCAGGAGCCGGTCGTTCGCAAGGCTGGCCGGCTCTTGAAGATTCAAGCAGGGCGCGCTTCTTCTGGATGCCGCCCTTTTTTGTGCAAGAAGAATATGCAAAGCAGCAGCAACCTATTTCCCGTCGCCTTGATCAGCGCCGAGCGTCGAGGCGACCTCAGCGAAGATGTCTATCGCTTGAAACCCGGCAACAGTCCCGACTCCTCGGTGGAGCTGGCCGTCACCCGTCTGGGTCTGGCCGACGAACCCGAGGCCCGGGGCGTGCCCGTGGTCCTGTTGCATGGCAGCTTTTCCAACCGGCGCTTCTGGTTCTCGCCCAAGGGCATTGGCCTGGGGGCCTACCTGGCGCGCGCCGGTTTCGATGTGTGGATTCCCGAAATGCGCGGCCACGGCCTGTCGCGACGCAATACCGATTACCGCAAGAACCGGGTGGCCGACTACGCCCGCTACGATCTGCCGGCGATTGCCGCCTTCGTGCGCGAGCAAAGCGGGCAGATTCCCCACTGGATCGGCCATTCCCTGGGCGGCACTACCCTGGCTGCGGCTCTGGGCGGGCAGTACCTGGGTGAGGTGGCGGTGGCTTCGGCGGCGTTCTTCGGCACCCAGGTCAGTCGTATCTACTGGCCCCTGAAGGTGCCGCTGGTGGAGTGGGGCGGGCGCTTGATCATCAAGCGTTTTGCCCAGCTGTCCGGTTCGCGGCTCAAGCGCGGGCCGGAGGACGAGCCCATTGGCCTGGCCCTGGAAAGCATGCGCTGGCACGGCCTGTTCGGCCGTTTCGGCGATGCCGACAAGGACTGGTGGGCCGGCCTGGCCGAGGTTCGGGTACCGGCATTGGCGGTGAGTGCGGCCGGTGATCACCAGGACCCGACCTGGGCCTGTCGCAAGTTGTTCGAGCAACTGGCCAGTGAACAGAAGCAGTTTGTCTGCCTGGGGCGTGAGCAGGGCTTCAGCAGCAATTTCGGCCATGTCGAGATGCTGGTGAGCAAGCCGGCGCAGGCCGAGGTCTGGCCGCTGGTGGCGCGCTGGCTCAAGGATCAGCACAGTCCCCTGGTGGCTGGAACCGCCGAACAGCTGGCCGTGGTTTGAGGGGTGGGTGCAGACCAGGGCATTTCGCTGGATAGCACTTGCGGCTAATATATGACGAATTGTGTTGTTCTGGTCATATTCGGTTTTTGAGTCGTTTTTCAGTTCTGCGGTCTTGTCCGGGAAAAACCTGACAGACCGCTCAACTACCCGGGCAGGCCGGTTAAACATCTGCCGCCCGGGCTCGTTTTTCAACGGGCTGTCCCTGGAATCACCGACACCTTCAATCGTGTTCTTTCTGCTACAGGAGTTTCTCGATGAATCATTACCTCACTCCCGACCTGTGCGATGCCTACCCGGACCTGGTGCAGGTGGTTGAACCCATGTTCAGCAACTTCGGTGGTCGCGATTCCTTTGGTGGCGAAATCGTCACCATCAAGTGCTTCGAAGACAATTCGCTGGTCAAGGAACAGGTGGAACTCAAGGGGCAGGGCAAGGTGCTGGTGGTCGATGGCGGTGGTTCCCTGCGCCGTGCGCTGCTGGGCGACATGCTGGCCGAGAAAGCGGCGAAAAATGGCTGGGAAGGCCTGGTGATCTACGGCTGCATCCGCGATGTGGACGTCATCGCCCAGACCGATCTCGGAGTCCAGGCTCTGGCCAGCCATCCGATGAAGACCGACAAGCGCGGTATCGGCGATCTGAATGTGGCGGTGACCTTTGCCGGTGTGACTTTCCGTCCGGGCGAGTATGTCTACGCCGACAACAATGGCGTGATCGTGTCGCCAAGCCCACTGAAAATGCCTGAATAAACCGGCGACCTGACAAGGGATGAGGATGTTCGAGGAAGAAAACGCGCAATGGGGGCTGGTGCACGCCCTGGTGCTGGATGGTGAAGGCGGTGCGCGTTCGATTGCCCGGACTGATCTCGACGATCTGCAGCTGCAGGCCCATGAAAGCCTGTGGCTGCATTGGGATCGCAGTCATCCGCAGACTCAGACCTGGCTGCGCCGTTCCAGCGGCCTGAGCGAGTTCAGCTGCGACCTGCTGCTGGAGGAAAACACCCGGCCGCGGCTGCTGGCCTTGCCGGACTCGGAACTGCTGCTGTTTCTGCGGGGTATCAACCTCAACCCGGGGGCCGAGCCCGAGGACATGGTCTCGGTGCGCATTTTCGCCTCCGCCCAGCGGGTGATCTCCCTGCGTCTGCGGCCATTGCGGGCTACCGATGAGCTGCTGGTGCAACTGGCCGAGGGCAAAGGGCCGAAAACCTGCGCCGAACTCCTGCTGTACATGGCCGAATACCTGACTCACAAGGTGCAGAATCTGGTCAGCGACCTCTCCGAAGTGGTGGATGGTGAGGAAGAGCAGCTGGATTCCGACGAACGGTATACCCCGGAACATGGCAGCGTTTTGCAGATCCGTCGCCGAGCGGCCGGGCTCAAGCGTTTCCTGGCGCCGCAGCGGGACATCTTCTCGCAGTTAAGTCGGATAAAACTGCCCTGGTTCGCCGTCGACGACGGTGACTACTGGAACGAATTGCACAACAGCCTGACCCGTTACCTGGAAGAGCTGGAACTGACCCGAGAGCGCGTGGGGCTTGTGCTGGAGGCCGAAGACCGGCGCTTGAGCGTGCGCATGAACCGCACCATGTACCGCTTCGGTATCATCACCGGGATCTTCCTGCCCATGAGCTTTATCACCGGCCTTCTGGGGATCAACGTGGGCGGCATTCCGTTTTCCGCCAGCCCCTATGGCTTTATCGTCGCCTGCCTGCTGCTGGTGTCGGTGGCCCTGGGGCAATGGTGGTTGTTTCGCCGTTTGCGTTGGGTGTGATGATGCGGCATGTGACCCGAATAAATCTGATCGCGTCTTTCCCAGACATCACCTGAGGTGCGTATGCACGATCCTTTTGAACAGTCCTTGCGTGACATGCTCAAAGCCTCGCCATCGAGCCGCGATGACGATGCCTGCCTGGGCCGCGTACTGAAAACCGCCAACCGCCAAGTGGGGGCAGGGGATCTGTTCAGCCTGCTGGGCCGTTGGCTGCCGGCGCTGATGATCGCCCTGAATAACGGATCGGCGCATATCGCGCCGGTTTCCCGCCGTAAATCCACTGCACGCACTGCTGATAAGGCTGATTGAATATGGAACTGGATCTCTGGACGCAGAGCCTCGTCACGGCGATGACCGCCTTGTGGACCAAGGTAGCGAACTTCATTCCCAACCTGTTCGGCGCACTGGTGGTGCTGTTGCTGGGCTTCGTGGTGGCCAAGCTGCTCGATACCCTGCTGTCAAAACTGCTGGCCAAGCTGGGCCTGGATCGCCTGATGGGCGGTACTGGCTTGACCAAATTGCTGTCCCGCGCGGGCCTGCAGGTACCGATCTCGACCCTGATCGGCAAGATCGTCTACTGGTTCGTGCTGCTGATCTTCCTGGTTTCTGCTGCTGAATCCCTTGGCCTTGAGCGAGTTTCGGCTACGCTCGACATGCTTGCGCTGTATTTGCCGAAGGTGTTCGGTGCTGCGCTGGTGCTGTTGGTGGGAGTTCTGCTGGCGCAACTGGCCAATGGCCTGGTGCGCGGCGCGGCGGAAGGCGTAGGCCTGGATTACGCCAGCGGCCTGGGGCGCATTGCCCAGGGGCTGGTGATCATCATCAGTATTTCCGTGGCGATCAGCCAGTTGGAGGTCAAGACCGACCTGCTCAACCATGTGATCGTCATCGTCTTGATTACCGTTGGTCTGGCCGTTGCGTTGGCCATGGGCTTGGGAAGCCGGGAAATTGCCGGGCAGATTCTTGCTGGAATCTATGTGCGTGAGTTGTACCAGGTTGGGCAACAAGTGCGTGTTGGAGAGGTCGAAGGCCAGATCGAGGAGATCGGCACGGTTAAAACTACATTGCTGACCGAGGAGGGTGAGCTAGTCTCACTCTCCAATCGGATCCTGCTGGAGCAGCATGTAAGTAGCCGCTAACCCGGCAAACCCTGCTAATGTATGCCGCCGCAAAATGCCCCCACCGGGCTGCGGCGGACATTGACCTGACTGTCGGCACGACTCGTTTTGAATAAAGCCCAATCGCTATCTACGCGCTATGACCCCCGCGAGCTCTCTGATGAGGAGTTGGTTGCGCGCTCACATACGGAGCTGTTTCACGTAACACGCGCCTATGAAGAGTTGATGCGGCGCTATCAGAGAACGCTATTTAATGTTTGTGCACGTTATCTGGGGAACGATCGGGATGCGGATGATGTCTGTCAGGAAGTGATGTTGAAGGTGTTGTATGGCCTTAAGAACTTTGAGGGTAAATCGAAGTTCAAGACATGGCTATATAGCATCACGTACAACGAATGCATCACGCAGTATCGCAAGGAGCGGCGTAAGCGTCGGTTGATGGATGCATTAAGTCTTGATCCCCTCGAGGAGGCCTCTGAAGAGAAGGCCCCGAAACCCGAGGACAAGGGCGGGCTTGACCGTTGGCTGGTGCACGTAAACCCGATTGACCGGGAAATTCTGGTGCTACGATTTGTCGCAGAGCTGGAGTTTCAAGAGATAGCGGACATCATGCACATGGGGTTGAGCGCGACGAAAATGCGCTACAAACGAGCTCTTGATAAATTGCGTGAGAAATTTGCAGGCATTGCTGAAACTTAGTTCGGCGCAAATATCTCTTACGTCTAGGTGAGTTCTGATAGACTTACCGCCGAGTTGTCCCCCGGTATGTGGGACTGCTTTACAATCACCAGATGGGGATTTAACGGATGAAACTGAAAAACACCTTGGGCATTGCCATTGGTTCTATTGTTGCCGTGACTTCGTTCGGCGTTCTGGCGCAAGGCCAAGGCGCGGTCGAGGGTGAACTGTTCTACAAGAAGCAGTACAACGACAGCGTCAACCACGTTGAAGACGGCTTCAACCCTGGCGCATCGATCGGTTACTTCCTGACCGACGACCTGTCGTTGAACGCTACTTACGACACCACTAACCACACCCGTTCCAACGACGGTACTGGTAACCAGAAGATCAAAGGCGACAACTTCGGCCTGAACGCTCAGTACCACTTTGGTACCGTGGGTGACGCTCTGCGTCCATACGTTTCCGGCGGTGTTGCTCACAAGAGCATGACCAACGTGATCGCTGACGGTCACAGCGGCCGCGACCAGTCGACCTTCCTGACTGCAGGCGCTGGCGTGAAGTACTACTTCACCGACAACCTGTTCGCCCGTGCTGGCGTCGAAGCTGACTACAAGCTGGACAACGGCAAGTGGGACTACGCTCCGACCATCGGTCTGGGTGTGAACTTCGGTGGTAGCGGTGGCAAGGTTGCTCCAGCTCCAGTAGCTCCAGCACCTGCTCCAGAGCCAGCTCCAGAAGCTCCGGTTGCTGAAGTTGTACGTGTTGAGCTGGACGTGAAGTTCGACTTCGACAAGTCGGTCGTCAAGCCAAACAGCTACGCTGACATCAAGAACCTGGCTGACTTCATGAAGCAGTACCCACAGACCACCACCGTGGTTGAAGGTCACACTGACTCCGTAGGTCCTGACGCTTACAACCAGAAACTGTCCGAGCGTCGTGCAAACGCCGTTAAGCAAGTTCTGGTTAACCAGTACGGTGTTGGCGCTAACCGCGTTCAATCCGTTGGTTACGGCGAGTCCCGCCCAGTTGCCGACAACGCAACTGAAGCTGGTCGCGCAGTTAACCGTCGCGTAGAAGCCTCGGTTGAAGCCCAAGCTAAGTAATTAGTCTTGTAGCTTGGAAGAACCCGGCCATGGCCGGGTTTTTCTTTGCCTGGAATTTGCCACTCCGCAGGGCGCGGCTCAGGCCTGCTGCACACAAGCCTGGATGGTCGAGGCCGAGGCAGCTACGGCCCCTATCACCAGAATCGCCGGGCTCTTGAGGTGGAAATCCAGGGCATCGTGCTGCATGGCCGCCAGGTGGCTGCGGCATTCTCGCTGTTCGGGTAGCGAGGCGTTCTCGATCATCGCCACCGGGGTATCCGGTGCCAACCCACCGGCCAGCAGTTGCTCGCCGATTTCTGTCAGTTTCGCCACTCCCATATACACCACCAGGGTCGTGCCACTTTGCGCCAGCGCCTGCCAGTTCAACGGGCTGTCGTCCTGGGTGTGGGCGGTGACCAGGGTCACGCCACGGGCCACGCCGCGCAGGGTCAGGGGAATATCGCTGTTGGTGGCGCCGGCCAGGCCGGCGGTGATGCCATTGACCAGCTCCACCTCGATGCCATGTCCGCGCAGCCAGGCGGCTTCCTCGCCACCGCGGCCGAAAATGCACGGATCGCCGCCCTTGAGGCGTACCACGCAGCGTCCTTGGCGGGCGTAGCGCAACATCAGGCGATGGATAAAGGCCTGGGGCGTGGAGCGGCAGCCGCCGCGCTTGCCCACCGCTATCACCCGGGCCTTGGGGCAGTGCATAAGCACAGCGCTGTTCACCAGGTCATCGATCAGCACCACATCGGCCTCGCCAAGCGCGCGAACGGCCTTGAGGGTCAAGAGTTCCGGATCTCCGGGGCCGGCACCTACCAGCCAGACTTTTGCGTTCATCGATTCTCCTCATGGGGTAGCGGCGACAGGGTGCCGTGGAGCCGCCAGCAGGCGCTTGATCTCCGGCACGCAAGAGCCACATTGGCTGCCGCAACCCAGTTGCTGTTTCAGTTGATCGAGGTCCAAGCCCTCGGCGATACCGGCGCAAACCGCGCGGTAGCTGAGGTTCTTGCAGTTGCACAGAGTGCGATCCTGGGTGCCGTCCTGGCTGGCGGCCCCTGGCGGGGTACTTAGCGGCGCCAGCAGCCAGCGCCGCAGTTGCTGGTCGGCGCGGCCTTCGCGCCAGAGTTCCTGCAACCAGTGCTGGGCCAGGGTTTCTCCAGCCAGGCGGATGCTGGTGATGCGTCCCTGTTCGATGCGTACACGCTTGCCGATGGCACGCCGTGGGTCGTCGTAGGCCAGCACCGGTCCGCCGTCGAGGCCCAGTTGCTGGTCGATGGCCTTGAGCAATGTCGCCGCCGGTGCTTGCTGGTGGGCGGCGCGAATCACCAGGGCCGGGCGTTCGCGGCCGGTCAGGCCGAAGCTGACATAGGCAAAGGCTTCACACAGGGGGCGCAGCACACGAAAGTGCGCCTGCACATCGCCCTCGATCAGCGCGAACAGATGCCAGGGCAGTTGCACCGGCTCCAGGCGCACCCCGCTGTGCTTGAGTTCGGGCTGCTTGGACAACGGGTCGAAGGCAGGCTGGGTCAGCGCATTGACCCCGCCCTTGAGAAAGCGATCGCCCCAGTGCATGGGCAGGAAGGCCTGGCCGGGGCGCACGCTGTCATCGCCGGCCACGGCGACTATCAGGCTGCCCCGGCGGCTTTTCAGGCTCACCAGATCGCCGTCCCGCAGTCGCTGGCGCCGCAGTTCGTCCGGATGCAGGCTCAGCAGCGCCTCACCCACATGGCCAAACAACTGCGCCGCCGTTCCTGTTCGGCTCATGCCATGCCACTGGTCCCGCAGCCGGCCGGTGATCAGGGTCAGGGGAAAACGTGCATCACGCTGTTCCTTGGCGGCCACATAGGGGTCGCTGATAAAGCGCGCCCGGCCGTTGTCGGTGGGGAACAGGCCGTCGCCATACAGGCGTGGCGTGCCTTGGGTGGCGCCTTTGGGGAAGGGCCATTGCTGCGGGCCCAGGCGATCGATCAGGGCATGGCTGAGGCCCGACAGGTCCAGGTCGCGACCTTGGGTCAGCTCTTTGTATTCATCGAACAGCTGGGCGGCGCTGCTGAAGTCAAACAGGCTGGGCTGGCCCGGGCGCAGATGGCGTTCCAGGCGCTGGGCGAAGTCCACGGTAATCGCCCAGTCCGGCCTGGCCTCCCCGGGAGCGCTAACCGCCTGGCGTACGTGGGAAATCCGTCGTTCGGAGTTGGTCACCGAGCCTTCCTTCTCGCCCCAACTGGCGGCCGGCAGCAGCAGATCGGCGAAGGCCGCGGTTTCGGTGTTGGCGAAGGCCTCCTGCAGCACCACGAACGGGCAGTTCTGCAGCGCGGCTTGCACACGATTCTGGTCCGGCAGGGATTGCGCCGGATTGGTGCAGGCGATCCACAGGGCCTTGATTCGGCCGCTGTGCACCTGCTCGAACAGCTCGATGGCGCTCAAGCCCTGGTTGGCCGGCAGTTGCTCGACGCCCCAGTAGGCGGCGACTTCGGCGCGATGCTGAGGGTTGGCCACCTCTCGATGCCCGGGCAGCAGGTTGCTCAGGCTGCCGGTTTCGCGACCGCCCATGGCATTGGGCTGACCGGTCAGGGAGAAAGGCCCGGCACCAGGGCGGCCGATCTGCCCGGTGGCCAGGTGCAGGTTGATCAGCGCGCTGTTTTTCGCGCTGCCGGCAGTGGACTGGTTCAGGCCCATGCACCACAGCGACAGAAAGCTCGGTGTAGTGCCGATCCACTCTGCACACTGCTGCAACTGCTCGACGCTGATACCGCACATCTGCGCCACCAGCGGCGGGCTGTAGTCACGCACCAGCGCCTTCAATTGCGCCAGGCCTTGGGTGTGTTCGCGGATGAAGTCCCGGTCGATCCAGTCTTCCCACAGCAGCACATGGAGGATTCCATGGAACAGCGCGACATCGGTGCCGGGGAGGATTGCCAGGTGCAGGTCGGCCAGGTCGCAGCTGTCGGTGCGACGGGGGTCTATCACTATGACCTTCATCTGCGGACGCAGGCTCTTGGCCTGTTCCAGGCGACGAAACAGCACCGGATGGGCGTAGGCCATGTTACTGCCGACGATCATCACGCAGTCGCTCTGCTCCAGGTCCTCATAGTTGCAGGGCGGAGCATCGGCCCCCAGGCTGCGCTTGTAGCCCACCACCGCCGAGGACATGCACAGCCGCGAATTGCTGTCGATGTTGTTGCTGCCCACCAGGGCCCGGGCCAGCTTGTTGAAGGCGTAGTAGTCCTCGGTCAGCAACTGCCCGGAAATATAGAACGCCACGCTGTCCGGGCCGTGTTCGGCGATGGTCCGGGCAAACACCCCCGCGGCATGCTCCAGGGCGCTGTCCCAGTCACAGCGGCTGCGGGCCAGCTGTTTGCCCAAGCGCAGTTCCGGGTACAGGGCGCGGGCCTCGGGGTCGCCGGTGAGGTGCAGGCTGGCGCCCTTGCTGCACAGCCGGCCGAAGTTGGCCGGGTGCGTCGGGTCGCCACTGACCCCGAGGATCTGCCGGCCGTCATGCTCGATCAGCACGCCGCAGCCGACCCCGCAGTAGCAACAGGTGGAGGCCGTGCTCTGGCGCTCCATCATCCGGCATCCCGCAGGGCCAGCTGCACCCGGCCACTTTCCACCCGCGCCGGGTGATGGTGGGCGCAGCCGCTGTCCGGGGCTTGGGCTTCGCCGGACTGCAAATCGATCTGCCAGTTGTGCAGCGGGCAGGCCACTCGTTTGCCGTAGATCAGCCCCTGGGACAGCGGCCCGCCCTTGTGCGGGCAGCGGTCGTCGAGGGCGAAGACCTGGTCATCGCTGGTGCGGAAGATCGCGATATCGCCCTTGGGGCCCTTGATGATGCGCGAGCCCAGGGTGTTGATTTCCTCCAGGGCGCAGATATCCAGCCAGTTCATGCCGACACCTCCAGTTGCTTCACGGCAATGGGCTCGAATTCCTTTTTCAGTTGCGGTTGGGCCAGGCGTTCCTGCCACGGGTCCTGCTCGAAGGACAGGGAGAACTGCAGGCGCTGGTTCAGTGCGCGACGGCGTTCCGGGTCTTCCAGCACGGCCTTTTTCACATGCTCCATGCCCACCCGTTGCAGGTAGTGCACGGTACGTTCGAGGTAGAAGGCTTCCTCGCGGTACAGCTGCAGGAAGGCACCGTTGTATTCGCGCACCTCTTCGGCGGTCTTGAGCTTGACGAAGAACTCGGCGACCTCGGTCTTGATCCCGCCGTTGCCGCCGATGTACATCTCCCAGCCGGAATCCACGCCGATGATGCCGACGTCCTTGATCCCGGCTTCCGAGCAGTTGCGCGGGCAGCCGGAGACCGCCAGCTTGACCTTGTGCGGCGACCACATATTGAACAGGTCATGTTCCAGGTCGATGCCCAGCTGGGTGGAGTTCTGTGTGCCGAAGCGGCAGAACTCGCTGCCGACGCAGGTCTTCACGGTGCGGATGGACTTGCCGTAGGCGTGGCCGGAGGGCATGTCCAGGTCCTTCCAGACCCCGGGCAGGTCTTCCTTGCGAATGCCCAGCAGGTCGATGCGCTGGCCGCCGGTGACCTTGACCATGGGCACCTGGTACTTGTCGGCGACATCGGCGATGCGCCGCAGCTCCGAGGGGTTGGTCACCCCGCCCCACATCCGCGGCACCACCGAATAAGTGCCGTCCTTCTGGATATTGGCGTGGGCCCGTTCGTTGATCAGCCGCGACTGCGGGTCGTCCTTGGCCTCTCCGGGCCAGGTGGAAATCAGGTAGTAGTTCAGCGCCGGGCGGCAGGTGGCGCAGCCGTTGGGGGTGCGCCAGTTGAGGTAGCTCATGGCGCCGGAGATGGTCAGCAGGTGCTGCTCGCGGATTGCCTGGCGGATCTGTCCGTGGTTCAGGTCGCTGCAGGCGCAGATGGCCTTTTCGCTTTTCGGCTTGACGTCCGCCGCGCCGCCCACGGTGTTGATCAGGATCTGCTCCACCAGGCCGGCGCAGGAACCGCAGGAGCTGGCGGCCTTGGTGTGTTTCTTGACCTCGTCGACGCTGAACAGCCCCTGTTCCTGGATGGCCTTGACGATGGTGCCCTTGCACACGCCGTTGCAGCCGCAGACTTCGGCGCTGTCGGCCATGCTCATGGCCTTGTCCTGGCCCTGGTGGCCGACATCCCCCAGGGCCTGTTCGCCGAACATCAGGTGATCGCGGATTTCACCAATGCCGTGCTGTTCGCGGATCTGCCGGAAGTACCAGCCGCCGTCTGCGGTGTCGCCGTACAGGCAGGCCCCCACCAGCACGTCGTCCTTGATCACCAGCTTCTTGTACACCCCGCCGATCGGGTCGGCGAGGGTGATGGTCTCGGTGCCGTCGCCGCCCATGAAATCGCCGGCGGAAAACAGATCGATGCCGGTGACCTTCAATTTGGTCGAAGTCACCGAGCCCTGGTAGCGGGCGAAGCCCAGCTGGGCCAGGTGGTTGGCGCAGACCTTGGCCTGCTCGAACAGCGGCGCCACCAGGCCGTAGGCGATGCCCCGGTGGCTGGCGCATTCGCCGATGGCGTAGATGCGCGGGTCATAGGTCTGCAGGGTGTCGTTGACCAGGATGCCGCGGTTGCAGGGCAGGCCGGCGCGTTCCGCCAGTTCGGTGTTGGGGCGGATGCCGGCGGCCATCACCACCAGGTCGGCAGGAATGATCTCGCCATTCTTGAACTGCACCGAGCCGACCCGGCCATTGCCGGCATCGATCAGGGCCTGGGTCTGTTCGCTGAGGCGAAACTTCAGCCCGCGGCTTTCCAGGGCGCTTTGCAACAACTGGCCGCTGGTCTGGTCCAGCTGCCGCTCCAGCAGCCATTCCCCCAGGTGCACCACGGTCACGTCCATGCCTCGCAGCTTGAGGCCGTTGGCGGCTTCCAGGCCCAGCAGGCCGCCGCCGATCACCACCGCGTGCGTGTGGGTCTTGGCGGTGTCGATCATCACCTGGGTGTCGGCGATATCGCGGTAGCCGATCACGCCCTGCAGGTCCTTGCCGGGAATCGGCAGGATAAAGGGTGTGGAGCCGGTGGCGATCAGCAGGCGGTCGTACTCGGCTTCGCTGCCATCCTCGGCGATCACCCGGCGGCGGATGCGGTCGATCTCCACCACCTTGCGGTTGAGCAGCAGCTTGATGTCGTGGTCCAGGTACCAGTCCAGGTCGTTGAGGACGATGTCCTCGAAGGTCTGCTCGCCGGCCAGCACTGGCGACAGCAGGATGCGGTTGTAGTTGGTGTGGGGCTCGGCGCCGAAGACCGTGATGTCGTACAGGTCGCTGCTGAGCTTGAGCAGCTCTTCCAGGGTGCGGACCCCGGCCATACCGTTGCCGATCATCACCAGCTTGAGTTTCTTCATGGGCTTCTCCGGAGTCCAGGCGCGGCAGTGAGGCCTGGCTCGACAAAATTCATGCAAACAAAAAAGGCGTCCCGTCAGTGGCCTGACGAGGACGCCTTTGTCCGATCCCGTTCTCTCGGGAAGCCTGTCTTCGTCGTTGAAGGCCAGGCTTGATGTCTGTTGCAGGAAACAATGCAGCGCTTGTGCCAAGTTGCCCGAACCCTGGTTTCAGTGGGCTTTGCCGGGTGATTTCGCGGCCCAGGCACTGCGTGTTGCACCGATTCAAGGCAGGCCGCACTTTTTCGGCGCCGTATTCAACGCAGCAGCAGTACCAGCAGCACCAGGTTGAGCAACAGCGCCGCCAGGGCCAGGCCGCGCCAAGTCTTCAGCGGTTCGCGCTCCAGCAAGGGCCGTGGCCGGGTGCTGAGGCTGCGGCGCTCGCCCTGTTCCAGCACCAGCAGCCATTGCTCGGCGGTTTCATAGCGTTGTGCCGGGTTGCTGTCGAGTGCGCATTCCAGGCTCTGTTCCAGCCATTCCGGCAGGTCCGGGCGATAGTGTCCGGGGCTGGCCGGCACGCCGAAGCGCGGGCGCTGGAAGGCTTCGATCTCGCCGTGGGGGTAGTGCCCGGTAAGCAGGAAATACAGGCTCACGCCCACCGCATAGAGATCCTGTTGAGGGCTCGGGGGCTCGCCGTTGTAGGCTTCCGGCGCGATAAAGCTCGGGGTGCCGGGCAGCAGGTGCGAAGGGTCCGCCGACAACCCGGGGCAGTAGGCCAGGCCGAAATCCAGCACCCGCAGTTCGCCGTCGTCCCCCAGCAGCAGGTTTTCCGGCTTGAGGTCGCGGTGCAGGATTTGCCGCCGATGCAGCAGGCCGATGGCCCGCAGCAGGCGCTCGGCGAGGCTCTGCCACTGGTCCAGGGGCAGCGGGCCCTGGGCCTGGAAGAGTTGCGCCAGGGTCCGGCCGGGGTATTCGCGCATCAGGTAATACAGGTACTGGCGCCCGCTGCCGCCATGGACCTGGGGAAAGTGCCGGCCGGCGATGCGCCGCAGCAGCCATTCCTCGGAGAGCAGCGCCTGGCAGGCGGGCAAGTCGTCACGCAGGTTTTCGGGCAGGGTTTTCAGCAGCCAGGCCTGTTGCTGTTCATCGCGTACCCGGTACAGCAGGGATTGCTGGCTGTGGCTGACCAGCGCCTCCACCTGCCAGCCCTCGAAGCGTTGCCCGGGCTTGAGGGGCGGCGGCAAGGGCCACTGCTGCAGGTGCAGCAGGGCATCGCCGATGCTTTCTTCGCCCAGTTGCTCGACCCGTACCAGCAACGCGCTGGCGTTGTCCTGGCTGCCGGCCAGGTGCGCCGCGCTGACCAGGGTGTTGACCGCGCTGTCCGGCTCAGGCTGGTCCCGCAGGATGGCGGCGATGGCGCTGTCGCCCAGGGTGGCCCAGACCCCGTCGCTGAGCAGCAGGAAGCTTTCGCCCTGGCGCAGTTCGCCGTCGAGGAAGTCCACGATCAGGTGCTGGTCCAGGCCCAGGGCGCGCTTGAGTACGTGCTGCATGCCCGGTTGCTCCCAGACGTGGTCCTCGCTGATGCGTTGCAACTGCCCCAGGTGCCAGCGATAGACCCGGCAGTCGCCGACATGGGCCAGGGTGAAGCGCCGCCCGCGCAGCACCAGGGCACTGAGGGTGGTGAGCAGGGGCTGGCCGCCGCCGTTGGCCTGCAGCCAGCGGTTCTGTGCCACCAACAGGCGTTCCAGGGCTTCGGCCACGGCCCAGGTTTCCGGGGTGGCGTAGTAGTCCAGGGCCAGCGCCTGCAAGCTCGAGCGTGCAGCCAGGCCGCCATCGGCGCATTGGCTGACGCCGTCGGCGATGGCGAACAGCAGGCCCTTGCTCGCCGCCAGCTCCGGCACCGGGGTGACCCGGCGCAGGGCGTCCTGGTTCTCGCTCCGTGGCCCGATGGCGCTGGCCTGGGCGTGGCTCAGTTGCAGACCCATAACGCGCTCAGACCCGTGCCGCAGTCACGGCCGCCGAGCCCCAGGTGGTTCTCCAGCGACGCTTGACCCCATGCAGGCCGAACCAGGCGAGCACCCCGAGGCTGGCGAACAACCACAGCGCCAGTTGATAGCTGCCGGTGCTCTGCTTGATTGCGCCCATGCCCGCGGCCAGGGCAAAGCCGCCGATGCCGCCGGCCATGCCGATCAGCCCGGTCATCACCCCGATTTCCCGGCGAAAGCGCTGGGGCACCAGCTGGAATACCGCACCATTGCCGGCACCCAGGCCCAGCATGGTGCACACGAACAGGGCCAGGGCGGCGTAGGAACTGGGCAGGTTGAAACCCACGATGGCGATGCACAGCACCGCCACGCTGTACATCGCCAGCAGGGTGCGGATACCGCCGAAACGGTCCGCCAGGGCGCCGCCCAGGGGGCGCATCAGGCTGCCACCGAAGACGCAGGCGGCGGTGTAGTAGCCGGCAGTCACCGGGCTCAGGCCGTACTGGTCGTTGAAGTAGCCGGGCAGGGCGCTGGCCAGGCCGATGAAGCCGCCGAAGGTCACGCTGTAGAAGAACATGAACCACCAGCTGTCCCGGTCCCCCAGGGCCTTGAAGTAGTCGCCCATGGATTTGGCGCGCGGGCGTTCGGGCGCGTTGCGCGCCAGCCAGGCGAACAGCGCCAGGGTCAGCAGCAAGGGGATCAGGGCGAAGCCGAACACATTGCTCCAGCCATAGGCCGCCGCCAGCAGCGGGGCAATCAGGGCCGCGAACACGGTGCCGGAGTTGCCGGCCCCGGCGATGCCCATGGCCTTGCCCTGGTGCTGTGGCGGGTACCACTGCGAGGCCAGGGGCAGGGCCACGGCGAAGGAGGCCCCGGCCATGCCCAAGAACAGCCCCAGCAGCAGGGCCTGTTCATAGCTGTGGATGCCCAGTTTCCAGGCGCCGAACAGCGCGCCGATGACGATCACCTGGCCGATCAGGCCGGCGCTCTTCGGCGTCAGTCGATCGGCCAGCAGGCCCATGATGAAGCGCAGCACTGCCCCGGCGAGGATCGGCGTGGCCACCATCAGCCCGCGTTGCTGGGTGCTCAGGTGCAGGTCGGCGGCGATCTGCACCGCCAGGGGGCCCAACAGGTACCAGACCATGAAACTCAGGTCGAAATACAGGAAGGCCGCGAACAGGGTCGGGGTGTGGCCGGATTTCCAGAAGCTTGAATTCATCGCGCACCTCAGCTGATAAGAGTCGTTGGAATCGTCTTGAGCCTGCAGGTGGAGCGCCGCCACGGCCGCGCCACCGACCCCGTTCAATGGGGCCAAAACGCAAAAAACGTCGGCACCCGGCTCGCGGTGGGCGAGCAGGGGGCGCGACGTCTTTGTCGTAGGTGGGCAACCGCCGTTGGTTACCGGTGTGGATGGGATAGCAAGAGCCGCGCCAATCCGCGGCGCGCTCAGCCCAGCAGTTCCTGCATGGCGATGATCTGTTCCGCCACCTGGATCAGCTTCTGCTGTTTGCTCATGGCCTGGCGTCGCATCAGGGTGTAGGCCTGTTCTTCGTCACAGTCCTTCATCTTCATCAGCAAGCCCTTGGCCAGTTCGATGCGCTTGCGCTCCGCCAGTTGCTGGTCCCGGGCCTGCAGTTGCGCGCGCAGCGCCTGGTCGCTTTCAAAGCGCGCCATGGCCACGTCGAGGATCGCTTGCAGGCGCTGTACCTGGATGCCCTCGACTATGTAGGCACTGACCCCGGACTTGATCGCCTGGCGCATTACCTGGGGGTCGTGCTCGTCGGTGAACATCACGATGGGCCGGGGTTGGTCGCGGCTGACCAGCACCACTTGTTCCATGACATCGCGGCCGGGTGACTCGGTATCGATCAGGATCACGTCCGGACGCACCGTTTCGACGCGGCCTGGCAGGTCGATGGTCAGGCCGGATTCGTCGATCACCTCGAAACCGGCCTGGCTGAGGGCAGCCTTGAGCCGGCCGACTTTCTTCGCCGTGTCGTTGATCAGCAGGATACGCAGCATGTTCGCGGGCTCCGGTCAGCGCTGGGCGACAAGGGAAGGCGTGTCGTTGAGGGCATGCAGGTGGAAGCTGCGGGCATAGGCAGCCGGTTGCGAGCCATCCCAGACCTTGCCGTCGATCAGCTGGCTGCTGCGCATGTCCTGGCCCCAGGCGGCGATACCCAGGGCCGAGGCCGCTTCGCGATACAGCTCAAGCTGCTGCACCTGGCGGGCCACGCCCAGGTAGTCCGGGTCTTGGCGCAGCAGGCCCCAGCGGCGGAACTGGGTCATGAACCACATGCCGTCGGACAGGTAGGGCAGGTTGACCGCGCCTTGCTGGTGAAAGCGCAGGGCGTGGGGGTCCTGCCAGCGGTTGCCCAGGCCATCGTCGTAGTCCCCCAGCAGCCGTGGCTCGATGCAGTCCAATGGCGCGTCCAGGTAGTCGGCGGCGCTCAGCAGGCGGGCGGTGCTGCGGCGGTTTTCCGTACTCTGTTCGATAAAGCGGCTGGCTTCGAGGATCGCCATCACCAGGGCGCGGGCGCTATTGGGGTATTGCTCGACGAAGGCCCGGGTGCAGCCCAGGACCTTCTCCGGGTGGTCGGGCCAGATCGCCTGGCTGGTGGCCAGGGTGAAGCCCAGGCCTTGCCGCACCGCGCTGGCGCTCCAGGGTTCGCCGACACAGAAACCGTCGATGCGCCCGGCCTGCAGGTGCTCGACCATCTGCGGCGGCGGCACCACTACGCTGTCCACATCCCGCAGCGGGTGGATGCCCTGGCTGGCCAGCCAGTAGTACAGCCACAGGGCGTGGGTGCCGGTGGGAAAGGTCTGGGCGAAGGTCAGCCGTGCCCGGCTCTGGTGCACGTGACGGTCCAGTGCTTCAGGAGTGGTCACCTTGAGCGCTTGCAGTTCCCGGGACAGGTTGATGCTCTGGCCATTCTGGTTCAGGCCCATGAGCACCGCCATATCGCAGGGGCTGGTGCCGCCGATGCCCAGGTGCACGGCGTAGATCAGGCCGTAGAGGCTGTGGGCGGCATCCAGTTCACCGCTGGCCAGCTTGTCCCGCAGGCTGGCCCAGGAGCTCTGACGCTTGAGGTTCAGGGTCAGGCCGTAGGGCTGGGCGAAGCCCTGGGTGGCGGCCACCACCAGCGAGGCGCAATCGGTCAGGGCCATGAAACCCAGGTCGAGCGTGGACTTTTCCGGGGCATCGCTGCCGTGGACCCAGGCCAGGGGGTTGTGGGGGCGTTCGCTCATGGGGGCACCTTGGATGAAAAAGCGTCGTACCCGCTGCCGAGCAGAGCCCGGGCGGATGCCGACGCCGTTGTCCTGAGGCCCGGGCCGCCATTGGCCCGGGTCTGATGCGGCGAGCGGTGCAAGGCATATGCCAGCGAGCCCGGGATTTCATTCTGCGCCTCGCCTGCAAGCCCCGGGCGCGGCTATAATCGGCGCCTAATTTCGCCGCCAACCGAGTTCACCCCGCCCATGTATACCCTGGCCCGCCAGCTGTTGTTCAAACTCTCCCCGGAAACCTCCCACGATCTGTCCCTGGACCTGATCGGCGCGGGCGGGCGTCTGGGGCTCAACGGTCTGCTGTGCAAGGCCCCGGCGCCGTTGCCGGTCAAGGTCATGGGCCTGGAGTTTGCCAACCCGGTGGGCCTGGCGGCCGGCCTGGACAAGAATGGCGCGGCCATCGACGGCTTCGCCCAGCTGGGCTTCGGTTTCGTCGAGATCGGCACCGTCACCCCGCGTCCGCAGCCGGGCAATCCCAAGCCGCGAATCTTCCGCCTGCCCGAGGCACAAGCCATCATCAACCGCATGGGCTTCAACAACCTGGGGGTCGACAACCTGCTGGCGCGGGTTGCGGCCGCGCAATACAAGGGCGTGCTGGGGATCAATATCGGCAAGAACTTCGATACCCCGGTGGAGCGGGCGGTGGACGACTACCTGATCGGCCTGGACAAGGTCTATGCCCATGCCAGCTATGTCACGGTCAACGTCAGCTCGCCCAATACCCCGGGCCTGCGCAGCCTGCAGTTCGGCGATTCGCTCAAGCAGTTGCTGTCGGCCTTGAGCCAGCGCCAGCAGGAACTTACCGCGATCCACGGCAAGCGCGTGCCCCTGGCGATCAAGATCGCCCCGGACATGAGCGACGAGGAAACCCAGGAAGTGGCCCGGGCCCTGCTGGAAACCGGCATGGACGCGGTGATCGCTACTAACACTACCCTCAGCCGCGAAGGCGTCGAAGGCCTGGAGCATGGCGAGGAGGCGGGCGGCCTGTCCGGTGCCCCGGTGCGCGACAAGAGCACTCACACGGTCAAGGTGCTGGCGGCCGAGCTGGCCGGGCGCTTGCCGATCATTGCCGTGGGCGGCATCACCGAAGGTCAGCATGCGGCTGAGAAAATCGCCGCCGGTGCCAGCCTGGTGCAGCTGTACTCGGGCTTTATCTACAAGGGCCCGGCGCTGATTCGCGAGTCGGTGGATGCCATCGCGGCGATGGGCTGAGAGGGGCAGAACAGTACGCGGGCATAAAAAAGGGCTCCTCGAAGGAGCCCCTGGGCCGAAGCCCGCCGCCCGGATGGGGCGTGCGTGGTTAAGTTGTCATCTATTCAAGTTTTAGGTGTCGGAATGTGCCCTGATCAGCCGACAGCGCGAAGTTCGTTGAGTCTGTGGATGCCCGCAGTGCCTGTCATACCGTCCCAGTTGTCGCCGCGTCCTTCGCGCCAGCCATTGATCCAGGCTTGGCGTACCGACGGTAGAGTAAATGGGCAAAGCTCACGGGACTTGCCATTAACGCCATACTGATAACCGCGTAGAAACGCTCTTTCCAACGGATCACGCTTTAGTCTTCTCATAGGGTGTTTCCCTCACTTGTTGACTGTCATATGTCCCGTCGACCTTCTTCTGAGGTCGGGCAGATTGTCTCTGCCGTTGGTGCTCGCTGCCGGCGTGGCGAGCCTTGATGTTGACACCGTTGCGGCGCCAACCTGTGTTGAGTTCTAACCAATAGGTCACAGCAAGTGAATGATCGTTTTGTCATAAGGACGTAACGATAATGCTGTCCAGGCCATAAGCCGGGAGCGGTTCTGTATCGGCTTTGTCATGCAAGGCCCGCAGTGCCAAGCCTCTGACTAGATGATGAGGTTAATGCTTTAGTGAGAATGTCGAACGGTTGCACTCAACTACTATTCGACGAAGGGTCGACTTATGTCATTTTGTTGCCCTGACTTTTTTATCTGTCCCGACCTCTAAGCTCTTTTGCCCTGCAAAAAAGCGCATTGGTCGGGGTGGGACGGCACAGTTTCGTGCCACACGAGCGTTCTTGAAGAAAAGCGCTTGATTGAAAACCGAGCGGGCAATGCGTTGCCCGTTCACTTATTGCCAAAGGCCCTGGTATTCCCATGTCGGATCGTTACGAACTCTTCCTCACCTGTCCCAAAGGCCTCGAGGGCCTGCTGATCGAGGAAGCCGTCGGGCTTGGCCTTGATGAGGCGCGTGAACACACTTCTGCCGTACGCGGCCTGGCCGACATGGAGACGGCCTATCGCCTGTGCCTGTGGTCGCGCCTGGCCAACCGGGTGCTGCTGGTGCTCAAGCGCTTCCCGATGAAAAACGCCGAAGACCTCTACAACGGCGTGCTGGATGTCGACTGGCAGGACCATATGCTGGCCGACGGCACCCTGGCGGTGGAATTCAGCGGCCATGGTTCGGGTATCGACAACACCCACTTCGGCGCCTTGAAGGTCAAGGACGCCATTGTCGACAAGCTGCGCACCCCCAGCGGCGAGCGGCCGTCGGTAGACAAGCTCAACCCGGACCTGCGCATCCACCTGCGCCTGGACCGCGGCGAAGCCATCCTGTCCCTGGACCTGTCCGGCCACAGCCTGCACCAGCGCGGCTATCGCCTGCAGCAGGGCGCTGCGCCACTCAAGGAAAACCTCGCCGCAGCGGTATTGATCCGTGCCGGTTGGCCGCGGATCGCCGCCCAGGGCGGGGCGTTGGCCGACCCGATGTGCGGCGTGGGCACCTTCCTGGTGGAAGCGGCGATGATCGCCGCCGATATCGCCCCCAACCTCAAGCGCGAGCAATGGGGCTTCAGCGCCTGGCTCGGCCACGTGCCGGCGCTGTGGCGCAAGCTGCATGACGAAGCCCAGGCCCGGGCCCAGGCCGGCCTGGCCAAGCCGCCGTTGTGGATTCGCGGTTATGAAGCCGATCCGCGGCTGATCCAGCCGGGGCGCAATAACGTCGAGCGCGCAGGCCTGAGCGACTGGATCAAGATCTACCAGGGCGAGGTGGGCACGTTCGAGCCGCGCCCGGACCAGAACCAGAAAGGCCTGGTGATCTGCAACCCGCCCTACGGCGAGCGTCTGGGTGACGAAGCCAGCCTGCTGTACCTCTACCAGAACCTCGGTGAACGCCTGCGCCAGGCCTGCCTGAACTGGGAGGCCGCGGTGTTCACCGGCGCCCCGGACCTGGGCAAGCGCATGGGCATTCGCAGCCATAAGCAGTACGCCTTCTGGAACGGCGCGCTGCCGTGCAAGCTGCTGTTGATCAAGGTGTTGCCGGATCAGTTCGTCACCGGCGAACGGCGCACCCCGGAACAGCGCCAGCTCGAGCGCGAGCAGGCTCAGGCCCAGGCTGAAAGCCAGGCCGATGCCGCACCGCAAGAGCGCCAGTACAACAAGAATGGTAACCCGATCAAGCCGGCCCCGGCACCTGCTCCTGTGGTTGAACAGGCACGCCTCAGCGAAGGCGGGCAGATGTTCGCCAACCGCCTGCAGAAGAACCTCAAGCAGCTGGGCAAATGGGCCAAGCGCGAGGGCGTCGAGTGCTACCGGGTGTATGACGCCGACATGCCGGAGTACTCCCTGGCCATCGACCTGTACCAGGACTGGGTGCATGTGCAGGAATACGCCGCGCCCAAGTCGGTGGACCCGGAGAAGGCCCAGGCCCGCCTGTTCGATGCCCTGGCGGCCATTCCCCAGGCGCTGAACGTCGACAAGAGCCGGGTGCTGATCAAGCGCCGCGAACGCCAGAGCGGCACCAAGCAGTACGAGCGCCAGAGCGCCCAGGGCCAGTTCACCGAAGTTCGCGAAGGTGGCGTCAAGCTGCTGGTGAACCTCACCGACTACCTGGACACCGGGCTGTTCCTCGATCACCGGCCAATGCGCATGCGCATCCAGAAAGAGGCGGCAGGCAAGCGTTTCCTCAACCTGTTCTGCTACACCGCCACCGCCAGTGTGCATGCGGCCAAGGGCGGGGCGCGCAGCACCACCAGCGTCGACCTGTCCAAGACCTACCTGGACTGGGCGCGGCGCAACCTCTCGCTCAACGGTTTCTCCGACAAGAACCGCCTGGAGCAGGGCGATGTGATGGCCTGGCTGGAAACCTGCCGCGACGAGTTCGACCTGATCTTCATCGACCCGCCGACCTTCTCCAACTCCAAGCGCATGGAAGGGGTGTTCGACGTGCAGCGCGACCAGGTGCAGTTGCTCGACCTGGCCATGGCGCGCCTGGCCCCGGGCGGCGTGCTGTATTTCTCCAACAACTTCCGCAAGTTCCAGTTGGATGAAAACCTCGCCGCGCGCTACCTGATCGAGGAAATCACCGCCAAGACCATCGATCCGGATTTCGCCCGTAATGGCAAAATCCACCGCGCCTGGAAAATCACCGCACGCTGATGGCCGGATAAGTCCCCAGGCCTGATTATTTCAGGCCTGGGCGCTGGTTTAGCGCTGGTCAAATTAATGGCTAATGGCTATAAATCTCCTCATGTCCGGATGACACCCAATCTCGCTGGCGTGATGAGCTCTACTTATGCCGTTGCATGTGGTACGCCCGAAAATCCTGGGTTTCATTAGCGAAGAAGTCTCTGCCTGGCTGGTGGCCCTGCTGGTATTGCTCGCCGGTAGCATTCTCACCGGATTGCTGGCCTGGTCGGCCTATACCCTGAACAAACAGCAACTGCGCCAGCGCTTCCAGTTGCTGGCCAGCGAACGCTATAGCCGCATCGAAGAACGCTTCCAGGACCAGGAGCAACGCCTGGACGGCCTGCGGCGCTTCTTCGTCAACTCCGACCAGGTGTCCCGCCAGGACTTCGACGGTTATGCCAAGCCCCTGCTGCGTCGCACCCAGGCCTATGCCTGGGCGCCGCTGGTGAGCCGTGCCCTGCGCCCGGCCTTCGAGCAGGCGGTGCGCGCCACCGGGCAGCCGGGGTTTTCCATCATGCAACTCAACGCCATTGGCCAGATGGAAGTGGCCGGCGAGCATGACCTCTACGCGCCGGTGCTCTACAGCCAGACCCAGAGCCCGCTGGGCTCGCCCCTGGGTTATGACCTGCTGGCCCAGCCGCTGCGTCGCGCCACCCTGGAGCGCGCCCGGCAGCTCAATGGCCTGGCAGTGTCGCCGCCGGTGCACCTGGTGGCGGTGGACCCGGCCTATGCCCGCGGGGTGCTGCTGGCGGCACCGGTGCGTCGCCCTCAGGACGATCCGTCGCCCCAGTCCCAACCTTACGGTTATGTACTGGCGGTGATCAGCCTGCGGCAGTTGGTGACCGATGGCTTGCCGGTCTCGGCCAGCGACAACCTGGCGGTGCGCATCCTCGATCTGTCCAGCGAGGGCCAGCATGAAGTGCTCTATGAGTCGAACAACCCGCCGATCAGCAGCCATCTGGCGGCGAGTCGCCTGCTGCGCCTGGCGGACCGCGACTATCAGGTGGAGATCCGTCCCAGCGCCGCCTTCCTGCATGCCAACCATTCCTCCCTGGGCAGCCTGGTGGTGCTCGGCAGCCTGCTCAGCCTGTTGCTCAGCGCCTTGCTCTACGTGCTGGTGAGCCAGCGGCAACGGGCCTTGGCGCTGGTGGAGCAACGCACCGCCGAGCTGCGCAGCCGCGAGCAGGAGCTGCGCGGCACCCACAGCCAGCTGCGCAGCGTGCTGAACGCCGCGACCCAGGTGGCGATCATCGCCACCGACTTGCGTGGGGTCATCAGCACCTTCAATGCCGGCGCCGAACAGATGCTCGGCTACCGCAGCAGCGAGGTGGTGGGGCACCTGACCTTGGAAAGCCTGCACCTGCCCCGAGAGCTGGAAAGCTGGGCGCAGAGCCTCAGCCAGCGCTATGGCCGGAGTATTCCAGTGGCCCAGGCGATGCTGGTGGAAGAAGGCCTGGCCGGTGGGCATGAGGCTCGGGAGTGGACGCTGGTTCGGCAGGACGGCAGCCACCTGCCGGTGAATATGCTGGCCACGCCGGTGCTCGACGACCAGGGCTTGTGGATCGGCCATCTGGCCATCTGCATCGATATCACCGAACGCAAGCGCGTGCATGAGGCGCTGGCGGCCCGGGACCGCTTGTTGAAGCGACTCAGCGCCCATGTGCCCGGGGGCATCTACCAGTTCAAGCTGGATGCCGACGGGCACACCAGTTTCACCTACGCCAGCGACGGCATTCGCGAGATCTACGAGATCGAGCCGCAGCTGCTGCAAGACAATGCCGAAGCGGTGTTCAAGCGTATCCATCCCGAGGATGTGCAGCGGGTGCGCGAGTCGATCCGGATTTCCGCTGAACAGCTCAGCCCCTGGCGCGAGGAATACCGAGTGTGTCTGCCGCAGCGTGGGCTGCGCTGGATGCGTGGCGCGGCGACGCCGGAAAGCCTGAGCGGCGGCGGGGTGCTGTGGCACGGCTATATCTCGGATATCTCCGATCTCAAGCGGGTGGAGGAGGAACTGCGGGCCTTGTCGGTCACCGACTCCTTGACCGGTATCCACAACCGGCGCTATTTCCAGGACCAGTTGCAGGGGGAAATGCAGCGCCTGGAGCGTGGTGGCGGGCAGATGGCGGTGATCATGCTGGACATCGACCACTTCAAGCGGATCAACGATCAATATGGGCACGGGGTGGGCGATCAGGTGCTGCGCGGCTTGTGCGAACGCATTGGCCGGCGCCTGCGGCGTACCGATGTGTTCTGTCGTCTGGGCGGCGAGGAGTTCATGGTGCTGTGCCCGGACACCAGCGGCCGGCAGGCGCTGATCCTGGCCCAGGAGCTGTGGCAGGGGCTGCGCAGTTCACCGATCGAGCCGGTGGGCACTGTCACCGCCAGTTTCGGCATTGCCAGCTGGCGCGAAGGCGAGGGCGCGGATGGCTTGCTGCTGCGGGCCGACTCAGGGGTCTATGCGGCCAAGCAGGCCGGGCGCGACCGGGTGCAGGCGGAACTGCCCTGAGTGCTGGCGGCCGTTATCCCCGGCCGCCAGCGCTGAGCCTTATTGAGCGGCTGCGCTGCTGGCCAGCTTGGGCTGGCGATACAGGTCCAGCAGCACCTGGTCCAGCACCGAGGAGGCGCCGAATGGCCGTGGGTCGTTGAGGATCGCCACCACCGCCCAGGTGTTGCCGTTGTCGTCGCGGCTGTAGCCGGCGATGGCGCGCACGGTGTTCAGGGTGCCGGTCTTGACGTGGGCCTCGCCGTACATGGCGGTGCGCTTGAGGCGCTTGCGCATGGTGCCGTCCATGCCGGCGATCGGCATCGAGCTGATGAACTCGGCGGCATAGGGGCTCTTCCAGGCCGCTTGCAGCAGGCCGGCCATTTCCCGGGCGCTGACCCGCTCGGCCCGCGACAGCCCGGAGCCGTTCTCCATCACCAGGTGCGGCGCGGTGATGCCTTTCTTCGCCAGCCACTGACGCACCACGCGCTGGGCGGCCTTGGCGTCGTCGCCATCGGCTTCGTTGCGGTACTTGGCGCCCAGGCTCAGGAACAGCTGCTGGGCCATGGTGTTGTTACTGTATTTGTTGATGTCGCGGATGATTTCCGCAAGGTCCGGGGAGAAGGCCCGGGCCAGTACCTTGGCGTCCTTGGGCACCACGGCCAGACGGTCCTGGCCCTGGATGCTGCCGCCCAGCTCGCTCCAGATCGCCCGCACCGCGCCGGCGGTGTAGGTGGCGTGATCGAGCAGCGAGAGGTAGGTCTGGGAGCTGCAACCATCGCCCAACTGGCCGCCTACCGTGACGATCACGCTGCCGTCGGCCTGGGTTACCGGGTTGTAGCGCACATCGCCGGTGCACTGCTTGCCGCTGATGGCCTTGACCTGGTTGTCGATGCGGATCTTGGCAATCGGCGGCTCCACCGACACCAGCACTCGGCCCGAGTCGTTGCGGGCGACGAAACGCAAGGCCTTGAGGTTGACCATCAGCGCGTCGGGCTTGACCAGGAAGGGCTTGTTCTCGTCGTTGCCGTCGTCATTGAACTCCGGCAGTTGCGGTTGCACGAAGAAGTTGCGGTCCAGCACCAGGTCGCCGGTGACCTGCTGCACGCCATTGGCCCGTAGGTCGCGCATCAGCAGCCAGAGCTTCTCCATGTTCAGCTTGGGGTCGCCGCCGCCCTTGAGGTACAGGTTGCCGTTGAGAATGCCGCCGCTGAGGGTGCCGTCGGTGTAGAACTCGGTTTTCCACTGATGGGTCGGGCCGAGCATTTCCAGGGCGGCGTAGGTGGTCACCAGCTTCATGGTGGAGGCTGGGTTGACCGAGACATCGGCATTGAAAATGGTTGGAGTGCCCGGGCCGTTCAGGGGAATCATCACCAGCGACAGGGCGTTGTCCGGGAGTTTGCTGGCCTTGAGGGCTTGTTGCACCTTGGGCGTCAGGGTGGTGTTGACCGGGGCGGCGGAGGTCGGGAATGCCAGGGGCAGGAGAACACTGGCAAGCAATAGAGGACGCAACGATTTGATCATATGAAATTGAACCCTGCAGTCGAGGGGAAAAAAGGTGAGGGCATGTAGGTAAAATCCCTCAGTGACATTGAAAAGTGTCGGCATTATGCCCCAAGGCACAGCGGCTTGTGCCGTGCGGCGCTGCGCCGGGGCGGTATTTTTTTTACCAATGGCAGGGCCAGGTCCTCATAGAGTCAGGCAATCGCCTGGCTAAACTGGTAAAGTGCCGCCCGTTATTACTTATGAGGATTGTTCCATGGCCACTAACCGTTCCCGCCGTCTGCGCAAAAAACTCTGCGTAGATGAATTTCAGGAGCTGGGTTTTGAGCTGAACCTGGATTTCAAAGAAGATCTGTCCGAAGAAGCCATCGACGCTTTCCTCGACGCATTCCTCAAAGAAGCGATGGAAGCCAATGGTCTGGGCTATGTCGGCGGCGATGACTTCGGTCTGGTTTGCCTGAGCAAGCGCGGTTCCGTCAGCGCTGAGCAACGTGCCACCGTTGAAGCCTGGCTCAAGGCACGCACCGAGCTGACCACCGTTGAAGTCAGCCCGCTGCTGGACGTCTGGTACCCGGACAACGCGATCAACCCGACCGCGTGATGTCATGCATGAGCGACCCGTCCGGGTCGCTCATGCGTTGCTGCCTACCCTGGGCGGCTTATTGAATTTCCCTTGTTTATTCTTCTGCCGCGGGCTTGCCCGGGTTATGCCGTGGGCGCCATTTGCCGGCCAGCCGGCTCCTCCGCTGTAGGCGCTGGCTCGCCAGCGAAGCCCTTCAGGCGCTACGCCAATTCAGAATCACCAGGGTCAGCACCCCGGCAACGATGCCCCAGAAGGCCGAGCCGATGGAAAACAGCGTCAGCCCCGATGCGGTCACCATAAAGGTGATCAGTGCGGCCTCGCGTTCCTTCACTTCGCTCATGGCGATGCTCAAGCCGTTGATGATCGAGCCGAACAGCGCCAGGGCGGCGATGGACAGCACCAGTTCCTTGGGCAGCGCGGCGAACAGCGCGGCCAGGGTGGCGCCGAAGACCCCGGCGATGCCGTAGAAAATCCCGCACCACACCGCCGCGGTGTAGCGCTTGGCATGATCTTCATGGGCGTGGGGCCCGGTGCAGATCGCCGCGCTGATGGCCGCCAGGTTGATGCCATGGGAACCGAACGGCGCCAGCAGCAGCGAGGCCAGGCCAGTGACAGTGATCAGCGGCGAGGCCGGCACCTTATAACCATCGGCTCGCAGTACCGCGACCCCGGGCATGTTCTGCGAGGTCATGGCGACCACGAACAGCGGAATGCCGATGCTGATGGTGGCTGCCAGGGAGAAGTGCGGGGTGGTCCAGACCGGGGTGGCCATTTCCAGGTGGAAGCCGCTGAAGTCCAGCAGGCCCATGAACCCCGACAGGGCGGTGCCGATCAGCAGCGCCGCCAGCACCGCATACCGGGGCGACAGGCGCTTGACCATCAGGTAGCTGAAGAACATGCCTAGCACCAGGGCCGTGCGATGCTGGGCGGCGACGAAGATCTCGCTGCCGATCTTGAACAGGATCCCCGCCAGCAAGGCCGCCGCCAGGGACGCCGGGATCTTCTTCACCAGGCGCTCGAAGCTGCCAGTGAGCCCGCACAGGGTGACCAGCAGCGCACAGGTGATAAAGGCGCCAATGGCTTCGCCATAGCTGACCCCCGACAAGCTGGTGATCAGCAGCGCAGCGCCGGGGGTCGACCAGGCGATGGTGATGGGGGTGCGATAGCGCAGTGACAGGCCGATGCTGCAGACCGCCATGCCGATGGACAGGGCCCAGATCCACGAGGAAATCTGCCCGCTGCTCAGGCCGGCGGCTTGTCCGGCCTGGAACATCAGCACCAGGGAGCTGGTGTAGCCGGTCATCATGGCAATGAAGCCGGCCACTATGGCCGAGGGCGAAGTGTCGGCCAGTGGGCGCAACTGCGCAGGAGTGGCGTCGGACATTACTGCTATTCCTTGTTCTTGAAAGACATAAAACCCGCATCCAGAGAACATCGCTCGCTACAGGCGCGAGCAATGGGCCGGGAATGGGGTTCAGGGACAAAGCCTAAACGTAAAAGCAACTTTGCATTGCCATACAGCCGCGACTACAAATAGCCGTACAGTCGTTGAATGAGTTGCAGCGGCCATCAGACTTTTTACTAGTGATTGCCAAGGCTTGTGTACAATATGCCCTTGTTTTAACGCGATACTTGCCAGCGACCCACGGTAGCGTATTAAAGTCACCTCGAAATCGCTGCAGTCCTCCCGACCCGAGTGCCCATGAACGAACAGTTGCAACCTCTGAAGAAACAACCGCGAGCAGGCAAGGCCGGTCGCAGCGGAACCCAGGACGATATTGTCTACGCGCATATCTTCGAGGCCATCCTCGAACAGCGCCTGGCGCCCGGTACCAAGTTGAGCGAAGAGGCACTGGGGGAAATCTTCGGGGTCAGCCGCACCATTATCCGTCGTGCCTTGTCGCGCCTGGCCCATGAAGGCGTGGTGCTGCTGCGTCCCAATCGGGGTGCGGTGGTGGCCAGCCCAAGCGTCGAGGAAGCCCGCCAGGTATTTCTCGCCCGGCGCCTGGTGGAGCGGGCCATCACCGAACTGGCGGTGCAGCACGCCACCGCCGAGCAGTTGCTGGAGCTGCGGCAGATGGTCAACGAGGAGCGCGACAGCTTTTCCCGTGGCGATCGTGGCGCCGGTATTCGCCTGTCGGGGGAGTTCCACCTGAAGCTGGCGGAAGCGGCGAAGAATGCACCGCTGATCAGCTTCCAGCGCAGCCTGGTGTCCCAGACATCGCTGATCATCGCCCAGTATGAAAGCGGCAACCGCTCCCATTGTTCCTACGATGAGCACAGCCAGCTGATCGATGCCATCGAAGCCCGGGATGGTGCATTGGCGGTGAACCTGATGATGCATCACATGGACCATATCGACAGCAAGCTCAACCTCGACGAGGAAAGTGCCTCGGACGATCTGCATGCGGTGTTCTCGCACCTGTTGCAGACCAAGAAGCCAGGCCGCTCTAGCGGCAGCCACAAGCTCTAAGCTGCAAGCTGCAAGTACAAAGCCGCACGCGATGCATGACGAGCTTGCCACTTGAGGCTTGCAGCTTGCCGCTGCGCCTGGTTTTTTGTTGCGGATTTTTAGTTGGATTGTATACAGTGTCCGCTTCGAGGCGTATGACCGGGTAGCCCCCGCCAGGGACAAGCCTCTCGTCCTGCGCAAAGGAGCCTGCGGCATGAGCGGCAGAACGCTACGCATTCATTCCTCCGCTATCCATTACTTCGACATGGTCCGGCGCTGTCATTCGATTCGCGAGGCAGCCCGGCATCTGAATGTGGCCTCTTCGGCGGTGAACCGGCAGATCCTCAAGATCGAGGATGAGATCGGCGCGCCGTTGTTCGAGCGCTTGCCCGGCGGCCTGCGCCTGACCCTGGCCGGGGAGGTCCTCAGCCGTCACGTCAACCTGGTGTTGCAGGACCTGGAGCGGGTGCGTCTGGAGTTCGATGCCCTGCATGGCCTGAAGAGCGGGCATGTGGAAATCGCCGCCGTGGAAGGCGCCACGGTGGATCTCTTGCCCTCGGTGCTCAAGCGCATGCGCGAGCTCTATCCGCAGGTGACCATTGGCGTCGCGGTGCAGGGCTCCCAGGCGATTCCCCAGGCGTTGATCAACAATCGGGCCGACCTCGGGCTGGCCTTCGCCCTGCCCAGGGCAGCGGAAATCCGCCCGTTGAGCGTCGCCCACTTTCGCCTGGGCGCCCTGGTCAGCCCTGACCATCCCCTGGCCGAGCGCGGCAGCGTGAACTTCGCCACCTGCGCCGAGCACGGGCTGATCCTGGCCAAGAGCGAGCTGTCGATCCATCACTTGCTGGCGCCGTTGCACAAGCACCTGGGGCTGTTGGACAAACCGCCGTTGCGCAGCAACTCCATGGAGCTGGCGCGGCAGATGGCCCGGCACAACATGGGGGTGGCCTTCCAGACCCGGGTCGGGATCGAAGCGGACCTGGCCCGGGGAGAGCTGGTGCATATTCCGCTCAGCGACCAGGGCGGCATCTACAGCGACCTGGGGCTCTACGCCCGCAGCGGCCGCGACCTGCCCAGCGCGGTGGAAGCACTGGCCCATCTGCTCGGCGAAGAGATCGCTTTACGGGAGCGCGCCGAGCGCAGATTCGCCACGCCAGTGCTCTGACACCAGCCTCTGCGGCGGCTGATGCCATTTTGGCAGCGCCGCGCTCGATATTCTGTTCTTTGGGCCCTGTGGCGCTTGTGCCGATACTGCCCGCGGTCGGCAGCCAGCGAAGCTGCCTCAAGCCACACCGCCACAGGACATAATAAAAATGAAAAAGGCATTACAAGGCGCAACCCTGATGATGACGTTGATCGGAGCGGGGGAAGCGGCCGCCCTGGAGTGGATGAACAACAGCGTCGGCTTCCGCTACGGCAAGGAGTTCACCAACCCGAACAACCCGCACTACATCAGCAAGCGCATCTACAGCTTTACCCACGCCAGCGGCTACCAGTACGGCAGCAACTACCTGCACCTGGATGTGCTGCTTTCCGACAGCGACGACCCGCGCAAGGGCACCCACAAGGGCAGCAGCGAGGTCTATGGGGTCTACCGCAATCAGCTGTTCGCGTCCCGGGTACTGGATACGCCCCTGGGCACCGGCCTGATCAAGGACTACGCGCTGACCCTGGGCTTCGACGCCAGCCGCAACAACAACCTGGGCTCGGCGAAGAAACGCGCCCTGGTGTTCGGCCCGACCCTGAAGTTCAACACCGTCGGGGTGCTCGACCTGAGCTTGCTGTACTACAAGGAAAACAACCACTCGGGGATACCCGGGGCCAAGGACCCGGACCACACCTTCGACGACACCTACCTGCTCAACCTGGCCTGGATGCGGCCGTTCGAGGTGGGCAGCCACGCGGCCAAGTTCCAGGGCTTCATCAACTACACCGGGGAAAAGGGTCACGACTACAACTACCGTGACACCGCGCCGGAAACCCTGCTGCGCACCTCCCTGATGGTCGCCGTGCTGCCGGGCAAGAACGTCAAGCCCAACCTCTACCTGGGGGTCGGCTATGAGTACTGGCACAACAAGTTCGGCGTGGACGGTGGGCGTGGCACTCGCACCACGGCGCCGACCCTGAACCTGGAAATGACCTTCTAGCACCTGCACGCCAGCCGATGGGCCAGGCTGCCGGTACTGGAGGTCGTGGCCCTAGGCAGTACTTACTGATCGTCTTCCGGTTCCGGCTCAAGGCGGTCGATAAAGTCGGCAAAGCTGGCGGCGATGATCACTGGCTGCTGGCCGTCATCATGGCGCCACAGCCGCACTTGCGGGCCCAGGGACAGATCGAACACCAACTGGTCGCCGCTGCCATCCCCGGCAATGGCGATCAGCGTTCTGCCGAGGTCTTCCGATGGCCAGGCGGATGCAATGCTGATGTTGTAGCAGTCGTCCTGGTCGTCGATCAGGGACAGATGGTGGAAGGTCTCGACGACGAACTCGCACTCTTCATTGGTGAAGAAGTTCAGCGTCGGGATGCCGCCATTGATCGAGCGAATAAATGCCACATAGTCATCGGGCAGCTTGATGCCATGCCGGGCCTGGAATTCGGCCAGTTGCTCCAGGCTGGGAATCTCCCGTTCGACGACGAAGTTCTGGTAGTAGATGGACAGCTCGGCTATGTCTCTCATGGTCCCTCTTGAGTCTGGTATGCACAGGGCGCGGCACGGATGCAGCGCAGGGCCTTGTCGAAGGCGCGGCACATGTTACGTCGCCTGCTTGCTGCGCGCTTGTCCCTCTCGGTAAATTCCCCTCGCGCAGCCTGGGGCAGCGTTATGCTGAAAAGAAAAATCCCCCGTCCGGCAGGTGCCGGGCGGGGGATTTTTTGCTTGCGCAACTTAGCGCTGATGCACTGGCCGGCCGGCGGCGTAGGTCTGGAGTACGGTGCGATCGTCCCCCAGGGTCATCAGCACGAACAGGGTTTCGGCGATGCTCTTGGCCTGTTTCAGGCGGTAGCTGAGCAATGGCGTGGCGTTGTAGTCCAGCACCAGGAAGTCGGCATCGGTGCCCGGGTGCAGGGTGCCGATGCGCTCTTCCAGGCGCAGGGCCCGGGCACCGCCGAGGGTGGCCAGGTACAGTGATTTGAACGGGCTCAGGCGCGCGCCTTGCAGTTGCATGACCTTGTAGGCCTCGTTGAGGGTCTGCAGCAGCGAGAAGCTGGTGCCGCCACCGACATCGGTGCCCAGGCCGACATTGAGCTTGTGCTTCTCGGCCATCGGCAGGTTGAACAGGCCGCTGCCGAGGAAGAAGTTCGAGGTCGGGCAGAAGGCCACGGCCGAACCGGTTTCCGCCAGGCGTGCGCATTCCTCGTCGCACAGGTGCACGCCGTGGGCGAACACCGAGCGCTCGCCAAGCAACTGGTAGTGGTCGTACACGTCCAGGTAACCCTTGCGCTCCGGGAACAGCTCCTTGACCCATTCCACTTCCTGCAGGTTTTCACTGATGTGGGTCTGCATGTAGAGGTCGGGGTATTCGCCCAGCAGCTTACCGGCCAGGGTCAGTTGTTCCGGGGTGCTGGTAGGCGCGAAGCGCGGGGTCACCGCGTAGTGCAGGCGGCCCTTGCCGTGCCAGCGCTCGATCAGCGCCTTGCTCTCCTGATAGCCGGATTCGGCGGTGTCGGTCAGGTAATCCGGGGCGTTGCGGTCCATCATCACCTTGCCGGCGATCATCCGCAGGTCGAGCTTCTCGGCGGCGGCGAAGAAGGCATTCACCGATTGCGGGTGCACGCTGCCGAACACCAAGGCGGTGGTGGTGCCGTTGCGCAGCAGTTCCTTGATAAAGATGTCCGCCACTTCATTGGCGTGATCCTGGTCGGCGAACTGGCTTTCGCAAGGGAAGGTGTAGGTGTTCAGCCAGTCCAGCAGTTGCTCGCCATAGGCGCCGACCATGCCGGTCTGCGGCAGGTGGATATGGGTGTCGATAAAGCCCGGAGTGATCAGGGCGTCCGGATAGTGCTCGATCGCTACGTCGCCGGGCAGGCTGGCGAGCAGTTCGCTGGCGTGGCCGAGGGCGCTGATCCGGCTGTTCTCGACCACCAGCAGGCCGTCTTCGAAGTACTCATAGGAGGCTTCGATTCCGACTTCGGCCGGGTCGGCGATGCTGTGCAGGATGGCGGCACGGTAGGCTTTGCGAGTCTGGGGCATGAAGGTATCTCGGTGTGTGGCGTGTTAGTTCGCAACCTGGCTGCGGCGTGAAGCCGGCAGCAGTTTGGCAATGGGTTCGGCGCTGACGCTGGGTTGGCCGAAATGGGCGTTATAGGTGGCGATGATCTCGCCGGCAATGGAGATGGCGATTTCCACAGGCAGCTTGCCTTTGACTTCGCCGAGCCCCATGGGGCAACGCATGCGCTGCAGGGTCTCGGCAGCGAAACCGCGATCACGCAGGCGGTGTTCGAACTTGACCCTTTTGGTCTTCGAGCCGATCAGGCCGAAATAGGTGAAATCGTTGCGCTTGAGCAGGGCGGCGGTCAACTCCAAGTCCAGCTGGTGATTATGGGTCATGACGATGCAATAGCTGCCAGGAGGCAGGTCATCGATTTCCTCCACCGGTTCTTCACTGACGATCTTGCGCACGCCCGGGGGAATCTGTTCCGGGAATTCCTGCTCGCGGGAATCGATCCAACGCACCCGGCAGGGCAGGCTGGCCAACAGCGGCACCAGGGCGCGGCCGACATGCCCGGCGCCGAACACGGCGATCTGCGCCTGCACCTGGCCCATGGGTTCGAACAGCAGCACCGTGGCGCCGCCGCAGCATTGGCCGAGGCTGGCGCCGAGGCTGAAGCGCTCCAGATGGGTGGCCTGCCGGCCGCTGGCGAGCATTTCCCGGGCGATTTGCATGGCCTTGTATTCCAGGTGCCCGCCGCCAATGGTGTCGAAGGCCCGGGTGGCGCTGACCACCATTTTCGAGCCGGCATTGCGCGGCGTCGAACCCAGTTCCTCGATGATGGTCACCAGCACGCAGGGTTCCCCCTGGCTCTGCAGGTCGGCGAGGGCGCTGATCCAGTTGTTCATGTTCACCTCGACCTTTTGCTTGTCGGTTTGGGCGGGTTCCCCGGCCATCAGAGTGGAGTCAACTCGGTCTTGTCCTCGACCGGCCTGGCGGCCTGCAACTGGCGCATCTGCTCGCAGCCCCAGAGCACCCGCTCCGGGGTGGCCGGGGCATCGATCCGTGGTTGCTGGCGGTAGTCGCCCAGGCTGGCCACCGCGTCCTTGATCGCGCACCAGGCGGCGATACCGAGCATGAACGGCGGCTCGCCCACGGCCTTGGAATGGAACACCGTGTCTTCCGGGTTCTTGCGGTTCTCCACCAGCTTGACCCGCAGGTCCGCCGGCATATCGGCTACCGCCGGGATCTTGTAGCTGGCCGGACCATTGGTCATCAGCTTGCCCTTGGCGTTCCACACCAGTTCCTCGGTGGTCAGCCAGCCCATGCCCTGGATGTAGCCGCCTTCCACCTGGCCGATGTCGATGGCCGGGTTCAGCGAGGCGCCCACGTCATGCAGGATGTCGGTGCGCAGCATCTTGTACTCGCCGGTCAGGGTATCCACCAGCACCTCGGCGCAGGCGGCGCCGAAGGCGAAGTAGTAGAAGGGCCGGCCACGGGCCTGGGCGCGGTCGTAGTAGATCTTCGGGGTCTTGTAGAAGCCGGTGCTGGACAGCGACACCTGGGCGAAATACGCCTGCTGGATCAGCTCCTCGAAGGTCAGGACCTGGTCGCGGATGCGCACATGGCCGTTGTGGAATTGCACGTCCTCTTCGCTGACCTGGTACTTGCGCGCGGCGAACTCCACCAGGCGGCTCTTGATGGTTTGCGCGGCATTCTGCGCCGCCTTGCCATTCAGGTCGGCGCCACTGGAGGCTGCAGTCGGCGAGGTGTTGGGCACCTTGTCGGTGTTGGTGGCGGTGATCTGCACCCGGTTTATATCCACCTGGAACACCTCGGCCACCACCTGCGCCACCTTGGTGTTCAGGCCCTGGCCCATCTCGGTGCCGCCATGGTTGAGGTGGATGCTGCCGTCGGTGTAGACGTGGATCAGCGCGCCAGCCTGGTTGAGGAAGCTGGCGGTGAAGGAAATGCCGAACTTCACCGGGGTCAGCGCCAGGCCCTTCTTCAGGATAGGGCTGTTGGCGTTGTAGCGGCGGATGGCTTCACGGCGCTCGGCGTACTGGCTGCTGGCCTCCAGTTCGGCGGTCATCTCTTCGAGCATGTTGTGCTCGACGGTCTGGTAGTAGTGGGTGACGTTGCGCTCGGTCTTGCCGTAGTAGTTGGCTTTGCGCACCGCCAGGGGGTCGAGGTGCAGGTGACGGGCAATGGCGTCCATCACTTCCTCGATGGCGACCATGCCCTGTGGTCCGCCGAAGCCACGGTAGGCGGTATTGGAGGCGGTGTTGGTCTTGCAGCGATGGCCGTTGATGGTGGCATCGCCCAGGTAGTAGGAATTGTCGGCGTGGAACATCGCCCGGTCGACGATGGACGCCGACAGGTCCGGCGAGCAGCCGCAGTTGCCCGCCAGCTCCAACTGGATGCCGTGCAAGCGGCCGCTGCTGTCGAAGCCCACGTCGTATTCGACATAGAAGGGGTGGCGCTTGCCGGTCATCAGCATGTCCTCGACCCGCGGCAGGCGCATCTTGGTCGGCTGGCCGGTGAGGCGAGCGATCACCGCGCACAGGCAGGCCGGGCTGGCGGCCTGGGTTTCCTTGCCGCCGAAACCGCCGCCCATGCGCCGCATATCCACCACTATCTTGTTCATCGACACATCCAGCACTTCCGCCACCAGCTTCTGCACTTCGGTGGGGTTCTGGGTCGAGCAATAGACGATCATGCCGCCGTCCTCGGTGGGCATCACCGAGGAGATCTGGGTTTCCAGGTAGAAGTGTTCCTGGCCACCGATATGCAGGGTGCCCTGGATCCGGTGTTCGGCGTTGGCCAGGGCGCTGGCCGAGTCGCCGCGCTGGTGGGTGTGGCTGTCCAGCACAAAGTGACGCTTGCGCAGGGCCTCGACCACGTCCAGCACCGGCTCTAGGTCCTCGTATTCGATGATCGCGGCCATGGCCGCCTTGCGTGCGGTTTCCAGGTCCCGGGCCGCCACCGCCAGCACCGGCTGGCCAACGAACTGCACAGTGTCGATGGCCAGCAGCGGGTCGCCGGGCAGCAGCGGGCCGATGTCCTTGAGCCCGGGAATATCTGCGTGGGTGATGGCGATGCGCACCCCGTCGAAGGCATAGCAGGGCGAGGTGTCGATGCTGATGACCCGGGCGTGGGCGCGGTCCGAGAGGCGTGCATAGACGTGCAGCTGGTTGGGGAATTCCAGGCGGTCGTCGATGTACTGCGCCTCGCCGGACACGTGCTTGTCGGCGCTGTCGTGCTTGACGCTGCGGCCGACGCCGGTGGTCAGTTCCTGGTGGAACAGGGCCGTCAGTTCGGCCTGGGTCTTCTCGACCTTGTGATGGTTAGACATAAGCGGTCACCCGGGTCTCGATGTGCGGCGTGTGCAGTTCGATGAAGTATTTGCGCAGCAGGTTCTGCGCGCTCAGCAGGCGGTATTCCTTGCTCGCGCGAAAATCCGAGAGCGGGGTGAAGTCCTGCGCCAGGGCGGCGCAGGCGCGCTCGACGCTGGCCTGGTTCCAGGGCGCGCCAATCAGCGCGGCCTCGCAGCTCTTGGCCCGTTTGGGAATTGCCGCCATGCCGCCGAAGGCGATGCGCGCATCGCTGACCACGCCGTTGTCGAGGCGCAGGTTGAAGGCCGCGCAGACCGCGGAGATATCGTCGTCCAGGCGCTTAGACACCTTGTAGGCACGGAACAGTCGCTCGGCGCTGGCCCGGGGCACGATGATCTTCTCGATGAACTCGCTGTCCTGGCGGGCGGTGATCCGGTAGTCGATGAAATAGTCTTCCAGGGCCAGGGTGCGACGCACCTCGCCCTTGCACAGCACGATCTGTGCGCCCAGGGCGATCAGCAGCGGTGGCGAGTCGCCAATTGGCGAGGCGTTGCCGATATTGCCGCCCAGGGTGCCCTGGTTGCGGATCTGCAACGAGGCGAAACGCTGCAGCAGTTCGCCGAAGTCCGGGTACTCGGCGCGCAGGGCCTCGTAGCAGTCGGTGAGCGGGGTGGCGGCGCCGATCTCCAGGCGGTCGGCGAAGCGTTCGACGCGCTTCATCTCGGCAATGTTGCCGACGTAGATCATCACCGGCAGGGTACGGTGGAACTGGGTCACTTCCAGCGCCAGGTCGGTGCCGCCGGCCAGCAGCCGGGCTTGTGGATAGGCATCGTAGAGATCGGCCAGGTCGGCCACGGTCAGCGGCACCAGGCAGCGCTTGTCGCCGCTGTTGAGTTCGCCGGTGTCCTTGGGCGCGATGGCCTTGAGACGGCTGATGGTCTCGGCCTGGCGGGCGTCGAACTGATCGCTCTGGCCAGCGCAGCAAGCTTGCTCGGCAGCAGCCAGGATCGGCCGGTAGCCGGTGCAGCGGCAGAGGTTGCCGGCCAGCGCCTCGTGGGCCTTGTGGCTGTCGGGCGCGCTGCTGTTCTTCTGCAGGGCGAACAGCGACATGACGAAGCCCGGGGTGCAGAAGCCGCACTGCGAGCCGTGGCAGTCGACCATAGCCTGCTGCACGCTGTGCAACTGCCCCTGGTGCTTGAGGCCCTCGACGCTGATCAGTTGCTTGCCATGCAGCGAGGAGACGAAGGTCAGGCAGGAGTTGAGGCTGCGGTAGCGAATCGCTTCGCGGCCCTCCTCATCCACCTGCAACTCGCCCACCACCACGGTGCAGGCGCCGCAGTCACCGCTGGCGCAGCCTTCCTTGGTGCCGGGTTTGCCCAGGTGCTCGCGCAGGTAGTTGAGCACCGTCAGGTTCGGGTCCAGGGCGTGCTCGCTACGGAGTTCCTGGTTGAGTAAAAACTGGATCACGGAAGGCCTCGCAGAGTCTTTATTGTTGTTGGGCGACGTGAGCCGAATTTAGTCATGTCTGACTTTTCGGTCAATGATTTTCTGACTTTTAAGTCAGGAAAATTCAGCGCCCAGCATTTCAAGTATGGCCGCTTCCCGACAACCGCCCGGATCGCCGACTATCTGCCGGTTTCATGGCAAATTCCCCTGTCGGGGCACTCCGCCATTAGGTGTCAATTGCGCTACACTGCGCCGCTTGTGCCGATTAAAGATTTTGAAGGAAAACCATGACGTTCAAGGCGCCGGACAGCCTCGCCGAGCAGATTGCTCACCACCTCGCCGAACGCATCATTCGCGGGGATCTCAAGCCTGGGGAGCGCATTCAGGAACAGAAGGTCACCTTGGCCCTCAATGTCAGCCGCGGTTCGGTTCGCGAGGCCCTGCTGATTCTCGAGCGCCGCCATCTGATTGCCATCCTGCCGCGCCGTGGCGCCCACGTGACCGAGCTCACCGAGCACAAGGTGCGCAGCCTGTGCACCCTGATGAGCGAGTTGTACATCCTGCTGGGCAACTCGGTGGCCAGTGGCTGGGAGCAGCAAAGCGACATGGCGCCGTTCCTGCAGATCCAGCAACGCCTGGAGAGCGCCTACCAGCGCCAGGACATCCGTGCCTTCGTCGAAGACAGCTTCAGCGTGATGCGCGCCGCCTATCCCTTCGCCAACAACCCCTACCTGCAGGAAACCGTCGAGAACCTGCAGCCGGCCATGAGCCGTGCCTATTACCTGGCGCTGGATCAGCGCAAGGCGTCGATGAGCGAATTCCTGGCGCTGTTCGAACAGCTGCTGGCCGCGGTGCTGGAGCGTGATCTGGTGCTGATCCGCCAGGTGCTGACCGCCTACGCCCAGCGCAGCAGCGATCTGGTGGTGTCTGCCCTGGCGGATGCGTAAACGTGCGACTCAAGTGCATCCGGCTGGCGGGGTTCAAGTCCTTCGTCGATCCGACCACGGTGAACTTCCCCAGTAACATGGCGGCGGTGGTCGGGCCCAATGGCTGCGGCAAATCCAACATCATCGACGCGGTGCGCTGGGTGATGGGCGAAAGCTCGGCGAAGAACCTGCGCGGCGAGTCGATGACCGACGTCATCTTCAATGGCTCCACCAGCCGCAAGCCGGTGAGCCAGGCCAGCATCGAACTGGTGTTCGACAACTCCGACGGCACCCTGCTGGGGGAGTACGCCGCCTACGCGGAGATTTCCATCCGGCGCAAGGTGACCCGCGACAGCCAGAACAGTTATTTCCTCAATGGCGCCAAGTGTCGCCGTCGCGACATCACCGATATTTTCCTTGGCACGGGCCTGGGGCCGCGCAGCTACTCGATCATCGAGCAGGGCATGATCTCCAAGCTGATCGAGGCCAAGCCCGAGGATTTGCGCAACTTTATCGAGGAAGCCGCGGGCATCTCCAAGTACAAGGAGCGCCGGCGCGAGACGGAAAACCGCATCCGTCGCACCCACGAGAACCTGGCGCGCCTGACCGACCTGCGAGAAGAGCTGGAGCGTCAGCTCGAACGCCTGCATCGCCAGGCCCAGGCCGCCGAGAAATACCAGGAATACAAGGCCGAGGAGCGGCAGCTCAAGGCGCAGCTGTCGGCCCTGCGCTGGCAGGCGCTGGATGAGCAAGTGGCTCAGCGTGAGGCGGTGATCGGCAGCCAGGAGGTCAGCTTCGAGGCCCTGGTGGCCGAGCAGCGCAATGCCGACGCCGCCATCGAGCGCTTTCGCGACGGGCATCATGAGTTGTCCGAGCGCTTCAATCTGGTGCAGGGGCGTTTCTACTCGGTGGGCGGCGATATCGCCCGGGTCGAGCAGAGCATCCAGCATGGCCAGCAGCGCTTGCGGCAGTTGCAGGACGATCTCAAGGAAGCCGAGCGCGCGCGCCTGGAAACCGAGTCGCACCTGGGCCACGACCGTACCTTGCTGGCGACCCTGGGCGAAGAACTGGCGATGCTCGAGCCCGAGCAGGAAGTCACCAGCGCCGCCGCCGAGGAAGCCGCGGCGACCCTGGAACAAGCCGAAACCACCATGCACGGCTGGCAGGAGCAGTGGGACACCTTCAACCTGAGTTCCGCCGAGCCGCGGCGCCAGGCGGAAGTGCAGCAGTCGCGCATCCAGCAGCTCGAAGCCAGCATGGAGCGGCTGTCCGAGCGCCAGCGGCGCCTGGGCGAGGAGCGCGAGCTGTTGTCGGCCGATCCGGAAGACGCGGCGATTCTCGAACTCAACGAACAACTGGCCGCCAGCGAGGCGACCCTGGAAGACCTGCAAGCCAGCGAAGAGTCCCAGGTTGAACGCCTGGAGCAACTGCGCCAGCAATTGCAGCAGGCCACTCAGGCTCAGCAGCAGGCCCAGGGCGAGTTGCAGCGCCTGAATGGCCGCCTGGCGTCCCTGGAAGCCTTGCAGCAAGCCGCACTGGACCCGGGCACCGGCACCGCCGAGTGGCTGCGCGAGCAGCAATTGGCCGAGCGTCCGCGCCTGGCCGATGGCATGCAGGTGGAGGCGGGCTGGGAGCTGGCGGTGGAAACCGTGCTTGGCGCCGATCTGCAAGCAGTGCTGGTGGAGGACTTTGCCGGCATTGACCTGGCGGGGTTCCAGCAAGGCGACCTGCGTCTGCTGAGTGTGCAAGGCGATGCCTTGCGCATTCCCGGCAGCCTGCTGGACAAGGTGCAATCGGAGGTCGATCTGGCGCCCTGGCTGGGCCAGGTCAAACCGGTGGAGAGTCTCGAACAGGCCTTGGCCTTGCGCGGGCAACTGGCGCCGGGGCACAGCCTGATCAGCCGTGACGGTTACTGGGTTGGCCGGCATTTCCTGCGGGTGCGCCGCGCCAGTGAGGCGGAAAGTGGTGTGCTGGCTCGGGGTCAGGAGATCCAGCAGTTGACCCTGGAACGCGATGAGCGTGAAGCCAGCGTCGAGGACCTGGAAAGCCAGCTGCTCAATCTGCGGGCCCAGCAGCGCCAGCAGGAGAACGGTCGCGAGCATTTGCGTCGCCTGCTGCAGGACGAAGCTCGCCAGCAAGGCGAATTGAAGGCCAGGTTATCGGCTGGCCAGGCCAAGGCTGAGCAGTTGAGCCTACGCCGCACGCGCCTGGATGAAGAGCTGATCGAACTGGGCGAGCAGCGTGAGCTGGAGCACGAACAGATCGGCGAGGCGCGCCTGCAGTTGCAGGAAGCCCTCGACAGCATGGCCCTGGACACCGAGCAGCGCGAGCTGCTGCTGGCCCAGCGCGACAGCCTGCGCGAACGCCTCGATCGGGTGCGCCAGGAGGCGCGTCAGCACAAGGATCATGCCCATCAACTGGCGGTGCGCATGGGTTCGCTCAAGGCCCAGCACGATTCCACCCGTCAGGCCCTGGAGCGCCTGGAGCTGCAATCCGAGCGCCTGACCGAGAAGCGCGAGCAGCTCAGCCTCAACCTGGAGGAGGGCGAGGCGCCGCTGGAAGAGCTGCGTCTGAAGCTCGAAGAGTTGCTGGAAAAACGCTTGAGCGTGGATGTCGAGCTCAAGACCGCACAGATCGCCCTGGAAGATGCCGATCGCGAACTGCGCGACGCCGAGAAGCGCCGCAACCAGGCCGAGCAGCAATCGCAGTTGATCCGTGGCCAGTTGGAACAGCAGCGCATGGAATGGCAGGCCCTGAGCGTGCGGCGCAAGACCTTGCAGGAGCAGTTGCTGGCCGATGGCTACGATTTGGACGGTGTGCTGGCAACCCTGACCGGGGATGCCAGCGAGCAGGCCGCCGAAGAGGAGCTGGAGCGGATTGCCGCGCGGATTCAGCGTTTGGGCGCGATCAACCTCGCGGCCATCGACGAATACCAGCAGCAGTCCGAGCGCAAGCGCTACCTGGATGCCCAGGACGCCGACCTGGTGGAAGCCCTGGAAACCCTGGAGAACGTGATCCGCAAGATCGACAAGGAAACCCGTAATCGCTTCAAGGATACCTTTGATCAGATCAATGGCGGATTACAGGCACTCTTTCCAAAAGTTTTCGGTGGCGGCAGCGCTTATTTGGAACTGACGGGCGAAGATCTACTCGATACAGGGGTAACGATCATGGCGCGTCCGCCGGGGAAGAAGAACAGCACCATTCATTTGCTCTCCGGTGGCGAAAAGGCATTGACCGCATTGGCCCTGGTATTTGCCATCTTCAAGTTGAATCCGGCGCCATTCTGCATGCTTGACGAAGTTGACGCGCCGCTGGATGACGCTAACGTTGGACGCTACGCAAAACTGGTTAAAGAGATGTCGCAGACTGTGCAGTTCATCTATATCACCCACAACAAGATCGCCATGGAAATGGCCGATCAATTGATGGGGGTAACGATGCACGAACCCGGTTGTTCGCGCCTGGTGGCCGTGGATGTCGAGGAGGCGATGGCGATGGTGGACGCTTGAGTCCAGGCGACCGAGGTGACGGTCTGGGGCAAGTTGGAAGAATTTTCCCGTGAGTTGGCAGGCCAATCGATAGATTGGCCCTAACCGTTGCGACAGACGGTGTAAAGTTGCCTTTGGTCGTGCTAGTTTAATGTCAATTTTTCCTACGCGTGGGCAAAAGGCCATTCAGAACATAGAGTTGGCGCCACGTTTTAAAGCGGTTTGCAGTTTGTAAACCCCTTATTTTTCAGCATTTTTTATAGAGGCACGGGATTACATGGAAATCGGTCTGCGCGAGTGGCTGATCGTCATCGGCATTATTGTTATCGCCGGTATTCTTTTTGATGGCTGGCGGCGTATGCGTGGCGGCAAGGGGAAGTTGAAATTCCGTCTCGATCGAAATCTCTCCAATCTTCCGGATGATGACGGCAGTGCCGAATTGCTCGGCCCATCGCGGGTACTGGATAACCATAAAGAGCCGCAACTGGACGAGCACGATCTGCCGTCGGTGAGCATGCCGGCCCGCGAGCCTCGGGAAAGTTCTTCGTCCAAGCGTGGCAAGCGTGGTGGCGAGCCGCATCAAGGCGACCTCAACCTGAACCTGGATCTGGATGGTGGCCCGAGCTTCAGCAGCCGCGACGATGACTTCCCGGCCGATGACAGCAAGGCCGCCAGCCACAGTGACAAGGAACAGCCGCAAGCCGAGGAAGTGCTGGTGATCAGTGTGATCTGCCGCGACGCTGCCGGCTTCAAGGGGCCGGCGCTGTTGCAGAACATCCTCGAAAGCGGCCTGCGGTTTGGCGAGATGGATATTTTCCATCGCCACGAAAGCATGGCCGGCAACGGCGAAGTGCTGTTCTCCATGGCCAACGCGGTCAAGCCCGGGGTGTTCGACCTGGACGATATCGACCACTTCAGCACCCCGGCGGTGAGCTTCTTCCTCGGCTTGCCTGGCCCGCGTCATCCCAAGCAGGCTTTCGATGTGATGGTGGCGGCAGCCCGCAAGCTGTCCCAGGAACTCAACGGCGAGCTCAAGGACGACCAGCGCAGCGTCCTCACCGCCCAGACCATCGAGCACTATCGCCAGCGTATCGTCGAATTCGAGCGTCGCGCCCTGACCCAGAAGCGCTAAGCTTCCACGGCCGGCTCTTCCTGCAGGAGCCGGTTGGTGTAGGCGCTGGCTTGCCAGCGAAGCCCTTGCCCCCATCTTCAGATCGAGCAGCCTAGGCTGCTCTTTTGCTTTACGAGAGAACCCCCATGACCGCCGCTGAAACCCGCATTCTCGAGCTGCGCGCAGAGCTGGACCAACATAACTATCGCTACCACGTGCTGGATGAGCCGAGCATTCCGGACGTCGAGTACGACCGCCTGTATCACGAGCTCAAGGCCCTGGAAGCTGAGCACCCGGAGCTGGTGACCAGCGACTCGCCGACCCAGCGGGTGGGCAGCGCGGCATTGTCGGCCTTTACCCAGGTCCGTCATGAGATCCCCATGCTCAGCCTGGGCAACGCCTTCGAAGAAGTCGACATGCGCGAGTTCGATCGCCGGGTCAACGAGGGCCTGGACCTGCCGGTGGGCGACCTGTTCGGCGGTGGCGCTGCAGTGGAGTACAGCTGCGAGCCCAAGCTCGATGGCCTGGCGGTCAGCCTGCTGTACCAGGACGGTGTGCTGGTGCGGGGCGCCACCCGTGGCGATGGCACCACCGGCGAAGACATCAGCGTCAATGTGCGCACCGTGCGCAATATCCCGCTGAAGCTGCAAGGCAGTGGCTGGCCGGCGACCCTGGAAGTGCGCGGTGAAGTCTTTATGTCCAAGGCCGGATTCGAGCGCCTGAATGCCGCACAGCTGGAGGCGGGCGGCAAGACCTTCGCCAATCCGCGCAATGCCGCGGCCGGCAGCTTGCGCCAGCTGGACTCGAAGATCACCGCCAGCCGTCCGCTGGAGTTCTGCTGCTACGGCCTGGGTCAGGTCACTGCGGATATCGCCGAGACCCATATCGGCAACCTGGAGCGGCTCAAGCAATGGGGCATGCCCATCAGTCGCGAGCTGCGCCTGGCCAAGGGCATCGACGAGTGCCTGGACTACTACCGGGAGATCGGCGAGCGGCGCAATGCGCTGCCTTATGAAATCGACGGCGTGGTGTTCAAGGTCAACAGCATCGCCGCGCAGCGTGAGCTGGGCTTTCGTGCGCGGGAGCCGCGCTGGGCCATCGCCCACAAGTTCCCGGCCATGGAAGAACTCACCGAGCTGTTGGACGTGGAGTTCCAGGTTGGTCGCACTGGCGCGGTGACGCCGGTGGCGCGGTTGAAACCGGTCAAGGTGGCGGGTGTCACGGTATCCAATGCCACCTTGCACAACATGGACGAGGTGGCGCGCCTGGGCCTGATGATTGGCGACACGGTGATCATCCGCCGTGCCGGCGACGTGATCCCGCAGGTGGTGCAGGTGGTGGCCGAGCGTCGCCCCGAGGATGCCCGGCCGGTGCAGATTCCCCAGAGCTGCCCGGTGTGTGGTTCCCATGTCGAGCGCACGCAGCTGGTCAAGCGCAGCAAGGGCCGCGAGACCGTCAGTGAAGGCGCGGTGTATCGCTGCGTCGGCCGGCTGGCCTGTGGCGCCCAGCTCAAGCAGGCGATCATCCACTTCGTTTCCCGCCGCGCGATGGATATCGAAGGCCTGGGGGACAAGACCATCGAGCAATTGGTGGACGAGAAACTCATCGCCTCGCCGGCGGACCTCTACCGCCTCAAGTACGAGCAGATTATCGACCTGGAAGGCTTTGCCGAGGTGTCCAGCAACAAGTTGCTCAAGGCCATCGAGGACAGCAAGCGTCCGCCCTTGGCGCGCTTTATCTACGCCCTGGGCATTCCGGATGTGGGTGAGGAAACCGCCAAGGTCCTGGCCCGTTCCCTGGGCAGCCTGGCCCGGGTCCAGCAGGCGTTGCCCCAGGTGCTGACCTACCTGCCGGACGTTGGCCTGGAAGTGGCCCACGAGATCCACAGCTTCTTCGAGGACAGCCATAACCAGGAAGTGATCGGCGCCTTGCTGGCCGAGGACCAGTGCGGCCTGGTGTTGCAGGATCAAGGCGACTTGGGCGCCGAGTTCGCCGCCAGTACCACCCTGGGCGGCATGCTCGACAAGCTGAATATCCCTTCGGTGGGGCCGGGTGCGGCGCAGAAACTGGCGGACAAGTTCGGCTCCCTGCAGGGCGTGATCGAGGCCGACTGGCTGGATATGCGCCAGGCGCTGCCGGAGAAGCAGGCCAAGGCGGTGCGTGAATTCTTCGACAGCCCGGCCAATGCCCAATTGGCCCAGACCATCGAGCAGCAGTTGCAGGCCTTTGGCATGCACTGGCAGAGCGAGAAGAAAGTGGTCGCCGGCCTGCCGCTGGCGGGGCAGACCTGGGTGCTGACCGGTTCCCTGGAGCTGATGAGCCGCGATGTGGCCAAGGAAAAGCTGGAAAGCCTGGGGGCCAAGGTTGCCGGTTCCGTGTCGGCCAAGACCCACTGCGTGGTGGCCGGTCCCGGTGCCGGCTCGAAGTTGGCCAAGGCCAACGAGCTGGGCCTCAAGGTGCTCGACGAGGAAGCCTTTGTCGCCTTCCTTGCCGAACACGGCATTTCTGCCTCAGCTTGAGTCATGGGCGCCGGCTTGCCGGCGCAGCCGTTCCCCTGCGAGTGCGACGGAACGCTGAGGCAGCCAGGATGATCTAGTCTTGGCAAGCCTCAGGGGGAAATCGCCATGTACCGTTTCTTCGAACAACTCAGTTCCCGGATCGCCGCGCCTTTCGTAGGCGAGCGCTCGCGCAATGGCAAGCTCTGGTCGTGCCGTTGCGGGCAGTCGCTGTTCTTTCGCAATAGCCAGTGCCTGGCCTGTTCGGCGTTGCTGGGCTATGCGCCGCAATTGGGCTGCCTGTCTTCATTGCGGGCAGGGCCGGTGGCGCAAACCTGGGTGCTGGATGCCGAGCCCGAAGCCGGTGCCTTCAAGCGTTGCGCCAACCTGGATACCCCGGCCGCCTGCAACTGGCTGCTGCCGGCGCACCTGGCCGGCGGTCTGTGCGTGGCCTGCAGCCTCAATCGCACCATTCCCGACTTGTCGGTTGCCGAGAACCCGGAGCGCTGGCGCAAGGTGGAAATCGCCAAGCGGCGCCTGGTGGCGCAACTGCTGGCCCTCGGCTTGCCGGTGATACCCAAGGGCGAGGATGAGCAGCGCGGCCTGGCGTTCGATTTCATCGGTGTCGACCTGGAGGGCAGGGCGCCTATTACCGGGCATGCCAGTGGCCTGATCACCCTGGACATCAAGGAAGCCGACGACGCCCACCGCGAACAGGTGCGCGCGCAGATGCACGAGCCTTACCGCACCTTGCTCGGGCACTTTCGCCACGAAGTGGGGCATTACTACTGGGATCGGTTGATCGCCGACAGCCCGTGGCTCGAGCGCTTTCGTAGCCTGTTTGGCGACGAGCGCTACAGCTATGCCGAGGCCCTGGACCGGCACTATCAGAAAGGCGCCCCGAACGGCTGGCAGCAGAGCCATATCAGTGCCTACGCCACCATGCATCCCTGGGAGGACTGGGCGGAAACCTGGGCCCATTACCTGCACATGATGGACGCGGTGGACACCGCCCTGGGCTTTGGCATGAGTGCCCGCGACGTCGATCTGGACTACCAGCCGTTCCCCTTGAGTAGCTTGTACGACCCGCAGCACCCCGGCGCTCCGGCGTTCCTGGCTTTCGTCAACGCCTGGATCGAACTGGCGGGCATGCTCAACGAACTGTCGCGGAGCATGGGCCAGCCGGACTTCTATCCCTTCGTCCTGCCGCCCCTGGTGATTGCCAAGTTGCACTTCATCCACTTGGTGATCCAGCAGGAAGGTGGTCGCGCCGCTGAAGTCCTGTCCCTCGACTGACCGCCACGTTCCTGTAGGAGCGAGCTCGCTCGCGATGGCACCAACGCGATTTCCCCTGAAGCGCCGCAGCGCAGCTTCGCGAGCCAGCCAGCGCGGAGGCCGCTGCTGGTTTTCTCCAAGGCCGCGCCAAGTGCTTGAAGCCCATCGGATTTTTTAATCTGCAACGAGCGGTTGTAAGTTCAACTCAGATAGGTACAATGGCGCGGCTCGCTGCCAGGCGAGCATCGTTATGGTGACCCCATCGGTCCCCCCGCAACGATTACCCGTGAACCTGGTCAGAGCCGGAAGGCAGCAGCCACAGCGGGAACATTGTGTGCCGGGGTGTGGCTGGTGGGGTTGCCTCCAATCTTTCAATCGATTGATTCCTAACGGTTTTTCACCCTTTGCCACGCGGTGGTACAAGGAGTGATACATCCGTGTCGACCATCCCGTCCTACCTTTTACTGTCCCGCCACTCGGTCTACTGTTTCCGAATCGTGGTGCCGGATGTCATTCGCTCGCTGTTCTCCCCAAAGAGAAATTCATCGTTCCTTGCCTGCTCGTTGCTAGCAGGTAAACCTTCATTCATGGGTATCTTGTGACGCTGGTTCAGATGCGTCTCACGACGCTTGTCGGTTTGCGGGGCTGATTCATATTCCAGGGTCGAGTGACATCTTGGAGTCCAGTGGTTTTCTATGCATTAGCGGCCATCCATCAAGCTTGGTCAGGTCAGGTTTGCTTGGTTTTTCTTGGGTCGCACCCTTTATGGCGGATTCTTCTGGTGAAGTCGTTCCAGTGGTGGTGGAGCCATTGCCCTTGGTCGAGGCTCTATCGAGTTCAGCCATGCGCTTGAGTTGCAGAAGATTGGCTTGTGCGAGGTTGTCATAGATTTTCGCGCAGGCGCTGTCCAGCGATGGCGGGCGTCGAGCACTAGGAATGTTCTCGTAGGCATTGAGGCAGATGTAGAACAAGTCATTGGTCCAGGTGGTCATTTCGGTGATGTTCTCTACGGCAGTGGCGATGGCCTGGACACCGGCTGCGGGTAGTGGCGGGGACGTGGTCGTAACCGAGGTTCCTGTGCTGGAGGTCTGTACCATTGCCTGTTGAGCTTGCTTGAGTTGTGTCTGCATGGCGTCAATATTGCCTTGCATGGTTTTCGCTTCGTCACTGCCCGCAGTCATTTTGGCCAGCTTGTCCTGAGCTTCCTTGATCAATTTGCTTTGATCGAGCAGGTATTGGCTGTTGGCGGTTGAGCTGCTGCTGTTCAATACGACACTTGGCCCCCTGGCTACTCCCGTCAGTTGCTCAATCGCAAGAATGGCGACGGTGTTGCGTTGATTGCGGGTCATGTACATCTGATACATGTCAGCGCTGATCGCACCGTTGGCGTAGGCCTGGCATACGGCATATAGCTGGTCCCGCAAGAGTTGGATGGACTGGGTGCGCAGGCCGATGTTGGCACCAGATTGCTGGTATGCAGCGGAGAGTGTGGCGATGTCTTCCTTTGAGGCGGTGCCTGATGCGGCAAATGTCTTTAGCGCATCGGGGCTGGGCTCTGGGCAGATGATCCTGACATTCTGGATGACGTTATTTACCAGTTCTTGTCGTTCAATCCCCGTAACGACTCGATCCTCGGTGTAGGTTATTCAAAATAAGTGCCAACAATGTCAAATAGATGATCCAGACAGGCTCACTAAAAAATTGTTTTCTTTGAAAAATCTCTGTGGCTGCCAAAAAAATGCGAAGGCACACTCTCGCACCTTGCTTGAAACGGGTGCCAACTCTACCGAAGGCACACAAAAACTCCGCGCCTACGCTAAAAGACCATTCCTGAATAAGTAGAGAGGTGTATGTGCAATGCACACTGCGCACTGCGCATCCACTTATCGATAGATACTTAATCAAAATCTTCCTGGCAGTTACTGATAAAACTCATCCTGTAAAAAATAAAACTAACCATCCTCAGAATAATTATTGTAATCGCTAATTTCATTGACTTAAGATTCGACATCATCGGCGCGCCGACCTACTGCAGTACGTAGAAGCTTATAGTTACGCGTTATCGGCGTTAGAGGCAGGCGCTAAAATACACTTATGTGTTAACAGGTGATGAGATACTCGCCGAAATACACTTGCGTGTTATCAGCTGAAGGACAGGCGCCTCTAGTTATACTTACGTGTTTGAATCGCCCCGGGTTCTCTAGACACCTTTCAAGCTTATTGCGTAACGCTTTTCAAACTCTATCGGTGACAGCTGATTATTGAAACCATGGCGGCGTTTTGCGTTATAGAACATCTCGATGTAATCGAACACATCGCTACGTGCTTCCTGCCGCGTGGTATAGATTTTTCGCTTGATCCGTTCCCGCTTCAGAAGCTGGAAAAAGCTCTCGACCACGGCGTTGTCATGACAGTTACCTCGGCGGCTCATGCTGGCAACTAAATTGTTCGCCTTCAAAAAGCTACGCCAATCAGTGCTGCTGTATTGGCTACCTTGGTCAGAGTGAACCATTACTTCCTGTTTCGGTTTGCGCCGCCAAACCGCCATCAATAACGCATCAATGGCCAAATCACTGGTCATCTGCGACTTCATTGACCAGCCAACGACCTGACGAGAAAACAGATCCAGCACCACCGCCAAATACAACCAGCCTTCATAAGTACGAATGTAGGTGATGTCGGTGACCCAGACCTTGTTAGGTTCCACGACATCGAACTGGCGCTTCAGCAAATTGGGTGAGGCGATCGCTGGCTTACCGCCGTACTTTCCAGGGCGGCGCCGATACCCTGTCTGAGAACGCAGACCTTCAAGACGCACTCCAGCCATTATTATCTGAGCCCGACAAAAAACAGAGAATGGCTTAGCTGCGCCCTCCAAGGAATCGATTAAAGCTACTAATAAAATCTTTCCTCAGACCCGGCAATATTTTTTTCAGGATCAAAAAGTAAAGATAGATAGGGGTTGGACCATCGCCCTCCTCTTCCCAAACCTCCTCTGTACCATAGCAATAGAGCACACCTCGGATGAAATTTGCAAAATCTTCATCTTCCTTGCGACTTTGCTGCTCCATTTTCCAGAGATCGACAGTGAGCTTCTTTCGAAGTACCTCATCACGTTCGATACGCTCGCGCAAGATGGCCTCTTTCAAGAACGGTACCAACTTTTCCAACTTGCTGGCAGCAATAGTTTTTAATTCACCTCTTTGGATAAGACCCATTAGATAACTAGCGTACTCACGCGTCATCTCGCCATAAGAAATATTCGCATCAAGCAACTGCTCCTCCAGATCATCAAACTCTTTAACTTCTATACTATCAATCATTGTGCGGCTCCATCTTCCATTTCTAGCCTACCCATAACTTGTTTATATGACTTACAGAATGGCTTCAAAACGCCATCATTCCTGTGCGTCGTTGATCTGCCACCTTTAGTTAGAGCCTTCAACTCATCGACTGTCTTAACGTTGTATTTTTTCGCAATATTGCTAAGGGCATCCGCCTCGCCGCAATCACCATGAAAGACAGAACGATCGTCAATATGAACATCCTCATAAAGTTCAGCCACTACTGGATCATGGATACCATTGCCTAGAGCACGCTTGCTGAAACCTATCTCAGTTTGTGGAAGGTTGTCACTTTCTATGGTTGTGCGGGTTCCCTTATTATTCGGCGTTATCCCCTTAACACGAGCCAACCCAAGTGGATCCACCCATTGGATAGGATTTGGCGCGTAGGCATAAAAATTCAGCCCTATTTAGCAGGCTTCAACTTTAGTGCGTCGAGCGCAGACGCCCGTTTGGTTAAGGAACTGCATAGCCTTGAGTTCACTGATGCCGCGCAGAACGTCGTATTCATTGGCGGGCCTGGAACAGGCAAAACACACCTGGCTAGGTGCCTTCCGCCCTCGGAAACACGAACTGAAGATGCTACGGCACCTGCAAGGTCCGCACAGACGGAAAAAAACCAGCCGAAGCTGGTTCATTTTTTTCGAAAATTTCAAAGGTTTTTGTCAACAAAACTGAAAACCTCATGAAGCAGTCCTGTCAAAATAAGTGCGCAACTTATTGATTTTATAAACCATGAAGACTCATATTTTTTGAAGGCCTACACTCGGCCTGTAGGGTTCGAGTGGAAAGACGAGCCGTGGTGCAGCCCATCAACAGTAAGGTCAGGCAGAGGGTTACGGAAAAGGCCAGTTTCATTGGATTCCCTTCCTGTCAGCAGGCTTTGAGTGTTTCTGGGCAGGAGTCTAGTTTGCACTTTCGATGTTATATGGCGCTTTGCCATGTTGCTGACGAGTGGTTGACTCTTTAAGGCGTGGGCGCTTGCGGGGCGTTTTCTGAAGGGGCAGGCGAGAGTTGGAGTTGGGTATGTTTTTTAAGGAATGGTCATGGCGCTAACCAGCAAGATTTCTCTCTACAACCCGCAGTGGCCCGAAGCATTCGCCTGGGAGAAAGCCCGTATCGCCGAGGGTTTCGCTGCCGAGCTGGTGGATATCCAGCATGTGGGCAGCACCGCCGTTCCCGGGCTTGCGGCCAAGCCGGAAATCGATGTGCTGGTGGTGGTTTCGCAGCATCGGGAGGCAGTGGCGCGTCAGGCGTTCATGGCCACTCTGGGTTATGTCCGTGGCAGCGATCTGTCGCCGGGGCATCACTTCTATCGGCGCGATATCCATGCGGTGCGTACCCATAAGGTGCATGTGTGCATCGAGGGGCATGAGCAGATCGGGCGCATGCTGCGCTTTCGCGACCTGCTGCGCGGCGATGCCGAACTGCGCCAGCAGTACCAGGCGCTCAAGCTGCGGCTCGAAGCCGACAATCGCCACGGCATCGGCGAATACCTGGCGCAGAAGGCGCCCTTTATCGATGCCGTTATGGGCGCTCAGCCGCGCTGAGGCGCCTGGCTGCCTCAGGCTCCGAGCTGCTCCTGCAGCAACCTGGCAAAGGCGTCCCGGGCGCGGTGCCGCTGTACATCCTGGTGCCAGACAAAACGGTTGCCTACTGGCAACAGGTCACTGAAGCGCTGCACGTTCAGGGTCGCTGATTGCGCGTAGCGCGCCAGCACGCCTTCGGGGATCAGCGAGACGCCGGCCCCGACGCTGACGCAGCCGATGATGGTGCCCCAGCTGGCATAGCCGGTGATGGGCAGGTTCAGGCCATGCTTGCCCAGCCAGTTTTCCAGGGCGCGGCGATAGGGGCAGCCTGGTGGCCACATGAACAGGTGGTGCCCCTGCAGGTCGCTGGCGCTGCGGATGGGCGCGCAGGCGCTACTGGAGATCAGTACCAGAGGCTCGTGGTAGAGCACGGTCTGCTGCAACTTGGCCGGCAGGCTGTCGATGGCCACCAGGGCGCCGTCGATGCGCTGCTGCTGCAATTCCTCGAAGAGCTGCGACCAGGTGCCGGTCTGCAGTTCCACGCGCACCTGCGGGTAGCGCCGGTGGTACTCCGCCAGCAAGGGTGGCAGGCGGCCGCCGGCACAGGACTCGATCGAGCCCAGGCGCAGCACGCCGCTGGGTTCGGCCTGGCTGTCCAGGGCGCGCTTGGCTTCGTCCACCAGGGCCAGGATGCGTTCGCTGTAGCCGAGAAAGATTTCTCCGCTGGGGCTCAGTTGCAGGCCGCGTCCGATACGGGTGAACAGCGAGGTGCCGAGTTCGCTTTCCAGTTGCTTGAGGCGGTTGCTGATATTGGAGGGCACGCAATGCAGTTGCTCGGCCGCCCGGGCGATGCTGCCGCTGCGGGCCACGGCTTTCACCATCTTCAGTTGGCTCAGTTCCATTGCTCATTTCCAGTGATGAATAGCCTCAGTATCGGTTAATTGTGGTGAGGTGTGGAGGGCGGGACACTGCGACTTCTCTCCTTTTTCGTGGATACCAGGTCGTGACTATTTCGCCCCTGTTCAAGCTGCTGTTGGCCACCGCTGCGGTGATCCTGTGCTGGGCCTATTCCCCGGTGGGCATTCATATCGGTCTTGAGGGTTACAGCCCCGGGCACCTGGCGCTGCTGCGCTTTCTGCTTGCTTCACTGGTGATGGCGCTGATGGCGTTGTTCCTGGGCATCGACTTGCCGCGTTGGCGGGATCTGCCCTGGCTGCTGGTGCTGGGGCTCTTTGCCATCGCCTTGCATCACGTCTGCCTCAATCATGGCCAGCAGGGCTTGAGTGCCGGGGCCTCCAGCGTGCTGGCGCAATCGGCGCCGATCTTCAGCACGCTGATCGCCTTTTTCTGGCTCAAGGAACCGGTCAGTGGCTGGCGCTGGGGTTGCGTGGTGCTGGGGCTGCTGGGGGCGGTGCTGGTGGTGGCGGGCGACCAGGGGCTGGGCGCGGTCGAGCCGCGGGGGGGGCTGGTGTTGCTGGCGGCATTTTCCTGGGGTTTGTACTTTGTCTTGCAGCGGCGCTATTCCGGGCGCTATGGGGTGCTGACCACGGTGTGCTACATGGTCTGGGGCGCTACCTTGCTGTTGCTGGTGTATGCCCCGGGATTGGCCCGGGCGGTGGTTCTGGCGCCGTTGCGGGTGAATCTGGCGGTGCTGTTGCTGGGGGTGTTTCCCAGCGCCCTGGCCTATCTGGCCTGGGCCTATGTGCTGGCGCGGGTCGAGGTGAGTCGGGCGTCGATCGCCCTGTACCTGATTCCGCCCGTGGCCATGCTGCTGGCAGCCATGGTGCTGGGGGAGACCGTGCAACCGAGTGTGGTGCTGGGGGCGGTGGTGGTGCTGGGCAGTGTGCTGGCCATGCAGCTGGAAGGGCGTTGGCGGCAGTGGCGCAACGGGCCGCGGGCCAAGCGCCGAGGGGCGCTGATGCAAGGCGACTGATAAGCGGCAAGGCCCCGTCAGCACGGGGCCTTGCTTGCTGAATCAGCCTTTCTTCTTGAACAGCCGGCCGACGAACGCGGCAATGGCGAGGAAACCGATGACGATGAATTTCTTGCCCGCCAGCAGCAGTACCCCGAGCTTGGCGAACAGCCCGGCCTTGCTGGCGATACCGCCGGCCACCAGGGCAGCCAGGCCGTAGCCGGCCAGTTTGTCGGTGCTCGGGTTGTAGTCGGCGTAGCGGTTGCCGTCGGTGAAGTTGGTGAAGGCCAGGACCTTGGGAATCTCGCGCTTGATGGTGGGCAGGTCGTGCATCGAGGCCACGGCATTGAGTTCCAGCACGCCTTCGCGACCCAGCACGCGGATGCTGTAGTTCAGGGTATTGCCCTCGGCGCCTTCGGCCTTCAGCTCACGAGCCCAGTACATCTTGTGCGATTGTGCGTCATAGCTGGGCTGCTCGGCCCAGCCCAGCAGGTGGATGGCGCCGTAGCCCTGTTCCTTGCGCTGCTTGTTGTCTTCCTCGTCCGCTTCCTGCATCTGCTTGAGCAGGTCCTGGTAGTTGATCTTCGCCGCATCGTCGTCGGAGATATGGCCGTCATCCTTGTAGCTGATGATCACGCCCCAGCCTTCGGCGGCCAGCGGGCTGACAGCGCTGGGTACGATCATGCCCAGGGTGGTGAAGCCGGGCGGGTTGCCCCAGCCTTCGGTGAGCAGCTTCTCGGTGTCCTTGGGGTTCAGGTAGTAGAACTCCTTGCTCAGCTCGAGGCTGGCGATATCCCCGGGCAGCTTGACGTTGCCGTGGCGCGGCGAGAGCGAGGCGAGAAATTGCTCGGCGCTCTGTTCTTCGCTGTTCTGGCTTGTGCTCGGAGTGGCGGCGCTGGCGAGCCAGGGGGCGGCGCAAAGCAGGGCCATGGCCATGAGGTGGCGCAGGTACTTCATCGTATTCCCTTACATTTTGTGACAAGTGGCGCGGAGGATAACGATGAGTCGCTAGTGGCTCAATGCAATGTTTCTATTTATTTCTGTATTGGCAGTGGAAGGGCGTCTGGCTCGACGCCACTTCCAGTCTTGAATCAAGCCGCGGTGAGGTACAGCACGCGCAGGCGATGCCCGTCCGGATCGAGGCCGAGCAGGGTGTAGCCGAAGCCCGTTTCGGTCGGTGGCTGGGCGATGGTCATGCCCAGCTGTTGCCAGTGTCGATGCAGCTCATCCACGGTCGCGCGGCTGTCCACCGCCCAGCCCAGTTCGCTGCCACCGCCGGCTGCTTGCGCCTCGGGTTCGACGTTGGGGCGGGACCAGAGGCCCAGCTTGATGCCTGAGTCGAGAATGAACAGGGCGAAGGCTTCGGTGGAGTGCGCTGGCGGCTTGTCCAGCAGGCGGCTGTAGAACGCCGTGCTGACACTGGTGCTGTCTACGTAGAGCAGGAAATAGGTGTTGCTGATCATGCTGACTCCTGAGTGCTTTGGGCGCTGTGAGGGGCGCCAGCTTAGGTGGCAGGGCCGTCAGTTCCTGTCAGGAGTCGTGATACTGGATGTGGCGTCATATCGCCGGCATGTGGCCGAACCTGCATGCAGCGGCAGGAACGGCGATCCGGGGATCGCCACACGGGACGGATTGAAGAAGAGGCCTGCATGCCTGGAATGGGTTGGCGGGCCTCTTGCGGTGGATTTGTTGCGGGGCTCAAGGCTTGGACAAGGCCTGGTCTACCGCTGCTATCAGCTTTCCCAGATCCTTGGGGGTGGCTTTGTGAATGACACCGAACAAATAAGCCCGCTGTTCCTCTTCGTCGCCCAGATCGGCAAAGAAGGCTTTCAGCTTCACTCCCAGTGCATCGGCTAGCAGAAATAGAGCTTCAACGCTGGGGGTGTAGGTGCCGGTTTCGAAGCGGCTGATGGTTTTTGGGTCAAAACCGGTTTTTTCACCTAGTTCAGCCTGAGTAAGCCCGGCTAGCTTTCGATAGCGCTTGATGGCTGCACCCAAACTTGAAATTTGCATCGCTCAATTCCCATTTAGAATCAAGAACTTAACGATAAATATTGGCATTAGACAACATCATGGTTCATCACCTTGCTTTGCAAAATGTGATGTATTTCGTAGAATCGGCGCTTCGGACAGGTATTTGGTGATCTAGTTTCAGAAGGCAGGTTTATGAAACAGGAAATCATTGCATTTCACTTGTTCACCTAAACCCAGGGCTTGGCAGAGGCTCGAACGTCTCGCAATTGCCGCCAACGCTCCGTCCGCCGTTCCCACCTGACGCCTTATCTGATCCTAGTTGATCTTCGTTGAATCAACGGTCAACTGCCGCGCAAACCGCTGTACGGCCGCAATCAAGGCGAACCTTCCGATTGGGCCGTGCTGCCAGGAAACTACAGTGCGAAGCAGCCGGTTGCCGGTCTTCCGGTAACTGTTGATCGCAGGCTGTCTATGGAGTTCTAAAGTGCGTCTCAATTTGCCGGTCACCTCTGTTGAGCAGACCTTTCCCGACCAGCAGCGGCTGATCTCCGCCACCGATACCAACAGCCTGATCACCTATTGCAATGCCGAGTTCGCCGCCATGAGCGGCTTCAGCCAGGCCGAACTGATCGGCAGCCCGCACAACCTGGTGCGCCACCCGGACATGCCGGCGGCGGTGTTCGAGTCGATGTGGGGTTACCTCAAGGCCGGCCAGAGCTGGATGGGGGTGGTGAAGAACCGCTGCAAGAACGGCAATTTCTATTGGGTCAGCGCCTATGTCACGCCGATCCTCGAAGACGGGCGGCTGGTGGGCTATGAGTCGGTGCGGGTCAAGCCAACCCGGGAGCAAATCAGCCGCGCCGAGGTCCTGTATGCAAGGTTGCGTGCCGACAAGGCGCCGGTTTCGACCTGGCGCCGCCTGCAGGCCGGAGCCCGGCCACTGCTGCTGCCGGTGGCGGTGTCGCTGGTTTGCCTGGCTGCGTTCAACTGGTTGCCGATGCCGGCGGCCCAGGGCCTGACGGTTTCCGCTTTCGTCGGCGTCGGCCTGTTGGCCCAGCGTCGTTTGGGGCGCCAGCTCAAGCAGATAGTCGGCAGCACCCCGAACACCTTTGCCGATCCGATCTGCGCCCTGGCCTACAGCGAAGCCCTGGGGCCGGCGGCGCAGTTGCAGATGATCCTGATCAGCGAGGAAGCGCGCCTGAAAACCGCCCTCACGCGCTTGAGCGACCTGGCACGGCAGATGGCCACGGCGGCGGCCGATTCCAGCCAGTTGTCCAGCCGTACCGAGTCGGCCCTGCTGGAGCAGCGCGCCGAAACCGACATGACCGCCGCCGCCATGACCCAGATGGCGGCGTCGATCACCGAGGTCGCCGAGCATGTGCAACACACCGCCAGCGAGGCCCACACCGCCAACCTGCTGGCCCGCCAGGGCAGCGAAGTGGCGGGCACCTCGCGCGAGGCGATTCTGCTGCTGGCCCGCACCGTCAGCCAGATCAACCAGGCGGTGGGCGACCTGGCCGGGCAGACCCAGGACATCATGGTGGCCGCGAGCATGATCCAGGCCATCGCCGACCAGACCAACCTGCTGGCCCTGAATGCCGCCATCGAGGCCGCTCGGGCCGGCGAGCAGGGACGCGGTTTTGCCGTGGTCGCCGACGAAGTGCGAGCCCTGGCCGGCAAGACCCGCGAATCGACCCAGCAGATCCAGGGCATCATCCACAGCCTGCGGGCCGGCGCCGACCAGGCGGTGCAGATCGCCAGCCTGGGCATCGAGGAAGCCGAGCAGGGCGTGCAGCAAGTGCTGCAGGCGCAACAGGCCCTGCAAGGCATCGGCGAAGCGGTGGAGCGCATCACCGACATGAGCCAGCAGATGGCCGCGGCGTCCCAGGAACAGTCCCATGTCGCGGAGTCGGTTTCCGAACAGATCAACGGGGTCGCCGCCACGGTGCAGCGCACCGCCGAGAACGCCAGCGCCGGGGTGCTTCGCGGCGCCGAGCTGGAACACATCTCTTCCGGGTTGCGTGCCCTGGTCGAGCGGTTCAACCGCTAGCGACGGCGAGTTCGACTCATGGATGAGAAATACCGCAGGGCCGTCGATGCCGCCGCCATCTTCTCCGAGACGGATCTGGAGGGGGGGATCACCTATGTCAATGATCTGTTCTGTGAGGTTTCGGGCTACAGCCGCGAAGAATTGATCGGTGCCAATCACCGGATGCTCAGCTCCGGGCTGCACCCTCCGGAGTTCTTTGGCGAGCTGTGGCGGACCATCACTCAGGGCCGGGTGTGGAAGGGCGAGATCTGCAACCGCGCCAAGGACGGCAGCCTGTATTGGGTCGACAGCACCATGGTGCCCCTGGTGGATCAGCGCTCGGGCAAGGTGGTGCGCTATGTATCGATACGTTTCGATGTCAGCGAGAAGCGCCAGTTGCTGCATTCGCTGCAATGGCGGGTGGGCCACGATGTACTGACCGGCCTGCCCAACCGGGCCTTTCTTTCCGACTTGCTGCACCAGGCCCTGGAATTCTCCCGCCAGGAACGGATTCCGCTGGCGGTATGCATGCTCGACCTCGACGGCTTCAAGGCGGTCAACGACGGCTATGGGCACGCCTGTGGCGATCTGCTGCTGGTGGAAGTGGCGGCGCGCCTGCGTTCGATCATTCGCGGCGAAGACGTGGTGGCGCGCCTGGCCGGCGACGAGTTCGTGCTGATCCTGCGTTATGTGCGCGACATGCTGGAATTGCGCGCGGCGCTGCAGCGGGTGCTGGCCGCCATCTCCCAGCCGTATTCGATCCAGGGCAAGGACATCAATGTCTTCGCCAGCATCGGCGTGACCCTGTTTCCCACCGATGACCACGATGCCGACACCTTGCTGCGGCATGCCGACCAGGCCATGTACGTGGCCAAGCAGAGCGGGCGCAACCGTTTCCACCTGTTCGACGTGCTGCGTGATCGCGAGGTCATGGTCACCTACCAGACCGTCGAGCAGGTGCGCCAGGCACTGGACGGCGGCGAGTTGCACCTGCATTTCCAGCCCAAGATCAACCTGCGCAGCGGCGCGGTGGTGGGCTTCGAGGCGCTGTTGCGCTGGCAGCATCCGCAGCGCGGCATGCTCGGCTCCCAGGAGTTCCTGCCCCAGGTGGAAGAAACCGACCTGATCGTCGATATCGGCGAGTGGGTCATGGATCAGGTCATGAGCCAGTTGCAGCGCTGGCAGGCGGCGGGCCATGACTGGCCGGTGAGTCTCAATGTCGCGGCCCGGCACTTCCAGCGCAGCGACTTCGTCGAGCGCCTCAAGGCCATGCTCGACCGCTATCCACAGGTGTCGCCGGCGTTGCTGGACCTGGAAATCGTCGAGTCGGTGGCCATCGACAATATCCAGCGGGTCAGCGACTGCCTCGAGGCCTGCCAGGGCTTCGGCGTGCAGTTCTCCCTGGGGGATTTCGGCACCGGGCATTCCTCCCTCAGCTATCTCAAGCGCCTGCGCACCCAGACCATCAAGATCGACCGATTGTTTGTCCGTGACATGCTCCACGACCAGGATGACCAGGCGCTGATCCAGGCCATGGTGGGGCTGGCCCGGGCCTTTGGCAGGCAGGTGGTGGCCGAGGGGCTGGACAGCCTGGCCCATGGCGAGCGCCTGCTGGCCCTGGGCTGTGAAGTGGCCCAGGGCGAGTTTATCGCGGCGCCGATGCCGGCTGTGGCGGTGCTGGAGTGGGTGCGGGGTTTCCAGCCGCCGCTGTCGTGGCGCGATGCCCGGGGGCAGGGTGAAGTGCTGCCGGAGGCCTGAGAGCCGGGCTCCAGGCCAGTTGCGCTTTGGTGCCACCCGACGCGGCGGCCCAGGTCAAGCGCATAGGGTTACCGGGGTTTGGCGGGCGGGCAAACCTGTGCAAGATGCCGCTTGAATGGATTAGACGAGCGCGCCGGATGCAATTTCGCCCTTGCTCCGCTAGCATTACCGGCTTCCGCTTTCCAGTTGCGACGGTTTTCGATGAGTTATCAGGTTCTTGCACGTAAATGGCGTCCGCGCTCGTTCCGCGAAATGGTCGGCCAGACCCATGTGCTCAAGGCTCTGATCAATGCCTTGGACAGCCAGCGGCTGCACCACGCCTACCTGTTTACCGGCACCCGCGGGGTGGGCAAGACCACCATCGCGCGGATTATCGCCAAATGCCTGAACTGTGAAACAGGCATCACCTCCACGCCCTGCGGGACCTGCTCGGTATGCCGCGAGATCGATGAAGGGCGCTTCGTCGACCTGATCGAGATCGACGCCGCGAGCCGGACCAAGGTCGAGGACACCCGTGAACTGCTGGACAACGTGCAGTACGCACCGAGCCGCGGGCGCTTCAAGGTCTACCTGATCGACGAAGTGCACATGCTCTCCAGCCACTCGTTCAACGCGCTGCTCAAGACCCTCGAAGAGCCGCCGCCCTACGTCAAGTTCATCCTGGCGACCACCGACCCGCAGAAGCTGCCGGCCACCATTCTTTCGCGCTGCTTGCAGTTCTCCCTGAAGAACATGACCCCCGAGCGGGTGGTCGAGCACCTGAGCCACGTCCTCGGCGTGGAGAACGTGCCCTTCGAAGACGATGCGCTGTGGCTGCTGGGCCGCGCCGCCGACGGTTCGATGCGCGACGCCATGAGCCTCACCGACCAGGCCATCGCTTTCGGTGAAGGCAAGGTCCTGGCCGCCGATGTGCGGGCCATGCTCGGCACCCTCGATCATGGCCAGGTCTATGACGTGCTGCATGCGCTGATCAATGGCGACGCCAAGGCGCTGCTGGAGGCTGTGCGCCATCTGGCCGAGCAGGGCCCGGACTGGAACGGCGTGCTTTCGGAAATTCTCAATGTGCTGCACCGGGTGGCCATTGCCCAGGCGTTGCCGGATGGCGTCGACAACGGCCATGGCGACCGCGAGCGCGTGCTGGCCCTGGCCCAGGCGCTGCCGGCCGAAGACGTACAGTTCTACTATCAGATGGGCCTGATCGGTCGCCGTGACCTGCCTTTGGCGCCGGACCCGCGAGGGGGCTTCGAGATGGTCCTGCTGCGGATGCTGGCCTTCCGCCCGGCAGACACCGCGGATGCACCGAGACAGCCGCTAAAGCCAGTGGGGATCAGCCAGGCCACAGTTGATTCCGCCCAAGCCGTGGCGGCGTCGGTGCCGGCAGCACCGGTAGCGACCCCAGCACCCGTGGTCAGCGCTGCTGCCGTTGTCGCGGCGCCTGCCGTACCTGAGCCGGTGGTGCAGCCAGCCGTGGTCGAGCCTGAGCCGGTGGTTGCCGAAGAGGTGGTCGACCTGCCGTGGAACGACCCGGCACCGCCACCCGCCGAGGCGCCCGCGGAGATCGAGCCGACGCCGCCGATGGTCGCAGCGCAGCCGCAGCCGCAGCCGCAGCCAGAACCAGAGCGGGAGCCTGAGCCTCAGTCTGAACCCGAGCCACTGCCGGTTGCCGCAGCCAGCAACGCCATGCCGGATGCGCCGGAGTGGGCCAGTGCGCCCATGCCCGAGTCGAGCCCGGCCGCAACCGTGGTGCCAGGCATCGACCTGGACGACGAGCCGCCCCTGGACGAGGACTACATCGAGCCGGACATGGACTCGGCCTACAGCTACCTCGACGAACTGGCCAGCGAGCATGTCGCCGAGCCGGCCCCGGAGCCGGAACCCGAGCCTGCCGCCGCGCCGGCCACCGGCCTGGCCCTGGAGTGGCTGCAACTGTTTCCGAAACTGCCGATCTCCGGCATGACCGGGAGCATCGCCGCCAACTGCACCCTGATCAGCGTGGATGGCGACCACTGGTTGCTGCACCTGGACCCGGCCCACAGCGCGCTGTTCAACGCCACCCAGCAACGGCGGCTCAACGATGCGCTGAACCAGTACCACGGCCGCCCCCTGACCCTGGCCATCGAACTGATCAAGCCCGAGCAGGAAACCCCGGCCCAGGCCGCGTCGCGGCGCCGTGCCGATCGCCAGCGCGAGGCCGAGGAGTCGATCCATGGCGATCCGTTCATCCAGCAGATGGTTCAGCAGTTCGGCGCCGTGGTGCGCCAGGATACTATTGAACCTGTCGAGGCCCTGGCCGCTCAGGGTTGATCACTTACAGGGCGCCGGACCAGGGGTCGGGCGCCGTTTTTATCCCCGTACTTTGAGGTAATTCCCATGATGAAAGGTGGCATGGTCGGCCTGATGAAGCAGGCTCAGCAAATGCAGGAAAAAATGGCCAAGATGCAGGAAGAACTGGCCAACGCCGAAGTCACCGGCAAGGCTGGCGGCGACATGGTCAGCGTGGTCATGACCGGGCGTCACGACATCAAGCGCGTGAGCATCGACCCGAGCCTGCTGGAGGGTGTCAGCGAAGAAGACCGCGAAGTGCTGGAAGACCTGTTTGCCGCCGCGGTCAACGACGCGGTGCGCAAGATCGAGGCCAACAGCCAGGACAAGATGTCCGGCATGACCGCCGGCATGCAGTTGCCTCCGGGCATGAAGCTGCCGTTCTGATTCGCCCAGGCGTTCGGATGAGTTGCGAAGAAACCAGGCCTTGAGCCTGGTTTTTTTATCCGCCGCCGTCAGCCAGGGCCGGGGCAGGCGCCAACCCGAGCATTTGACGCTACCCCGGGGCGCGGGTATAAACCGCGTCTCGTTGTTTTGTCGGACCTTTGCCCATGAGCTTCAGCCCCCTGATTCGCCAACTGATCGATGCCCTGCGCACCTTGCCGGGGGTGGGTCAGAAAACCGCCCAGCGCATGGCCTTGCAACTGCTTGAGCGTGATCGCAGCGGCGGCTTGCGTCTGGCCCAGGCCTTGAGCCAGGCCATGGACGGGGTTGGGCATTGCCGCCAGTGCCGGACCCTGACCGAAGACGAACTCTGCCCACAGTGCGCCGACCCGCGGCGTGACGACAGCCTGCTGTGCGTGGTGGAAGGGCCGATGGACGTCTATGCGGTGGAGCAGACCGGTTATCGCGGGCGCTACTTCGTGCTCAAGGGCCACCTGTCGCCCCTCGATGGCCTGGGCCCGGAGGCCATCGGCATCCCGCAGTTGCTGGCGCGGATCGAGGAGCAGGGCAGCTTCACCGAGGTCATCCTGGCCACCAACCCCACGGTGGAAGGCGAAGCCACGGCCCACTACATCGCCCAGTTGCTGACCAACAAGGGCCTGATCACCTCACGGATCGCCCACGGCGTGCCGCTGGGCGGCGAGCTGGAGCTGGTGGACGGCGGCACCCTGGCGCACTCCTTCGCCGGGCGCAAACCCATAGCGCTCTAAGGCTACCGGAGCCGGCTTGGCGGCAAAGGACGCCGCCTGGGTTTCTCTTGAAAACCAAGCAAGCGCTTGGTAAGTTCCTCCGACCCTTCAGAGGAGCTTGCCGATGTCTGCCTGCCAGGAATACTTCGACCCCAGCCACCAGTTGGTCCGCGACAGCGTGCGACGTTTCGTCGAGCGTGAAATCCTTCCCGAGATCGACCAGTGGGAGGAGGCGGCAAGCTTCCCCCGCGAGCTGTACCTCAAGGCCGGTGCTGCCGGGATCCTCGGCATCGGTTATCCCGAAGCCCTGGGCGGCAGCCATGAGGGCGATCTGTTCGCCAAGATCGCCGCCAGTGAAGAGCTGATGCGCAGCGGCTCCGGCGGCCTGGTGGCGGGGCTGGGGTCGCTGGATATCGGCCTGCCGCCGATCGTCAAATGGGCCCGCCCCGAAGTGCGCGAGCGGGTGGTGCCGCAGGTGCTCAGTGGCGAGAAAATCTGTGCCCTGGCGGTGACCGAACCCGGTGGCGGTTCGGATGTGGCCAACCTGCAGACCCGAGCCGTGCGCGACGGCGATCACTATCGAGTCAGCGGCAGCAAGACCTTTATCACCAGCGGCATCCGCGCCGATTTCTACACCGTGGCGGTGCGCACCGGCGCACCCGGTTTCGGCGGCATCAGCCTGCTGCTGATCGAGAAGGGCACCCCCGGCTTCACCCTCGGGCGGCAGTTGAAGAAGATGGGGTGGTGGGCCTCGGACACCGCCGAGCTGTTCTTCGACGATTGCCGGGTACCGGTGGGCAACCTGATCGGCGCCGAGAACATGGGCTTTGCCTGCATCATGGGCAATTTCCAGAGTGAACGCCTGGCCCTGGCGCTGATGGCCAATATGACCGCGCAACTGGCCCTGGAGGAAAGCCTGAAGTGGGCCCGCGAGCGCGAGGCGTTCGGCAAGCCCATCGCCAAGTTCCAGGTGCTCAAGCATCGCCTGGCGGAGATGGCCACGGCCCTGGAGGTGTCCCGGGAGTTCACCTATCGCCAGGCGGCGCAGATGGCCGCGGGCAAAAGCGTGATCAAGGAAATCTCCATGGCCAAGAACTTCGCCACCGATACCGCCGACCGCATCACCCATGATGCGGTGCAGATCCTTGGCGGCATGGGTTACATGCGCGAAAGCCTGGTGGAGCGCCTGTATCGCGACAACCGCATTCTCTCCATCGGTGGCGGCACCCGCGAGGTGATGAACGAAATCATCAGCAAGCAGATGGGGCTCTAGGCGCTTTGGCCATGCGGGCCTTAGCCCGGTTCCGGAATCACCAGCGGGCCGCAGTTCTCGTCGCTGACAAACACCGTCAGCAGTTGCGCCGGTTCGGTGCTGCTGGGGTTCTCGGCAAAACTGTGCAACTCGCCCTTGGCTTCGTACCAGGTTTCACCGGCGCTGTAGGTCTGCGCCGGGCTGCCTTGCATCTGCGAACGCACCTGGCCCTTGACCACGAACGCGGTGACGCTGCCCGGATGGCGGTGGGCCGGGGTATGGGCCCCGGGCGGGAAATCCACCAGCAGGGTGGTGACCACCTTACCCGGCATATCGCTCAGGGGCTGGCAGGACAAGGGCTTGATCTGGGTTTGCGGACGCGCCGCGGCCGGGTTCGAGTGAGTGGCGTGCTGGCCCGCGATCAGGGCCGGGTGCGGCCGTTCGAGGTTCCAGGTGGCCAGGGTCATGGCTGCCAGCAGGGCGGCAGCGAGCAGGCCCAGGGGCAGCAGTACCTGAGGCATTTTGAATGGCGATGGGATGCTGTGCATATCAGTGCTCCAGGCGGAAATCAGCTTGCCAGCCCAGCTCTTGGCGGGCTTTTCGGGTGCTGACTTGCAGCTCGTCCTGGGCCAGGTTGTAGCAACCCGGTGTGCCTCGGTCGATAGCCAGCAGGGCGGCATGGGCCGCGGCATCCACATGCAGGCCCAGGGAGGATTCGGCATGCTGCATGCCGGCATCGCCGCCGAACAGGCGTCCATAGCGTAATACCAGGCCATCGAGGCCAGGCGTGCCCAGCACCTGGCGTTCCAGCTCGGCAATGCCATTGACGCTGATGCCTCTGGCGCCAGGAGCATCGGTTTCCAGGGCTTGCTGTTCATCCTGGGGCAGGGTGCCGGGTGCATAGGCCCAGGCGATGCTCTGGGCGATCAGGCGCTGGGCGCCGCCGGCCTGCGCCGCACGAATCAAGCTGGCGGTGCCCCGGCGGCGAATCTCGGCGTTACGCCGGATGCCGTCGGCCATCTGCGCCGGCTCGAGCCCGGCGGGCAGGTCGGTGAGCTGATGGATAACGATCTGTGGCTGGAAGCCTTCGAGCAAGCGGCACAGTTCTTCGGTCTGCAACACATCCAGCACTTGCGCCTGGGCGCCGGCGGCTTGCAGCGCGGCGACCTTGTTTGCGCTACGGGTAATGGCCAACACCCGGTGCCCCTGGGCCCTGAGCAGTGGCAGCAGGCGACGGCCGATCACCCCGCTGGCGCCGGCGATAAAGATGTTATGGCTCATCTGCAACTCCCGATATCGGCCAGGAAACAGGCCGTTGGCGCAACTCTAGGCTTGCTATGGCTTGGTCAGAAGTGGCAAAAAGCAACAAAATGACTGGGACAAGAAGGCCTATCCCGATGCTTGCCGATCTTCAACTGCAACTCGATCGCACCCTGGTACAGCCCGCCTATCGCCAGCTCTACGAACGCTTCAAGGCGGCCATCGGCAAAGGCGTACTGCGCCCCGGCGAGAGGGTGCCGTCGATACGGGTGCTGGCCAGCGAGCTGCAACTGTCCCGTGGCACCGTGGAGCTGGCCTACCAGCTGTTGATCAGCGAGGGCTATCTGCAGGGGCGTGGAGCGGCGGGCACCCGGGTGTCGACGCAACTGAGTGGGACGCGCACGGCGACTGTGTCCCGGCCTTTCGCAGCGCCCCGGGCATTGAACAGCATGCCCCTGGCCGGCGCGCCATTGCCCTATCAGCTTGGTTTGCCGGCGCTGGATGCCTTCCCTCGCGCCTTGTGGTCACGGCTGCACAATCGCCAGGTTCGCGGCATGAGCCCGACGGCCATGGGCTACCCCGCGCCTGCGGGGCTGGCGGCCTTGCGCCAGGCGCTGGCGGCCTACCTGAATATCTCCCGCGGGCTGGCCTGCGAGGCCGACCAGGTGTTTGTCTGTGCCGGTTACAACGGCTGCCTGGAGCTGATTTGCCGGGCCCTGCTGCGGCCGGGGGACGAGGTCTGGCATGAAGACCCGGGGTATGTGCGCAGCCGACAGTTGTTGCAGGCCGCCGGGGCGCGCTTGCTGCCGATACCTGTGGATGACCAGGGCCTGGATGTGCAATACGCCATCGAGCATTCGCCCCAGGCGCGCCTTGCCCTGGTGACGCCGGCACAGCAGAGCCCCCTGGGTGTGGCGCTGTCGTTGCCGCGACGGCTGGCGCTGCTGGAATGGGCGAGCCGCCAGGGCAGCTGGGTCATCGAGGATGACTACGACAGTGAATACCGCTACAGCGGGCGGCCGCTACCGGCGCTGAAGAGCCTCGATCGCCAGGACCGGGTGCTCTACTGCGGAACCTTCAGCAAGGTGCTGTTTCCCGGGGTGCGCCTGGGCTACCTGGTGGTGCCGCAAACCCAGGTCGAGCATTTCCAGCAGGTCGCCGCCAGCTTTCTCGGCGGTTGCCCGGAGCAGGCCCAGGGCGTGGTCTGCGACTTTATCGAGCAGGGGCATTTCGCTCGCCATCTCAAGCGCATGCGCGGGCTGTACGGCGAGCGTCGGCAACTGGCACGCGAAGCCTTGAACGCCGAGCTGGGCGGGGCCCTGGCGTTCGCCGATCTGCCCGGGGGCATGCATTTGCTGGCGCGCACGGCGCAGGATGATCAGGCCCTGGTGCAACGGGCGCGGGAGGCGGGGCTGGGGTTGCAGGCACTGTCGAGTTGGTGCCTGCAGGCGGGTCCTGGCAATGCTCTGCTGCTGGGCTTTACCAATGTGCAGGATGCATTCCAGGCTCGTCAGTGGGCACAACGCCTGGCGCGGGTGATGGCTTAGGCCGGCCCGCGCTTTGGGGCGGATCAGCGTTCGCTCAAGGAGAACTGGGTCAGGCAGAAGGTCGGGATGCCCATGTCTTCCAGCTTCTGCGAGCCGCCCAGTTCCGGCAGGTCGATGATGGCCGCGGCTTCGAAGATCTTCGCCCCCATGCGGCGCACCAGGTTGGCCGCGGCGATCAGGGTGCCGCCGGTGGCGATCAAGTCATCGAACATCAGCACTGAATCGCCTTCGCACAGGCTGTCGGCATGCACTTCCAGGAAGGCTTCGCCGTACTCGGTCTGGTAGCCCTCGGCGAGCACGTCGGCGGGCAACTTGCCCTGTTTGCGAAACAGGATCAGCGGCTTGTTCAGTTGATAGGCGATGATCGAGCCGATCAGGAAACCCCGGGCATCCATGGCGCCGATATGGCTGAAGTCGGCTTCGACATAACGCTGGGCAAAGCTGTCGGCTACCAGGCGCAGGGCCCGGGGAGACTGGAACAGGGGAGTGATGTCGCGAAAGATCACGCCCGGTTTCGGGAAGTCGATAACGGGGCGGATCAGGGATTTGATGTCGAAGGAATCGAAAGCCATCTTCAGGTGTCCTGGCGGGCAAATTAGGCCGCGCCAGTATACCCGTGACCGAGCCGCTTGGCTCAGTCGCAGCGGCTGCGGATCAGCCTTCCACCGAGCCGCCGGCCAGGGCGCAGAGCTGGATCGGATCGAGGATGTGCACTTCCTTGCCTTCGGCGGCAAGCAGTTCGTTCTGCTGGAAACGGGTGAACACCCGGGACACGGTTTCCACCGCCAGGCCCAGGTAGTTGCCGATTTCGTTGCGCGACATGCTCAGGCGGAACTGGTTGGCCGAGAAGCCCCGTGCGCGGAAACGCGCCGAGAGGTTGACCAGGAAAGTGGCGATACGCTCGTCGGCGGTCTTTTTCGACAGCAGCAGCATCATTTGCTGGTCGTCACGGATTTCGCGACTCATGACCCGCATCAGCTGGCGACGCAATTGCGGCAGTTGCAGGGCCAGTTCATCGAGGCGCTCGAAGGGGATTTCGCACACCGAAGTGGTTTCCAGGGCCTGGGCCGAAACCGGGTGGCTTTCGGTGTCCATGCCAGACAGGCCCACCAGTTCGCTGGGCAGGTGGAAACCGGTGATCTGCTCTTCGCCGCTGTCGCTCAGGCTGAAGGTTTTCAGGGCACCGGAGCGCACGGCATACACCGAGTCGAAACCGTCGCCCTGACGGAACAGGAATTCGCCTTTTTTCAATGGGCGGCCACGTTTGACGATTTCGTCCAGCGCGTCCATGTCTTCCAGATTCAGAGAAAGTGGCAGGCAGAGAGGGGCCAGGCTGCAATCCTTGCAATGGGCCTGGTTATGAGCGCGCAGTTTAACTGGCTCGGACATTCTAGAATCCTTGTGGGAAAGCACACATAAGCCGTAAGGGTAACTCACGGGAGGAGGTTCCGGCCAGTCCGTGGCGTAATGACGGTTAGTCGTAAAGCAATCCTTTTACGGGTCGATAACCCGTAGATAAATGCAACTTGGAGAACCGCAATTATGTCCGTTGTTGGTGGTATTACTAATGGCAGCAATAACTTGCAGCCCATTCCTGATTCTTCGAAAAGCACCGATGACAATCAACTAAGGGCTGCACCGTTAGTTGCCGAGCCCGTTCTGGGGGAGGGCGTCAAAGTGTCGCTGTCTGGTGTCGGGTTGGAGAAATCCTCCAGCGCCGCCGGGGGCGACCGCGATATCGAGGAAAGCGGCCTGCCGGAAAATGTTCAACAGATCCTGAAAATGATCAGAAAATTGCAACAACAGATTGCCGAGAGGCTCGCCCGGCTCCAGGCGCTCATGGCCGACAAGCGCCTCAGCCCTGAAGAAGCCCGGGCCAAGGTCACTGCCCTGCAAGCCGACCTGGCCAACCTGAATGGCGCCCTGCTCACGGCCAATGCTACTTTGGCCAAGGTGCTGCGGGAGTCGGGCCTGACCCCTGAGCAACTGCAGAAAGCCGCCGCGCTGTTGATGAAGTCCTAGATCACTCGGGAAAAACGCTGACGGTTCTGCTGGCCCAGGTAGGCATCGAAGACCATGCACACCGAACGCACCAGCAGACGGCCGGCGGGCAATACGCGGATCGCTGTATCGCTGAGTTCGATCAGGCCGTCGTCGTCCATCTCCTGCAACTCCGGCCATAGTTCATTGAAGTAGCCGCGGAAGTCGATATTGAATGCGTGCTCGATGTTTTCGAAGTTAAGACTAAAGTTGCAGATCAGTTGTTGAATAACTTCACGGCGCAGACGGTCATCGGCATTGCATACCAGACCACGACTGGTTGCTAGTTGCGCGCCTGCCAGGGTGTTTTGATAGTGATTCAGGTCGCTGCTGTTCTGGCAGTAGAGATCGCCGATCTGACTGATGGCCGATACCCCCAGGCCAATCAGGTCGCAATGACCGTGAGTGGTATAGCCCTGGAAGTTGCGTTGCAGGGTCGACTCTTCCTGGGCAATCGCCAGTTCATCATCGGGCAGGGCGAAGTGGTCCATGCCGATGTAGCGATAGCCGGCTGCGGTCAGCTGTTCGATGCTGCGCTGGAGCATCTGCAACTTGTCCGCCGGCGCCGGAAGCTCGCTGCCGTTGATCCGCCGCTGGGGCATGAAACGTTCCGGCAGGTGGGCGTAGTTGAACACCGAGAGCCGGTCCGGTTGCAGGTTGATGACTTCATCCACGGTGCGGGCAAAGTTGTCCGGGGTCTGCTTGGGCAGGCCGTAGATCAGGTCGATGTTGATCGAGCGAAATTGCAGGGTGCGCGCCGCTTCGATCACCGCACGGGTTTCCTCCAGGCTCTGCAGGCGGTTGACCGCCCGTTGCACCGCCGGGTCCAGGTCCTGCAGGCCGATGCTGACCCGGTTGAAGCCCAGTTCCCGCAGCAGGCCCATGGTCGACCAGTCGGCTTCCCGTGGGTCGATCTCGATGCCGTAGTCGCCCGAGTCGTCGTCCAGCAGGTTGAAGTGCTTGCGCAGCAGGGCCATCAACTGGCGCAGCTCGTCGTGATTGAGAAAGGTCGGGGTGCCGCCGCCGAAGTGCAGTTGCTCGACCCGCTGGTTGGGTGCCAGGTGGCAGGCGATCAGTTGCATCTCCTGTTCCAGGCGTTGCAGGTAGGGCAGGGCGCGGCTGCGATCCTTGGTGATGACCTTGTTGCAGGCGCAGTAGTAGCAGATGTTGGCGCAGAACGGGATGTGCACGTAGAGCGACAACGGGCGCTGGGCCTTGCGGCTGTCGCGCAGGGCGTGCAGCAGGTCGAAGGCCCCGACCTGGCTGTTGAACTGCACCGCAGTGGGGTATGAGGTGTAGCGTGGTCCCGCCAGGTCGTAGCGGCGGATCAGATCTGTGTCCCAACGAATGGCGTCGAGCATGCGGGAATTCCCCCGGATAGGCTGGCATTGTTCGCGAGTCTAGGAGGTTCAGGCTGCGGCCATCTTGACTTGTATCAAGGGTGCTCGGGAGCTGCTGGGGTAGCACCGGCGGGGGTTGCACCCTGGTGTTCGGGCGCTCGATCGCTGCCCGAGGGCGGCGGTCGAGGCGGGCGTGGGTCAGCTGATGAGGATCATGTCGCTGGTCAGGTGCGCGGCGCTGAAGCCCACCAGGGTCACGCTGTTGTTGCCCAGGTGGATCACCGTGTCATTGCCCTGCTGGCTGCCGGCGCGCAGCACTGCATCGACGGAGGCGAACAGCTCGTGGGAGAACTGCAGCCGGTCGTGGCCGTTCTGATGCAGGTTGAAGTCGGTGATCCGGTCGTGACCGAAATTCGCCTGGTCGAACACGAACAGGTCGCTGCCCACGCCGCCGCTGAGCAGGTCGTTGCCGCTGCCGCCTATCAGCACGTCGTTGCCGGCGCCGCCATACAGCTCATCGTGGCCACTGCCGCCCAGCAGCACGTCATTGCCGTTGCCGCCGTGCAGCAGGTCGTTGCCGGCGCCACCGTCGATGCGGTCATCGCCATCCAGGCCGAAGATCAGGTCGCGGCCACTGCCTCCGGTGAGCAGGTCGTTGCCACTGCTACCTTCAAGCGCCTTGCTGTAGGACTTGTCGGCACCCCACAGGCCTTCGTACACCAGCTTGCCGCCGGTGACGGTGTAGGCCGGGGTCAGGAGTTCGCCAATGCCGCTGATGGCGCCGCCTATCCACGGCAGTTGCCCGAGGGAATTGCCCAGGCCGCTTTCGAACTCCACATGTTCCACCCCATGCAGTTCCTTGAGCCCGTAGCGCCCGCTGGTGTCATTGAGGAACAGGCTGCCGTCCTGCAGGCGGATGGCTTCGTAGGTATTGACCGTGCCCTGGAGGAACACCTTGTCGTCGCCGTCGCCGCCGTACACCACATCGGTGCCGGTGCTCAGGCGGAAGCTGTCATTGCCGGCAAAGCCGTCGAGGAAGTCGTCGCCGCTGCCGTCTTGCAGCTTGTCGGCGCTGGTGCTGCCCAGCAGGAAGGCTGGGGTGCCGTAGTGGTCGGAGGTACTGGTCCATTTGTCACGGACCCAGGTGAAGGCCCGGCTTACCGGGTCGAGGTTGCTGATGATCACCGTGCTGTCGCGCTCGATGTAGTCATAGAAACTGGACTTGGCGATGCGCTCGATGGGGTTGGTGAACAGCCCGCCGAGATGGGATGACCAGTTGCTCAGGTTGGCGATGGAGAACGGGCCGTTGGGCCAGGTCGGCAGGGCGTAGATGCTGTCGAAGAGGATGATGTTGTCGGTGCTGGAGTGGTAGTTGGCATCGCTGCCCTTGAGCGCGTCGAGGATCGCCTGGCCGAGGTCGGTCTCGCCGCCGACGATGCGGTGCACCACGTCGTTCTCGAAGCCGAAGTTGAAGATCCCCTCGCCGTCGTTGATTTTCGGCGATTCCATGCCGAAGTAGTCGGCGTCCTTGAAGAAGCCATCGGCGAGGCTGTCCTTGTGCAGGTACATGTTGTTGACCACGCCGCCGCCCAGGCTGTAGCCGGTAACCAGCACGTCCTTGCCACTCAGCCCCTTGGCGCCGGCGTAGTCCTTTATGGCGTCCAGCAGGTAGTCGAAGGTGCGGATGTAGCTGTTGTCGATCATCGCCGGGTAGAACAGCACGTCGCTCAGGGAGTTGGTGCCGGCGATGGAGAAGGCCAGCTTGAGCAGTTGCCCCTGATCGTCGTACTGGCCGAAGACCTTGGCCTGGGCGCCAAGGGTGTGTTCACCCTTGAAGCTGCCGGTGAGGTCGAGGTGGCTGGGGTCGATGTTCAGGTCCTTGGCGCTGAGTTCCTTCCAGCCGGCGGGGGGCTTGAAGTTGTGGTCGCCGTCGAGCACCAGGCCGGGAATTTCGAACAGCTTGCCCACGGTGGCGGTACCGCTGGTGTAGGCCGCCAGGGTCCAGGCATCGGAGATCAGTTGGCGGGCGTCTTGCCCTTTGTAGTCGAAAATGGACATGTGCATTGCTCCTTGGCCGCCTGTGGGCGCACAGCGCTCGGCAGGCGGGCTTGCTTCAACGGGGGAGGTCGAATCAGCCAGAAGGAAAGGCGACAGCCGTGGAATGCAGGTTCAGCGGGCGCGAGCCGTTCCTCGTTCAGCGCGCCGGGGCGCGCCAGGGGAGCGTAGACGATAGTGCGTCGCGATCAATGGCCCATCAGCCAATGCTGGTGCGGGCCGGGCAGGGTCCAGATACCGAACAGCACCACCAGCAGGCCACCGGCCAGGCGCACGCTGCGCCGGCGCAGCAGGGCGGTGGCCTGTTCCGCCGCCAGGCCCGTGGCCAGCAGCACCGGCCAGGTGCCGAGGCCGAACGCCAGCATCAGCAGGGCACTGTCCAGGGCATTGCCCTGGCTCGCCGACCACAGCAGGGTGCTGTACACCAGGCCGCAAGGCAGCCAGCCCCAGAGCGCGCCCAGGAGCAATGCCCGGGGCAGGCTGGATACCGGCAGCAGGCGGTTGGCGACGGGCTGGATATGCCGCCACAGGCCTCGTCCAAGGCCTTCGATACGGGTCAGGCCGCTCCACCAGCCGGCGAGGTACAGGCCCATGGCGATCAATAGCAGGCCGGCCAGTATTCGCATGAACAGCGCCAGCGGGCTATTGGCCGCGGCCCAGCCGGCCAGGCCCAGCAGCAGGCCAGCCAGGGCGTAGCTGAGGATCCGCCCCAGGTTGTAGGCCAGCAGCAGGCGAAAGCGCCGGCTGCGCTGTTCCCGGGGGATGGCCAGGGTCAGGGCGCCCATCAGGCCGCCGCACATGCCCAGGCAGTGGCCTCCGCCCAGCAGGCCGAGAATCAGCGCGGAAACCAGCAGGGGCGCCAGTTCAAGCATGGGGTGGTTCCGGTTTCTTGCCCGGTTCGGCGTGCTGCTCGGGCTGGGCCTTGGCCTCATCCACTGCGGCGGTGTGGCTCGGGTCCTGGTCGTCGAACAGGATGCTGTGGGCCGGGCCGTCGAGGTCGTCGTACTGGCCGCTGTCCACGGCCCAGAAGAAGATGTAGATGGCGATGGCCACGATCAGCAGTGCGGCCGGGATCATCACGTAAAGAGCTGGCATCTGGACTCCAGGCCCGGCGGCTCAGGCCGGCAGCGGGCGGGTTGCGGGGGCGTCGGCGCTGGCGTCGGACCGCGGCAGGCGGGTCAGGCGCAGGGCGTTGAGCACCACGGTCAGGGAACTGATGGACATGCCGACCGCAGCCCACACCGGGGTGATCCAGCCGAGGGCGGCGAACGGCAGCATCAGGCCATTGTACAGTCCGGCCCAGAGCAGGTTCTCGATGATTACCCGGCGGGTGCGACGGGCCAGGCTGAAGGCTTGCACCAGGGCGTCCAGGCGGTTGGACAGCAGCACCGCGTCGGCGCTGGTCTTGGCCAGGTCGGTGGCCGAACCCATGGCCACGCTGATATCGGCAGCGGCCAGCACCGGCACATCGTTGACCCCGTCGCCGAGCATCAGCACCTTGCGCCCCTGCTGGTGCAACTGTTGCAGTACTTGCAGCTTGTCATCCGGGCGCAGGCCGCCGCGGGCCTCGTCGATCTGCAGTTCGGCGGCAACGCTGGCGACCATCGGCGAGCTGTCGCCGGACAGCAGCAGGGTGCGCCAGCCTCGGGCCTTGCAGGCGGCCAGCAGGGCCGGGGCGTCGCTGCGCAGGCGGTCATCGAGCACCAGCCAGGCCAGGGCGCCCTGGTGGTTGCCGAGCAGCAGCCATTGGCCGGCCTCTTCCGGCATGGCCGGCACCGGGCAACCACTGAGGGCGCAGACAAAGGCCGGCTGGCCGATGCGCAGGCGCTGCTCGCCGACCCGGCCTTCCAGGCCCAGGCCCGGGCTGCTGGTGACTTCCTCGGCGGCCACCGGGGCGCGGCCAAAGGCGCGGGCGATCGGGTGTTCGGAGCGGTTCTCCAGGGCGGCGGCCAGGCTCAGGCAATCATCGGCGCCGAGGCTGCCCAGCGGCCGGATCGAGCGCAGTGCCAGGCGTCCTTCGGTAAGGGTGCCGGTCTTGTCGAAGATCACCGTGTCGATCTGGTTCAGGCCTTCCAGCACATGGCCACGGGTCAGCAGCAGGCCAAGCTTGTGCAGGGTGCCGGTGGCGGCGGTAAGGGCGGTGGGGGTGGCCAGGGACAGCGCGCAAGGGCAGGTGGCCACCAGCATCGCCAGAACGATCCAGAACGCCCGCGAGGCGTCCAGCTGCCACCACAGCAGGCCGATGCCGGCGGCGGCGATCAGGGAGAACAGCAGGAACCACTGGGCCGCGCGATCGGCGACTTCCGCCAAGCGTGGTTTCTCCGCCTGGGCCCGATCCAGCAGGCGCACTATGGCTGAGAGCCGGGTGTCCTGGCCCAGGGCCTGGACTTCCACGGTCAGCGCGCCTTCGACGTTCAGGGTGCCTGCAGTGACGCTGTCGCCGAGGCTGCGGGGCTGGGGCAGGTATTCGCCGGTGAGCAGGGATTCGTCGATGCTCGACTGGCCGTCGAGGATCTTGCCATCCGCCGGCAGCACCGCGCCGGGATGCACCAGCACCCGATCGCCCAGGCGCAGTTCGCTGAGCAGGATGCGTTCGCTCTGACCGTCATCGCCCAGGCGCAGGCAGGAGGCCGGCAGCAGGTTGACCAGTTGCGCGGTGGCCGCTGCGGTGCGTTCCCGGGCTCGGCGCTCCAGGTAGCGGCCGGCAAGCAGGAACAGGGCGAACATGCCCACGGCATCGAAATACAGTTCGCCGACCCCGCTGATGGAGGTCCAGATGCCCGCCAGGTAGGCGGCACCAATGGCCAGGGACACCGAGACGTCCATGGTCAGGTGGCGGGTGCGCAAGTCGCGCATGGCGCCCTTGAAGAAGGGCGCGCAGCTGTAGAAGACAATGGGCGTGGTGAGAAACAGCGCCACCCAGCGCAGGATGGTGTGCAACTCCGGGCTCAGGTCGATATTGAATTCCGGCCAGGTGGCCATGGTCGCCATCATTGCCTGGAACCACAGCAGCCCGGCCACTCCCAGCTGGCGCAGGGCCAGGCGGTTTTCGCTGGCCAGTTGCTCGCTGGCGCGGTCCGGTTGATAGGGGTGGGCGGCGTAGCCGATATGCCGCAGTTCGCTCAGTACCTGGCTCAGGGGCAGTTGGCTGTCGGCCCAGCGCACATGCAGGCGATGGTTGGACAGGTTGAGCCGCGCCTCGGCTACCGCCGGCAGGCTGCGCAGGTGTTTTTCGATCAGCCAGCCGCAGGCGGCGCAACTGATGCCTTCCATCAGCAAGGTGGTTTCCGCCAGCTCGCCCTCATGCCGTACAAAGGGTTGCTGCACGTCGGCACGGTCGTACAGCGCCAGCTCGTCCACCAATTGCACCGGCAGGGCACCGGGGTTGGCCGAGGCTTCGCTGCGATGGCTGTAGTAATGCTCCAGGCCGCCAGCGACTATGGCCTCGGCCACTGCCTGGCAGCCCGGGCAGCAGAACTCGCGGGAGGCGCCGAGCACGACGGCGGTGAACCGGCTGCCGGCGGGAACCGGCAGGGCGCAGTGGTAGCAAGGCTGTGGCGTGGTCATCGGCAGTCTTAGTGGTCGGGAAACAACTCATCGCCGCCCCGTCGCCTGCTCCCGGGGAACGGGTAGGGGCGACGGGGCGGCGATGGACGACAGGTGTGGCTCAGTTCAGGTCTTCCGCGCCCTGCAGCGGCTCATCGCCCAGCAGCAGGTCCTTGTCGTGGCTGACCTGTTCCTCTTCGAACATGCGCCAGGTCCTGTCGCCTTCGACCCCCAGCAGCTCGACGAAGCGCCGGCCTTCGACCTGGTCGGTCAACTGGCCAATGTAGCGGCCGTGTTCGGTTTCGCTGCGGGTGAGGTTGATCTTGCGGTCCTTCTCCGGCTGGGTCGGCGAGATCAGGTTGAGCTCCAGGGTCTTGGGCTGGCTGATGCCGCTCAGGCGCAGTTCCACTTCGCCGGTCAGTTCGTCGAGGTGCACGCTGGCACGCATCTTCAAGGTCTGGGCCAGCAGTTCGCGGTCCAGTGAGCGGTTGATGCCCTTGCCGGCCTCGTAGTAGTTGTCGTTGACCAGGTTGTCCGGGTTGTTCACGGCGATGGTCACCATGGACAGGGTCAGGGTCACCGAGCAGGCCAGGATGCCGATGATGATCCAGGGCCAGAGGTGCTTGTACCAGGGGCTGGTGATGGCTGTGGGCATGTTCACTTCTCTTTAGCGGACTTGTGGGCCGATGAACCGGCTCTTGGCTTCAATGTGGACGCTGTTATCGTCGGCGTCCTTGAGGATGAACTGCACCTCGTTGGTGGTCGACGGCAGTTGGTCGGGAGCAATCGACAGTTCCACCGGCAGGCTGACGATATCGCCGGCCGCCACGTGGATCTCGCGCTTGCCTTGCAGCTTCAGGTCCGGCAGGCCGGCAGCGTCGAGCACATAGGTGTGGTCGCGCTGGTCCTTGTTCATGATCTTCAGGCTGTAGACGTTCTCGATCCGCCCTTCGGCGTTCTCGCGGTACAGCACCCGGTCCTTGCTGACGTCGAAGCCCACCAGGGAGCGCATGAAGAAGGCGGTGACCAGCAGGCTGATCATGGCCAGCAGCACCAGGGCGTAGCCGATCAGGCGTGGGCGCAGTTTATGGGTTTTCTGCCCGGAGAGGTTGTGCTCGGTGGTGTAGCTGATCAGGCCGCGAGGGTATTCCATCTTGTCCATGATGCTGTCGCAGGCGTCGATGCAGGCGGCGCAGCCGATGCACTCGATCTGCAAGCCGTCGCGGATGTCGATGCCGGTGGGGCAGACCTGGACGCACATGGTGCAATCGATGCAATCACCCAGGCCCTGGGCCTTGTAGTCGGCGCCTTTCTTGCGCGGGCCACGGCTTTCGCCACGGCGCGGGTCGTAGGAGACGATCAGGGTGTCCTTGTCGAACATCACGCTCTGGAAGCGGGCATAAGGGCACATGTAGATGCACACCTGCTCGCGCAACCAGCCGGCATTGCCGTAGGTGGCGAGGGTGAAGAAACCGACCCAGAAGTACGACCAGCCATCGGCCTGGCCGGTGAAGAAGTCGATCACCAGTTCACGGATCGGCGAGAAGTAGCCGACAAAGGTCATGCCGGTGACGAATCCGATCAGCAGCCACAGGCTGTGCTTGCTGAATTTGCGCAGGAACTTGTTGGCGCTCATGGGCGCCTTGTCCAGCTTGATGCGTTGGTTGCGGTCGCCTTCGGTGACCTTTTCGCACCACATGAAGATCCAGGTCCAGACGCTTTGCGGGCAGGTGTAGCCGCACCAGACGCGCCCGGCATACACGGTGATGAAGAACAGGCCGAAGGCGGCGATGATCAGCATGCCCGAGAGCAGGATGAAATCCTGGGGCCAGAAGGTGGCGCCGAAGATGAAGAACTTGCGTTCTGGCAGGTTCCACCAGACCGCCTGGTGGCCGCCCCAGTTGAGCCAGACGGTGCCGAAATACAGCAGGAACAAACCGGCGCCGCCGATCATCCGCAGGTTGCGGAACAGGCCGGTGAAGGCGCGGGTGTAGATTTTTTCTCTGGAGGCGTAAAGGTCGACGCTCTTGCTGGCGTTCTTGGCAGGGGGGGTGACGTCGTGTACCGGAATCTGGTTGCTCATCATTGCATCCCACGGCAGTGGAAAAATGCCTCGATCAGTACGTGCCGATCGGGGTCATGAAGGGTGTTGCAGTGGCGCAATGATACGCCTGTAGCTCTAGCTCAAGGGTGCGACCTTTGGTCGCGTTGGGGGAAATCAACTGATGGTGTAATGACTTGAATCAATTGACTTGTGAATTATGCACCCTTTCAGACACCGCGCCGTTCAATTCTTCCAGGGGTTGAGCAGGCGCGCGCCAGAGCTTTCGAAGTCCGCCACATTGCGTGTCACCAGCGTCAGGCCATGCACCAGGGCCGTGGCGGCGATCAGTGCATCGCATTGATTGCTGCGGTCCGGCACATGCAGTTGGGCGCAGCGCAGGGCCACCGCGTTATCGATGGCCAGGATGCGTCCGGCAAAGGCCGGCAGCACCCGACGCTCGAGCCAGGCACGAAGCATTGCTCCCTGTGCCGGGTCCCGGCGTTCCATGCGCAAGATGCCCGTTTCCAGCTCCAGCAGGGTGATGGCCGAAAGAAACAGGCTGGTGGGGGCTATGCCATGGGCCCAGGCCTTGACCCCGTGATTGGCCTTGGGTTTGCGTAGCTCGGAGATGACGTTGGTATCGAGCAGGAACATCAGGACAGGTCTGTATCGCGTGGGGTGATCACGGCGCGCTCCGGAGTGAATTCAAGGTCCTTGGCCTCCGGCATCACCAGCATCTCGACGATGCTCAGGTTGAGGCCACTGAGTTTCTGGTACTCCTCAATGCTTAGCAGCACATGGGCCGGCCTGCCGCGATCGGTGATGATCACCGGGCCCGATAGCGCGGCTTTTTTGGCACCGCTTGTGTCCTGATTGAATTCGCGACTGGAAAGCGTGGTGATGGTCATGTCGGGAGCCTGTCCGGGAAGCGCAATGTAGAAACGTTACTACTGTGGTTTGGGGCAGGCAAGGTTGCACTGACGCACGGCTGTCGCGGGCAGGGTAGGGGGCAAATAAAACGGCCCCGCCAATCTGCATTGGCGGGGCCGTCGGGTGCTGCTTTCAGGCGTTGCGCTTACTCGGCGTCGGCCTGCTTGTCACCGTGGGACAGGCTGTAGACATAAGCCGCCAGCAGGTGAACCTTGTCGTTGCCTTGCAACTGTTCCTGAGCAGGCATCACGCCTTGGCGGCCGTGACGAATGGTCTGCTGCAGTTGGGCGAAGCTCGAGCCGTAGATGAAGGCTGCCGGGTGAGTCAGGTTAGGCGCGCCCATGGCTGGGGTGCCCTTGCCTTCCGGGCCGTGGCAGACCGCACAGTTGGCGGCGAACAGCTTCTGGCCATTGGCCGGATCGGCCTTGATGCCTTCCGGCAGCTTGCGGCCGTCGAGGTTGGTCAGCACATAGGCGGCAACATCGCTGACGCCCTGTTCCTTGATCACGTCGACCCAGGCCGGCATCACCGCATGGCGGCCGCCCATGATGGTGGCCTTGATGGTTTCCGGCTCGCCGCCCCAGCGCCAGTCGGCGTCGGTCAGGTTGGGGAAGCCATAGGCGCCCTTGGCGTCGGAACCGTGGCACACCGAGCAGTTGGAGGCGAACAGGCGCCCGCCCATTTTCAGCGCTTGCGGGTCCTTGGCCACTTCTTCAATGGGCATGGCGGCGTATTTGGCGAAGATCGGCCCGAACTTGGCATCCGACTTGGCCATTTCCTTTTCCCACTCGTGCACGCCGGTCCAGCCGGACTGGCCGTTGGCGAACGGGGTCTGCTTCTCGTTATCGAGGTAGCTGTAGCCCGGCAGTACGCCTTTCCAGTTGCCCAGGCCGGGGTACAGCACCAGGTAACCCAGGGCGAAGACGATGGTGCCGACGAACAGCATGAACCACCATTTCGGCAGCGGGTTGTCGTACTCCTCGATGCCGTCGAACGAGTGGCCGACGGTCTCGTCGGTCTGCTCGGTACGCTGGCCCTTGCGGGTCGACAGCAACAGCCAGGTCAAGGCGAAGATGGTGCCCAGACTGAGGACTGTGACGTACAGACTCCAGAATGTTGTCATTCTTTGTTACTCCTAGAAGCTTGCTCGACGTGCTTGATAGCCTCGGGATCATCCGCGAACGGCAACAAGGTCGCGTCTTCAAACTCGGACTTGCGCTTGGGGCTGAACACCCACAGAGCCAAACCGATGAAGGCCACCATCACGACAAGGGTGCCCAGGCCACGAATCATCCCGATATCCATCTAGATCACCGTTTGCTTTTGATGATGGTGCCCAGGCCTTGCAGATAGGCCACCAGCGCGTCCATTTCGGTTTTGCCCTTCACTGCGTCCTTGGCACCGGCGATGTCTTCGTCGGTGTAAGGGACGCCGAGCGTGCGCAAGACTTCCATTTTCTTCGCGGTGTCTTTGCCGTCGAGCTTGTTTTCTACGAGAAACGGGTAAGCCGGCATCTTCGACTCGGGAACCACGTTGCGCGGGTTGTACAGGTGCGCACGCTGCCAGTCATCGGAGTAGCGACCACCGACCCGGGCCAGGTCCGGACCGGTACGCTTGGAACCCCAGAGGAACGGGTGGTCCCAGACGCTTTCGCCAGCCACCGAGTAGTGGCCATAACGTTCGGTTTCCGCACGGAACGGACGAATCATCTGCGAGTGGCACTGGACGCAGCCGTTGGCGATGTAGACGTCGCGGCCTTCCAGTTCCAGCGCGGAGCGAGGCTTCATGCCTTCCACCGGCTTGTTGGTGACGTCCTGGAAGAACAACGGGACGATCTGGGTCAGGCCGCCGATGCTGACGGCGATGACCATGAAGAAGGCCAGCAGGCCGATATTCTTCTCAACTACTTCGTGCTTCATCAGTGAGCTCCAACTACAGCGATCTGAGCGGCGGCTTCAGCTTCAGCCGGGTTCGAGGCGCGAACGGTGCGGAACACGTTGTAGGCCATGAACAGCATGCCGGCGGCAAAGAACGCACCGCCCAGGGCGCGGACGATAAAGCCCGGGTGGCTGGCTTGCAGCGCTTCGACGAAGGAGTAGGTGAGGGTGCCGTCATCGTTGATTGCACGCCACATTAGGCCCTGGGTGATGCCGTTGACCCACATCGAAGCGATGTACAGCACGGTACCGATGGTAGCCAGCCAGAAGTGGGTGTTGATCAGGCCGATGCTGTGCATCTGCTGACGACCGAAGACTTTCGGGATCAGGTGGTACAGGGCGCCGATGGAGATCATCGCTACCCAGCCCAGAGCGCCGGCGTGTACGTGGCCGATGGTCCAGTCGGTGTAGTGCGAGAGCGAGTTGACGGTCTTGATGGCCATCATCGGGCCTTCGAAGGTCGACATGCCGTAGAACGCCAGGGACACCACCAAAAAGCGCAGGATCGGGTCGGTGCGCAATTTATGCCAGGCGCCCGACAGGGTCATCATGCCGTTGATCATGCCGCCCCAGCTCGGAGCCAGCAGGATGATCGACATGGCCATGCCCAGGGACTGGGCCCAGTCCGGCAGTGCGGTGTAGTGCAGGTGGTGCGGACCGGCCCAGATGTACAGGGTGATCAGCGCCCAGAAGTGCACGATCGACAGGCGATAGGAGTAGATCGGACGCTCGGCCTGCTTGGGCACGAAGTAGTACATCATCCCCAGGAAGCCGGTGGTCAGGAAGAAGCCCACGGCGTTGTGGCCGTACCACCACTGGATCATCGCGTCAGTCGCACCGGCGTAGGCCGAGTAGGACTTGAACAGGCTGACCGGCAGGGAAGCGTGGTTGACGATGTGCAGCATCGCGGTCACCACGATGAAGGCACCGTAGAACCAGTTGCCGACGTAGATGTGCTTGGTCTTGCGCTTGGTGATGGTGCCGAAGAACACCAGGCCGTAGGTGACCCACACGATCGCCAGCAGGATGGCCAGCGGCCATTCCAGTTCAGCGTATTCCTTGGTGGTGGTGTAGCCCAGGGGCAGGGTCACGATGGCGCCGACAATCACCGCTTGCCAACCCCAGAAGGTGAAGGCCGCGAGGCTGTCGGAAATCAGTCGCGTCTGGCAGGTTCGCTGCACGACATAGTAGGAGGTGGCAAACAACGCACATCCACCGAAGGCGAAGATCACCAGGTTGGTGTGCAGCGGGCGCAGGCGTCCAAAGGTCGTCCATGGCAGACCGAAGTTCAACTCCGGCCAGACCAGTTGCGAGGCGATGAAGACACCGAGCCCCATGCCAAGGATCCCCCAGACCACCGTCATGATGGCGAACTGGCGGACTACCTTATAGTTATAAGCAGTCGGACTGATTGCTGTGCTCATTCTAAGGTTCCACGGTTTGGGTGTTTTATTAGGGATAAAAATCGGCCGCAAGTATGGAGAAAGCAGGGGGTCATTGCAACGCGCCATGACCTGCGTCAATGCGTTCCATGCCTGATTCTGCGGCCTTTCCCTATGCCGAGTAGGGACAAAAAATCGCCCTCGGACAAGCTGTCGCAGTGGACAGAAAAGTCGGGGTTTCAGGTGGGTTGCAACCGGGTGGGCGGACGCTCTTGAATCAGCTGACAGGCGGTAAGTGAGTCGACAGCCGGTATAAACCAGCCTTTGCGGCCTGTCATCGATCTGAAGCTGTGAACCTCACGGATACCCTTGGCCTGTAACCGACTGTTGCCGGACCACTTCGGGGCAAGCTTAGTCCTGATTCGAATCAGTGCAAAGGAAGGGGGAGGAGGGGGTGCGACACTTAGTCGCAAAGCGGAGGGGGAGAAGCTTCAAGCGGCAAGCTGCAAGTGAAATCTCGCAGCTTGCCGTTGATCTTTTACTTGACGCTGTCAGCTTGTGGCTTGTCGCTGCTGTGGTGGGACAGGTTGTACACGTAGGCGGCCAGCAGTTGCACCTTGTCGTTGCCGAGCAGTTCGCTCTGCGCCGGCATATGGCCCTGGCGACCGTGACGGATGGTCTGCTGCAGTTGCGCCAGGCTGGTGCCGTAGATGAAACCGGCCGGCTGGGTCAGGTCGGGTGCGCCCATGATCTGGGTGCCCTTGCCGTTGGCGCCGTGGCAGGCTACGCAGGTGGTGCTGAACGCTTGCTGTCCGGCCAGCAGGTCGGCATCGCTGTCCGCTGGCAGGGGCAGGCCGGCGAGTTCGTGACGCACATAGGCGGCCACGTTCTTCACCCCGTCTTCCTTGAGCACTTCGCCCCAGGCCGGCATGGCGGCCATGCGTCCGCCCATGATGGTGGCCTTGATGGTGTCGGCGCTGCCGCCCCAACGCCAGCTGTCGTCCGCCAGGTTGGGGAAGCCGAAGGCGCCCTTGGCATCGGAGCCGTGGCACACCGCGCAGTTGGAGGCGAACAGGCGTCCGCCCATCTTCAGCGCTTGTGGGTCCTTGGCTACTTCTTCCACGGGCATGGCAGCAAATTTGGCGAAGATCGGCCCGAACTTGGCGTCGGCCTTGGCCATTTCCTTTTCCCATTCCTTGTTCTGGGTCCAGCCGTCTTCATAGCCCGGCAGGATGCCTTTCCAGTTGCCCAGACCCGGGTAGAGGATCAGGTAACCCACGGAAAACACCAGGGTGCCGGCGAACAGCAGGAACCACCATTGCGGCAGGGGGTTGTCGTACTCCTCGATGCCATCGAAGGCGTGGCCCATGGTCTGGTCCACGCTGCCCTTGGTCTCACCCTTGCGGGTGCCGACCAGCAGCCAGGTCAGACCGATCAGGCTGCCGATGGTCAGTACGCAGATCCACGTACTCCAGAAGGTGGTCATGGCCGAATGCTCCTTGTTGCAGGCTCTTGAGGTTGAGCGTCATCAGTTGTGTGGCTGGCCGGCGCCGTGCCCGGCATCGGGTCATCGGCGAAGGGCAGCAGGCGTGCCTGAGCAAACTCGGGATTGCGCTTGGCGTTGAAGACCCAGATCGACAGGCCGACGAAGGCAATCATCACTACCAGGGTCCCGAGCCCGCGGATCATGCCGCTATCGAGTGCAAAACCCATGGCTCACCTCTTGCTCTTGATCGCAGTGCCAAGCACTTGCAGGTAGGACACCAGGGCGTCCATCTCGGTCTTGCCCTTGAGCGAGGCCGTGGCGCCGGCGATGTCGTCATCGGTGTAGGGCACGCCGAGGGTGCGCATGACCTTGATCTTGGTTTCGGTATGGCTGCTGTCCACCGGCGCATTCACCAGCCAGGGGTAGGCCGGCATCTTCGACTCGGGGACCACGTTGCGCGGGTTGTACAGGTGCGCGCGGTGCCAGTCATCGGAGTAGCGGCCACCCACCCGGGCCAGGTCCGGACCGGTACGCTTGGAGCCCCAGAGGAAGGGGTGATCCCAGACGCTTTCACCGGCTACCGAGTAGTGGCCGTAGCGTTCGGTTTCCGCGCGGAACGGACGCACCATCTGCGAGTGGCACTGCACGCAGCCTTCGCGGATGTAGATGTCGCGGCCTTCCAGCTGCAGTGCGGTGTAGGGCTTCATGCCTTCCACCGGCTTATTGGTGACGTCCTGGAAGAACAGCGGGACGATCTGGGTCAGACCGCCGATGCTCACCGCGAAGACCATCAGCAGCATCAGCAGGCCAACGTTTTTTTCAATCGTTTCGTGTTTCATGGCGGACTCCTCAGGCCATCTGCGCAGCGGTGTTGACTTCGGCTGGCACCGCGGCACGCACGGTGCGCCAGGTGTTGTAAGCCATCAGCAACATGCCGCTGAGGAAGATCGCACCACCCACCAGGCGCACGATGAAGCCTGGGTGGCTGGCCACCAGGGTTTCGACGAAGGAGTAGGTGAGGGTGCCGTCTTCGTTGACCGCACGCCACATCAGGCCCTGGGCGATGCCGTTGACCCACATCGAAGCGATGTAGAGCACGGTGCCGATGGTGGCGAGCCAGAAGTGGGTGTTGATCAGGCCGGTGCTGTACATCTGCTCGCGGCCGAAGACTTTCGGGATCAGGTGATACAGGGCGCCGATGGAAATCATCGCTACCCAGCCCAGGGCACCGGCGTGTACGTGGCCGATGGTCCAGTCGGTGTAGTGGGAGAGGGCGTTGACGGTCTTGATCGCCATCATCGGACCTTCGAAGGTCGACATGCCGTAGAACGCCAGGGACACCACCAAGAAGCGCAGGATCGGGTCGCTGCGCAGCTTATGCCAGGCGCCCGAGAGGGTCATCATGCCGTTGATCATGCCGCCCCAGCTTGGCGCCAGCAGTACCAGCGACATCACCATGCCCAGCGACTGCGCCCAATCCGGCAGCGCGGTGTAGTGCAAGTGGTGCGGGCCGGCCCAGATGTACAGGGTGATCAGTGCCCAGAAGTGCACGATCGACAGGCGATAGGAGTACACCGGACGCTCGGCCTGCTTGGGCACGAAGTAGTACATCATCCCCAGGAAGCCTGCGGTGAGGAAGAAGCCTACGGCGTTGTGGCCGTACCACCATTGCACCATGGCATCGGTAGCACCGGCATACAGCGAATAGGACTTGGTGAAGCTCACCGGCACTTCCAGGTTGTTGACGATATGCAGGATGGCCACGGTGATGATGAAGGAACCGAAGAACCAGTTACCCACATAGATGTGCTTGGTATTGCGCTTGACCAGGGTGCCGAAGAACACGATGGCGTAGGCCACCCAGACAATGGTGATCAGGATATCGATCGGCCATTCCAGTTCGGCGTATTCCTTGGTGCTGGTGTAGCCCAATGGCAGGCTGATGGCCGCCAGGAGGATCACCAGTTGCCAGCCCCAGAAGCAGAACGCGGCGATTTTCGGCGCGAACAGCGTGGTCTGGCAGGTACGTTGCACCGAGTAGAACGAGCAGGCAAACAGTGCACAGCCGCCGAAGGCGAAGATCACCGCGTTGGTGTGCAATGGACGCAGACGGCCGAAGCTGGTCCACGGTAGGTCAAAGTTGAGTTCGGGCCAGACCAACTGGGCAGCGAGAAAAACCCCGAGCCCCATGCCGACGATGCCCCACACCACCGTCATAATGGCGAATTGGCGGACCACCTTGTAGTTGTAGGCGGTACTGATAGAAGTGTTCATGGTTCCCCATCCACGGTTCAGCTGAAGTGAAAGCGACTGCGCAAGGCAGGGCGCGCTCATTTCTTCTGGAGTTATAGGCAGACTAAAAGCGAGGCAAGCATGAGCAATGAGCACAAGGCCAGTATTGACGGGGATCAATGGGGGCAGTGCGTGCAGCAGCGGGGCTGGATCTGGGAGGCGGCGCGGGACGTGGCGCCGCGCTCCTCGGCGACGCTGATCCTGGCTCACGGTGCCGGCGCGCCAATGGACAGCGGGTTCATGAACGATATTGCCCTGCGCCTTGCCGGGCATGGGGTGAACGTCCTGCGCTTCGAGTTTCCCTATATGGCGCAGCGGCGACTGGACGGGGGCAAGCGTCCGCCCAACCCGGCGGCGAAACTGCTGGAGAGCTGGCGCGAGGTGTATGCCCTGGTGCGACCTTATGTCACTGGAGTGCTGGCGGTGGGTGGCAAGTCCATGGGCGGGCGCATGGCCAGCTTGCTGGCCGATGAGCTCAAGGTTGATGCCCTGGTGTGCCTGGGTTACCCCTTCTATGCCGCGGGCAAGCCGGAGAAGCCCCGGGTGGCGCACCTGGCCGAACTGGCCACGCCGACCCTGATCGTGCAGGGCGAGCGTGACGCCCTGGGCAACCGCCAGGCGGTTGCGGCCTACTCACTGGCACCCAGTATCGAGCTGCACTGGCTGGCGGCGGCTGACCATGATCTCAAGCCGCTGAAGGCCTCGGGTTTCACCCACGAGCAACACCTTGAAGCCACCGCGAGCAAGGTGGCCACCTTCCTCAAAGCACTGCCTGTCCCAAACCTGTAGGAGCGAGCTTGCTCGCGAAGCTCTGATCCGTATCGCCCAGCAGATCTTTCGCGAGCAAGCTCGCTCCTACGGTTCTTGGGTCGTTTCACGGGCATAAAAAAACCGCAGGCGAGTGCCTGCGGTTTTTTTGTGCCAAGCCTTGAGGCTTAGCGGTTGAAGCGTTCCACCAGCGAGTACTGGGTGTTGGCGGTACGGGTCAGGGCTTCGCTGAGCTCGGCCGAGTGCTGGGCCTGCTCCGAAGTCTGGTCCGCCAGTTGCGCGATGGTGCTGATGTTGCGGCTGATCTCCTCGGCCACCGAGGTTTGCTCTTCGGTGGCGGCGGCGATCTGGGTGGTCATGTCGGTGATGTTGGCCACCGCTTCGCTGATGCCCACCAGCGCCTGGTCGGCTTCCAGTACCCGGGCCACGCCTTCCTCGGCCTGGCGGTGGCCAGCGTCCATGGTTTGCACGGCGGTGGCGGCGGTCTGCTGCAACTTGGCGATCAGGGTATGGATCTGCCCGGTGGATTCGCTGGTGCGTTGCGCCAGCTGGCGCACTTCGTCGGCCACCACGGCAAAGCCGCGGCCCATTTCCCCGGCACGGGCCGCTTCGATGGCGGCGTTCAGGGCCAGCAGGTTGGTCTGGTCGGCAATGCCCTTGATCACATCCACCACGCCACCGATTTCGTCGCTGTCCTTGGCCAGTTGGGTCACGGTCAGGCCGGTTTCGCCCACCACTTCCGACAGGCGCTGGATGGCTTCGCGGGTTTCCCCGGCGATATCCCGGCCGCGCCCGGTCAGGCGATTGGCTTCCTGGGTGGCATCGGCGGTGCGTTGTACGTGGCTGGCGACTTCCTGGGTGGTGGCGGCCATCTGGTTGACCGCGGTGGCCACCTGCTCGGTTTCCACCCGCTGGCGTTCCAGGCCGCTGGAGCTGTTGTGGGCCAGGGTGTCGGACTGCCGGGCCTGCTCGTTGAGGTGCTCGGCGGTGTCCTGCAGGCGGGTGAGGCAGGTTTTCAGGCGTGCTTCCTGGCTCAGGATGGACATTTCCAGGCGCGCCTGGGCGCCGCGGCTGTCTGTGTACATCTGTGCGATCAGCGGGTCGGACGTGGTCTGCTCGGCCAGGCGCAGCAGGCGCTTGAGGCCGCGCTGCTGCCAGCTCAGGCCCAGCAGGCCCAATGGCACTGACAAGGCGGCAGCCAGGGCGAAGCCCCAATGGGAGTTGAGCCATACGCCAATGGTGAAGCTCAGTTGGCTGACCAGGATGAACGGCAACCAGTCCTGCAGCACCGGCAGCCACTTGTCCCGCTTGGGAATGGCCGACTTGCCCTGGTTGATTCGCTGGTACAGCGCTTCGGCGCGACGCACCTGCTCGGCCGTGGGCTTGACCCGTACCGACTCGTAGCCCACGACCTGGCTGCCTTCGAACACCGGGGTCACGTAGGCGTTGACCCAATAATGATCGCCGGTCTTGCAGCGGTTCTTGACGATGCCCATCCATGGCAGACCTTGTTTCAAGGTGCCCCACATGTGCGCAAATACCGCCGCGGGTACATCGGGGTGACGTACCAGGTTGTGCGGCGCGCGAATCAGTTCCTCTCGGGAAAACCCACTGATCTCGACAAAGGCGTCGTTGCAGTAGGTGATCACGCCTTTGGCATCGGTGGTGGAAATCAACCGTTGTTGAGCCGGGAAGGTACGTTCGCGCTGTGTGACAGGCTGGTTATTACGCATGTTTTTTCAATCCGCAAGGCTTTGATAGGGTGTCGGCCGCTTTAGTCGATTGTTGAAATTATTTTCCAATAATCGGCACTGGGTCTCATTGACAAAATGTGTCGCTTGCAAAGTGCGCCGCCGAGGATTCGGCGGCATTGGCGAGGGCATAATCATTGACCTTCTTCCTTGGCAGTCAATAGTTCTGAAGTACTGGTTTTGCAGAATAGGGGTGATTTACCCGGCCAGCATCGGGTAACTGAACAGCGCGAAGTGCAACAGGTTGAGACCGAAGTGGGTGGCCACTGCCGCGCCCAGGCCGCCGAAGCGATAGGCCAGACCGTAGCCGACTCCGGCGATGCCGGCCAGTAGCGTCCATTGCCACCCCGCGCCCAGGTGCACCAGGCCGAACAGCAGGGCCGCGCACAGCAGGGCCAGGTTGTCGCCATAGGGCAGGGCCTTGAAGCGTCGGCTCAGGCCGCCTTGGATATAACCACGAAACAGTGCCTCTTCCACCAGGGTCACCAGCAGCAGGTTGTTCAGCACCCAGAGCCAGGCCTGGTCGGGCCATTTCGGCGCCCAATTGATCATGCCCAGCAGCAGGGCGCCGCCCAGTGCGGCCACCGCGCAGAGCACCAGGGCCAGGGCTGTGGCGTAGAGCGACAGGCGCAACGAGCGGCGCCCGACTATCCACGGGCATACCAGCAGCAGCCAGAAGCCGATCAATGGCTTGTCCTGGTTCAGGTACATGGAGAAGGGCACGGAATCGTCGGTGAAGCGTTGCGGGTCGATGGCCCGGCCGTTGTAGAACCCGGGGAGCCAGTGCATGGCCAGTGCCAGGGCGAGCACCACGAACAGGCCGTGGCCCAGGTACTGGCCGATGCGGCTGCGTTGCTGGCGCACGGCGAAACCGGCGCCCAGCAACAGCAGTATCGAGAGGGCGGCCAGAAGCCCCAGTTGTCCGTAGCTCAGGGCCAGCGCGTAGCCAATGGAAAGGAGTGCCAGATACATCCATGGCAAAGCGGTCATGGGAAATCCTTGTTGCGAAAGAAAGGGTATTGCACAGACGTTTTTCAGCGCCGGATCTGTAGTCGCAGGGAGCGACGGCTCTATTCCGACGGGCGGGCAGTATAACCAGCTGGGTATTGTTCGACAGCCCAACAAGAAAACACCGCCCGTAGGCGGTGTTTTCTGCTGCCGGGTCAGGCGGCGATCAGCTGGCGCAATACGTAGTGCAAGATCCCTCCGTTCTTGAAGTACTCGACCTCGTTCAGGGTGTCGATGCGGCACAGCACCTCGATCTTCTCCTGGCTGCCATCCTCACGGGTGATCACCAGGCCGAGGTTCATTCGCGGCGCCAGCTCGGCGCCGTCGAGGCCGAGAATATCCAGGGTCTCGCGGCCCGTGAGCTTGAGGCTCTTGCGGTTCTGGTCGAGCTTGAACTGCAGGGGCAGCACGCCCATGCCCACCAGGTTGGAGCGGTGGATGCGCTCGAAGCTCTCGGCGATCACCGCCTTGACTCCCAGCAGGTTGGTGCCCTTGGCTGCCCAGTCGCGGCTGGAGCCGGTGCCGTACTCCTGGCCGGCGATCACCACCAGCGGCGTGCCCGAGGCCTGGTAGCGCATGGCCGCGTCGTAGATCGCCAGCTTCTCGCCGCTGGGGATATAGAGGGTGTTGCCACCTTCCTCGCCACCGAGCATTTCGTTGCGGATGCGAATATTGGCGAAGGTGCCGCGCATCATCACTTCATGGTTGCCACGGCGCGAACCGTAGGAGTTGAAGTCCCGCGGCTCCACGCCCTTGTCCCGCAGGTAGCGGCCGGCCGGGCTGTCGGCCTTGATATTGCCGGCGGGGGAGATGTGGTCGGTGGTCACCGAATCCCCCAGCAGTGCCAGCACCCGGGCGCCGCGCACATCCTCGATCCGCGGCAGCGGGCCGGTAATCTCGTCGAAGAACGGCGGGTGCTGGATATAGGTGGAGTCGTCCTGCCAGACATAGGTGGCGGCCTGGGGCACCTCGATGGCCTGCCACTGGGCATCGCCGGCGAAGACCTCGGCGTATTCCTTGTGGAACATCCGCGTATTCACCTGGGCCACCGCCGCGGCGATCTCCTGGCTGCTGGGCCAGATATCCCGCAGGTACACCGGCTGCCCGTCCTTGCCCTGGCCCAGGGGCTCGCGGCTAAGGTCGATGCGCACGGTGCCGGCCAGGGCATAGGCCACCACCAGCGGTGGCGAGGCCAGCCAGTTGGTCTTCACCAGCGGGTGCACCCGGCCTTCGAAGTTGCGGTTGCCCGAGAGCACCGACGCCACAGTCAGGTCGGCCTGCTGGATGGCTTTCTCGATCGGCTCCTGTAGCGGGCCGGAGTTACCGATGCAGGTGGTGCAGCCGTAGCCCACCAGGTCGAAGCCCAGTTGGTCGAGGTAGGTCGAGAGGCCCGCGGCTTGGTAGTAGTCGGTTACTACCTTGGAACCGGGGGCCAGGGAACTCTTGACCCAGGGCTTGCGTTGCAGGCCCTTTTCCACGGCCTTTTTCGCCACCAGCCCGGCGGCCATCATCACGCTGGGGTTGGAGGTGTTGGTGCAGGAGGTGATGGCGGCGATCACCACCGCACCGTTCTTCAGGCGATGGGTCTGGCCTTCGTATTGGTAGTCGGTTTCCCCCAGCAGGTCAGCGTTGCCCACTGCCACGCCACCGCCGCCCTCGCTTTCCAGGCGACCTTCTTCCTTGCTGGTGGGTTTGAATTGCAGGTCGATGAAATCCGTGAAGGCCTGGGCCACAGCGGGCAGCGCCACACGGTCCTGGGGGCGCTTGGGGCCGGCGAGGCTGGCTTCTACCGTGGCCATGTCCAGCGCCAGGCTGTCGGTGAACACCGGCTCCTTGCCCGGCAGGCGCCACAGGCCCTGGGCCTTGCTGTAGGCCTCCACCAGTTGCACCAGCTCGGCAGGGCGGCCGGACAGGCGCAGGTAGTCGAGGGTGATCTGGTCCACCGGGAAGAAGCCGCAGGTGGCCCCGTATTCCGGGGCCATATTGGCGATGGTGGCGCGGTCGGCCAGGGGCAGGTCGGCCAGGCCGTCGCCATAGAACTCGACGAATTTGCCCACCACGCCTTTCTTGCGCAGCATCTGGGTCACCGTCAGCACCAGGTCGGTGGCGGTGATGCCTTCCCTGAGCTTGCCGGTGAGCTTGAAGCCGATGACCTCCGGAATCAGCATCGACACCGGCTGGCCGAGCATCGCCGCCTCGGCCTCGATGCCGCCCACGCCCCAGCCCAGCACGCCCAGGCCGTTGATCATGGTGGTGTGCGAGTCGGTGCCCACCAGGGTGTCGGGGAAGGCGTAGGTGCGACCGTCCTCGTCCTTGGTCCAGACCGTGCGCCCCAGGTATTCCAGGTTGACCTGGTGGCAGATGCCGGTGCCCGGCGGCACCACGCTGAAGTTGTCGAAGGCGCTCTGGCCCCAGCGCAGGAACGCATAACGCTCACCGTTGCGCTGCATCTCGATGTCGACGTTCTGTTCGAAGGCGCTGCTGCTGGCGAACTTGTCCACCATCACCGAGTGGTCGATCACCAGGTCCACCGGCGACAGCGGGTTGATTCGCTGCGGGTCGCCACCGGCCTTGGCCATGGCGGCACGCATGGCGGCCAGGTCGACCACCGCCGGTACGCCGGTGAAGTCCTGCATCAGCACCCGGGCCGGGCGGTACTGGATCTCGCGGTCGGAGCGGCGGTCCTTGAGCCAGCCGGCCAGGGCCTTGAGGTCGGCGCCGGTGACGGTCTTGGCGTCTTCCCAGCGCAGCAGGTTTTCCAGCAGGACCTTCAGCGACATGGGCAAAAGGTCGATATCGCCCAGGCTCTTGGCGGCCTCCGGCAGGCTGAAGTAGTGATAAGTCTTGTCGGCGACTTTTAGCGGTGTAAGGGTTTTCAGGCTATCGAGGGATGGCATTGAATGACTCCTTGTGGCCCGCACGGCTACGGACCTGTGATACGGACAGAGGATCAAGCTAGCTCTGTTTGGGGCTTGGCGCTAATCACTGGACTGCGGGCGCAAGTCCAAGGTTCCGAACTCGGTTATCATGCGCCGGTTTTCGTGACAGGCTTTGCTACAGGGCAGGTTTGCGGATCCATCGCCCATCGCCCAGGAGATTCAATGAACACCCTGTTTATCCATTGCCGGCCCGGTTTCGAGGGCGAAGTCTGCTCCGAGATCGCCGATCACGCGGCCCGCTTGAATGTCGCCGGCTACGCCAAGGCCAAGCCCAGCACTGCCTGCGCCGAATTCATCTGCACCGAGGATGACGGCGCCCAGCGCCTGATGCAGGGCCTGCGTTTCTCGGAGCTGATCTTTCCCCGGCAGTGGGCCCGGGGCGGTTTCATCGATCTGCCGGAAACCGACCGCATCAGCGTGATCCTGGCCTACCTGGCCAACTTTCCGCAGTGCGGCAGCCTGTGGCTGGAAGTGGTGGACACCAACGACGGCAAGGAGCTGTCGAACTTCTGCAAGAAATTCGAAGCGCCGCTGCGCAAGGCCCTGACTGGCGCCGGCAAGCTGGTGGAGGATGCCGCCAAGCCGCGCCTGCTGCTGACCTTCAAGAGCGGCCGTGAAGTCTTTGTCGGCCTGGCCGATGCCGGCAACTCGGCGATGTGGCCCATGGGCATTCCACGGCTGAAGTTCCCCCGGGAAGCGCCGAGCCGCTCGACCCTGAAGCTGGAAGAGGCCTGGCACCATTTCATCCCCAGGGACCAATGGGATGAGCGCCTGCACGGCGACATGACCGGGGTCGACCTGGGGGCGGCCCCGGGTGGCTGGACCTGGCAGCTGGTCAATCGCGGCATGTTGGTGACGGCGGTCGACAACGGTCCCATGGCCGAAAGCCTGATGGACACTGGCCTGGTACAGCACCTGATGGCGGATGGCTTTACCTACAAGCCGCGGCAGCCGGTGGACTGGATGGTCTGCGACATCGTCGAGAAGCCGGCGCGCAATGCCGCGCTGCTGGAAACCTGGATCGGCGAAGGCCACTGCCGCGAGGCGGTGGTCAACCTCAAGCTGCCGATGAAGCAGCGCTATGCCGAGGTGAAGCGTTTGCTGGAGCGCATCGAAGAGGGCTTCAAGGCCCGGGGCATCCGCGTGGTGATCGGTTGCAAGCAGCTGTACCACGATCGTGAGGAAGTGACCTGCCACCTGCGGCGCCTGGACACCAAGCCCGCCCGCTCACGCTGAGCCCTCGCCACGCTTCCGGCATTGCGCGACAATGCCGGCCTGTTTCTGGAGTGAACCATGAGTCAAATCATCGATACGCCGGTTGACGGCACCCTCGACGCCACCGGCCTCAATTGCCCCGAGCCAGTGATGATGCTGCACCAGCACATCCGCGACCTGCCGGCCGGTGGGCTGTTGAAGGTGATTGCCACCGACCCGTCCACCCGCCGCGACATTCCCAAGTTCTGCGTGTTTCTCGACCACGAACTGGTGGCGCAGGAGGAGCAGGCCGGCACCTATCTCTACTGGATTCGCAAGAAGCTCGACTAAGCCGTCGCGCGGCTGATGCGGATCTGCTTGCGCGCACTGCGGGTCAGGCGGATCAGCAGCATCAGCGCGGCGCAGGTCAAGCCGGCAATCAGGCCCTCCCATAGACCGCTCGGCCCCTGTGCCGGGCCGAACCAGTCGGTCAGGCCCAGGGCATAGCCCACTGGCAAACCAATTCCCCAGTAAGCGAACAGGGTCAGGATCATGGTCACCCGGGTGTCCTGGTAACCCCGCAGCGCACCGGCGGCGGTGACTTGAATGCCGTCGGAAAACTGGAACAGCGCCGCGTACACAATCAACATCGAGGCCACCTGGATCACCAACGGGTCGCTGGTGTAGATCGAAGCGATAGGCTCGCGCAGCAGGTACATCAGGCTCGCCGACAGGCAGGCATAAGCCAGTGCCGCGCCCATGCCGACCCCGGCACTGAAGCGTGCATCGCGCGGTTGCTGGCGCCCCAGGGACTGGCCGACGCGCACGGTCACGGCCATGGCCAGGGAGTAGGGGATCATGAACATCAGGGCGCTGACGTTGAGGGCGATCTGATGTCCGGCCACCACCGTGGCGCCCAGGCTGCCGATCAGCAGGGCGATCACCGCGAAGATGCTCGATTCGGCGAATACCGCGATGCCGATGGGCAGGCCAACGCTCAGCAGGCGCTTGATCACCGCCCACTGCGGCCAGTCGAAGCGGCTGAACAACTGGATCTTGCGGTAGGCCGGTGCCCAGCGAATCCAGCCGGCCATGCCCAGCATCATCACCCACATCACGATCGCCGTGGCCCAGCCGCAGCCAACCCCGCCCATGGCCGGCACGCCGAAGTGGCCATAGATGAAGATGTAGTTGATGGGAATGTTCAGGGCCAGGCCGCACAGGCCGATGACCATGCTTGGCACCGTGCGCCCAAGGCCGTCGCTCAGGCAGCGCAGCACGTAGTACAGCGCCACCGCCGGCAGGCCGCTGGCGATGCCGTGCAGGTAGCCCATGCAGGGTTCGATCAGTTCCGGGTCGACCTTCATCAGGTGCAGTATCGGTTCGGCGCTGATCAGCATCAGCGTGGCCGAGATGCCGGTGGCCACGGCCAGCCACAGGGCCTGGCGCACCACAGGGCCGATCTCCTCGAGCTTGTCGGCGCCAAAGCGCTGGGCCACCTTGGGCGTTGTCGCCAGCAGGGTACCGGTCATCAGCAGGAATACCGGGATCCAGATCGAGTTGCCCAGGGCCACGGCGGCCAGGTCCCGCGGGCTGACCCGCCCGGCCATCACCGCATCGACAAAACCCATGGCGGTGGTGGCCACCTGGGCAATCATGATGGGCAGGGCCAATCGCAGCAGGTCGCGCAGTTCGCGGCCAACCCGGGCAGGGCGGCTGGAGAGGGTGGCGGCGGGGGAGTCGATCACGGAATTCACGGGGCGTAGCGTCCATAGGTGGTGTTGCCGGGAGCGCGACAGTCTACGCGCTGACGCTGCGGTCAGGAAAAGATCCCGTGTTGCGGATTTGTAATGGCCGGGCCCGCAAGCGCTGCTTGCGGTGCTAGCTCGCCCGCGCATCTGCGCCTACACTGCGGCTCCCCACGAGGAGCCTGCCATGTTGATTGTCGCCGACGAAAATATTCCCCTGATCGAAGAGTTCTTTGCCGGTTTCGGCGAGATCCGGCGTTACCCCGGGCGCGCCATCGATCAGGCCTGCGTGGCCGAGGCGGATGTGTTGCTGGTGCGTTCGGTGACCCAAGTCGATCGCCAGTTGCTCGAAGGCAGCCCGGTGCGTTTTGTCGGCACCTGCACCATAGGCACCGATCACCTGGACCTGGACTATTTCCAGGAGGCCGGTATCACCTGGTCCAGTGCGCCGGGCTGCAATGCCCGGGGGGTGGTGGACTATGTACTGGGCAGCCTGCTGACCCTGGCCGAGATCGAGGGCGTGGACCTGGCCCAGCGCTGCTATGGCGTGGTGGGGGCTGGCGAAGTGGGTGGGCGGCTGATTCAGGTGCTGCGGGCTCTGGGCTGGCAGGTGCTGGTCTGCGACCCGCAGCGGCAGGCGGCGGAAGGCGGCGACTACGTCGGCCTGGATGAGTTGCTCGAGCGCTGCGATGTGATCAGCCTGCACACCCCGTTGACCCGCGATGGCGAGCAGCGCACCTGGCACCTGCTGGATCGGCAGCGCCTCGACCGCCTGCGCCAGGGCACCTGGCTGATCAACGCCGCCCGTGGCCCGGTGGTGGATAACCAGGCGTTGCGCGAGGTGCTGTTGCAGCGCGAAGACCTGCAAGCGGTGCTGGATGTGTGGGAGGCCGAGCCGACGGTGGACCGCGAGCTGGCAGACCTCTGCGTGCTGGCCACGCCGCATATCGCCGGCTACAGCCTGGACGGCAAGCAGCGCGGCACGGCGCAGATCTACCAGGCCTATTGCCGGTTCCTCGGCCAGGCCGAGCAGGTTGACCTGGCCAGCCTGCTGCCGGCGCCCTGGGTGCCGCAAGTCAGCCTCAATGCCAATGCGCACCCGGCCTGGGCCCTGGCGATGATTTGCCGGGCGGTGTACGACCCGCGCCGTGACGATGCGGATTTTCGCCGCAGCCTGGTGGACGATGTCGCCCTGCAGCGCAGCGCCTTCGACGGCCTGCGCAAGCATTACCCGGAACGGCGTGAGATCGATGGCCTGCACGTGCGGATCCAAGGCGAGTCGGCGGCCTTGAGTCGGATCGTTCGGGCCCTGGGTGCCAGTGAAGTGTGAAGGCTGGGCCGCAGGCATAAAAAACCCGGCCATATGGATGGCCGGGTCAAGAGGACGTGAGGCTGTGTGTCAATCTTGCCGAGCAGGCTTGACCAGTCGCTTTTCCAGTTCGCGGCAGGCGTTCTGGATCATGTCTTCAGTGATAGGTACTTCGCGCCCCTGGGCGTCGATGATGGCACACCCCAGAGACTGGTTGGGCTGGGTACGGATCACTTGAATCTTGTCATTGCTGCTGTGTTGCAAGGACATGGCCTGTCTCCTCGTCAGGTGGTGTGCTTACTTTAGAATGACCGGGTGACCAAGCTGTGACAGAGCGCCGCAAGGCCGGGCCGGCAACTTCACTCCAACAGAAATGCCCGGGGAGTGCCAGCCACGGATTAGACCGATAATCTCTAGGCCCTAGTGTCAGCGGTCATAATCAAACCGACTCATTGTGATTTAGCAAAGTTCCTGCGAATTCATCTCGTTGCCGTCGCGGCGGCCGGTGAGTCGCCGGCGCGTCAATGGATGAACAGCATGCTTTCTTCACCTCAGCGCCGGGCACTGCAACTGGCCACGCGCTTTATCGCTCCCTACCGTTGGCAGGCGCTGGCCGCCCTGCTGGCGTTGATCGTCACGGCGGGCATTACCCTGTCCATGGGGCAGGGCATTCGCCTGCTGGTGGACCAGGGCTTCATGACTCAGTCGCCGCATTTGCTGAACCAGACCATCGGCCTGTTCCTGCTGTTGGTGCTGGCGCTGGCATTGGGTACTTTCGTGCGTTTCTACCTGGTGTCGTGGATCGGCGAACGCTGCGTGGCGGATATCCGGCGCCAGGTGTTCAATCACCTGATCTACCTGCACCCCGGCTTCTACGAGAACAACCGCAGCTCGGAAATCCAGTCGCGACTGACTGCCGACACCACCTTGCTGCAATCGGTGATCGGCTCTTCGCTGTCGCTGTTCTTGCGCAATGCGTTGATGGTGCTGGGGGGCATAGTGCTGCTGTTCATCACCAACCCCAAGCTCACCAGCATTGTGGTGGTGGCCTTGCCACTGGTGCTGGCGCCGATCCTGATCTTTGGCCGGCGGGTGCGCAGTTTGTCGCGCCAGAGCCAGGACCGGATCGCCGATGTCGGCAGCTATGTCGCGGAAACCCTGGGCCAGATCAAGACGGTCCAGGCCTACAACCACCAGGCCCAGGACGAGCAGCGTTTTGCCCTGACGGTGGAGCAGGCGTTCGATACCGCCCGCAAGCGCATCTTGCAGCGTGCCTGGCTGATCACCCTGGTGATAGTGCTGGTGCTGGGGGCGGTGGGGGTGATGCTCTGGGTCGGCGGCATGGATGTGATCGCCGGGCGGATTTCCGCGGGCGAGCTGGCGGCTTTCGTGTTCTACAGCCTGATCGTCGGCAGTGCCTTCGGCACCCTGAGCGAGGTGATTGGCGAACTGCAGCGGGCCGCCGGAGCCGCGCAGCGAATCGCCGAACTGTTGCGGGCCGAGAGCCTGATCTTGCCGCCCGACACCGGCGTGCTGCGCCTGCCGGAACGGGTGCGCGGCGATCTGCAACTCGATGGCCTGTACTTCTCCTATCCGTCGCGCCCCGAGCGCTATGCGCTGGAGGGCTTGAGCCTGGAGGTGCGGGCCGGGGAAACCCTGGCGCTGGTGGGGCCGTCGGGAGCGGGCAAGTCGACCCTGTATGATTTGCTGCTGCGCTTCTATGACCCACAGCAGGGGCAGATCCTGCTGGACGGCGTGGCCCTGACCCGGCTCGACCCGCAGGACCTGCGCCGTTGCTTCGCCCTGGTATCGCAGAGCCCGGCGCTGTTCTACGGCAGCATCGAGGACAATATTCGCTACGGCAATCCCGATGCGAGCCTGGCCCAGGTCCAGGAAGCGGCGAAGATCGCCTACGCCCACGAGTTCATCGAACAGATGCCCGAGGGCTACCAGACCCACCTGGGGGATGGTGGGCTGGGGTTGTCGGGAGGCCAGCGCCAGCGCTTGGCAATCGCCCGGGCCTTGCTGGTGGATGCGCCGATTTTGCTGCTGGACGAGGCCACCAGCGCCCTGGATGCGCAAAGCGAACACCTGATCCAGCAAGCCTTGCCCAGCCTGATGCACAACCGCACCACCCTGGTGATTGCCCATCGCCTGGCCACGGTGAAGAACGCCGACCGCATCGCGGTCATGGATCAGGGGCGGCTGGTGGCGCTGGGTACCCATCAGCAACTGCTCTCCAGCAGCCCGCTCTATGCCCGCCTGGCGGCCCTGCAGTTCAGCGATGGTGTGCATTCCCCCTCGTAGGTGCAGGCTTTTTCGCTGGCAAGCCAGCTCCTACGGGAGGCTGGGCTTGCTGGTTTGGCGGGCGCCACCGTAGGAGCCGGCTTGCCGGCGAAAGCGGCCTCAAACCGTGTGACAAACCTGCGCCTGTGATGAACTGGCGGGCAATAAAAAAGCCCGCATCGCTGCGGGCTTTTGGGGTTGAGCCGGTGCTTACTGATCGTCGAAATAACGCTCGTGCCAATCCACCAGCGGCTGTGGCGAGTTGAGCTTCTGGCCGTAGATCACCGAGTAGGACAGCACGTTCTGCACGTACTGGCGGGTCTCGTCGAAGGGAATGCTTTCCACCCAGACGTCGAAGCTCAGGTGGTCGGCGCCCTTGAGCCATTGGCGCACGCGCCCAGGGCCGGCATTGTAGGCCGCCGAAGCCAGCACTCGGTTGCCGTTGAACTGGCTGTGCACCTGGCTCAGGTAGGCTGCCCCCAGCTGGATGTTCTTGTCCGGGTCCAGCACCTGCTGCGGCGAAGCCAGGGGGATGCTGAACTTGCGCGCGGTTTCCTTGGCGGTGCCGGGCATCAGCTGCATCAGGCCGCTAGCGCCGACACCGGAGCGGGCATCGTCCATAAAGGCGCTTTCCTGGCGGGTGATGGCGAATACCCAGCTGGAGTGCAGGCCACGAACCTTGGCCTCACGCACCAGAGTGTCGCGGTGGGCCATGGGGAAGCGGATGTCCAGGTCGTCCCAGTATTGCGCCTGGCTGATGGTGCGGATGGCCGGGAAATACCATTTCAGGTCGTAGGCCAGGCGCGCCTGGGCGACCATTTCGTCACGGTTGAAGTGCCGGCTGACGTGGTACCACTCACGACGGCCATCGACTACCTGGCCGCGGGCGTGGAGCTCCAGGGCGCGACGCACGCCCGGGGTGTTGCGCACCTTGTTGATCACCGCCTGGCTCAGCATCAGTGGCTGATTGGTCAGCTGGTAGGGGGCCTTGGCATGATCGGCGGCCAGGAAACCATAGAAGTCCCGCTCCCGGGCAAGGCCCTTGAACAGCGCCTGGGCCTGTGGGTTCTTCGGCTCGGCCAGCTCCAGGCTGCGCGCCTGCCAGTAACGCCAGCGGTTGGTGCTGGCCAGGTCCTGGGGCAGCTTGCGGGTGAGCTGGTAGGCATCTTCCCAGCGCGCCAGGCGCAGCAGCAGGCGCAGGCGCCATTCGGACACGGTGTTGTCCCGTAGTTCCGGGTCATATTGGGTCATCACCGCCAGGGCGCGACTGTCGAAGCGGCGGGCCAGGGTCAGGCCGATTTCCCGTGCGATGGCCACTTTTTCGTCACGGGAGAAGTGCATGCTGCTGGCATAGCCGTCCAGCAGGGCCATGGCCTTGTCCGGATCTTGGCGGGCCAGGCGGCGCAGGCCGAGGCCCACTACGTCGGCCATGGCTTCGTTGGCCGGCTGGAAGCGCGAGGGCTGGCTCAGCAGTTCGGGTTTCTGTGCCACGTCCACCAGCAGGCGCCCTTGCGGGGCCAGGGTGGACAGGCTGTTCACCAGGCTGTTGGCCAGGGGGTAGTTGCGGGCTTCGGCCGCCAGTTTTGCCCGCTGCCAGCGTTTCTGTTCGGTCAACTGGCCTTCGGCGGCCCACTGCCCAAACAGGCCGTCACAGGCGGCCGGCTGGGACTTGCCGGTGAGCCAGAGTTTTTCCGCGGTGGCGTAGCCTTCGGCCTTGAGGTTGTGGCCGAGCTGGTACTGGCCGTTGAGGCAGTCCAGCTCGGTGAAATTGAGCTTCGGGTCGTAGTAGCGGGTGAAGGTGGCCCAGTCGCCGCGTTCGGCCAGCCAGCGCAACCAGCGCAGTTTCATCCAGTTGGCCTGGGGCAGGTCGCCATGGGCGGCGAGGAACTTCTCGATCTCGGCGTTGCTCGCGCTCTTCAGGCGGGCGGTGAGCTCGTCATAGGCGAGGTAGGGTTCCAGCGGGTAATCGCGCAGGGCATCGGCATAACGGAAGTAGGGGCCGGAATCGCCCTTGGCCAGGGCGCGCTTGGCTTCATCGTAGTACTGGCGTTGTTGGGTCAGGTCCGCTGCCTGGGCGCTATGGACGGCCGCGGCGGAAAGAAACAGGCAAGATAAAAGACTGAAAAGGCGACTGCGCATGAGACATCCGGGCAGAGAAATCATGACAAGTGCCGACAGGGCCAACACTGATTGCTGACTAGCTTAGCCTTTTGCCAGCAACCGGCGAAAGCTTTGCCGGGCCCCTGGCAGCAGTTCGCAACAAATGCGCCGCTGGTGCCATCGGCGGCGAAATAGCCGGCCTTATAAGGGCGCAAGTCAGGTAGAATGCGCGCCCGGTTTTTGGAGAACAACATGACCCTGCTCAAATTCAGCGATGTGTCCCTTGCTTTCGGCGCCATGCCGCTGTTGGACAAGGTGTCCTGGCAGATCGCCCGTGGTGAGCGGGTGTGCATCATCGGCCGTAACGGTACTGGCAAATCCAGCATGATGAAGCTGGTCAAGGGCGATCAGAAGCCCGATGACGGCTCCGTATGGCGCGCACCCGGTCTGAAGATCGGCGAATTGCCCCAGGAATTGCCGGTGGCCGACGAGCGGACCGTGTTCGACGTGGTCGCCCAGGGCCTGGACGGCGTTGGCGAGTTGCTGGCGCAGTACCACCACCTGAGCCAGAACATCGTTACCGACGCTGATCTGGAAAAACTGATGCACGTTCAGCACGACCTCGAAGCGCGTGACGGCTGGCGCCTGCAGCAATTGGTGGACAGCACCCTGAGCCGTCTGCAATTGCCCGCCGACAAGACCCTTGCCGAGCTGTCCGGTGGCTGGCGCCGTCGCGTGCTGCTGGCCCAGGCCCTGGTGTCCGAGCCCGACCTGCTGCTGCTGGACGAGCCGACCAACCACCTGGACATCGGCGCCATTGCCTGGCTGGAAGAGGCGCTGAAAGACTTCCAGGGCGCGGTGCTGTTCATCACCCACGACCGTTCCTTCCTGCAGAACCTGGCCACCCGCATCCTCGAACTGGATCGTGGCGGCCTGATCGACTGGAATGGCGACTACGCCAGCTTCCTGGTGCACAAGGAAGCCATGCTGGCGGCGGAAGAAACCGCCAACGCGCTGTTCGACAAGCGCCTGGCCCAGGAAGAAGTGTGGATTCGCCAGGGCATCAAGGCCCGGCGGACCCGTAACGAAGGTCGCGTGCGTGCCCTCAAGGCACTGCGTGTTGAACGCAGCGAGCGTCGCGAGCGCACCGGCAAGGCCAACATCCAGTTGGAAACCGCAGACAAGTCCGGCAAGCAGGTGATGGTGCTGGAGAATGTCAGCTTCGCGCATCCGGACGGCCCGTTCCTGGTCAAGGACTTCTCCATGGTCCTGCAGCGCGGCGACCGTATCGGCCTGCTGGGAGCCAACGGCACCGGCAAGACCACCCTGCTCAAGTTGATGCTCGGTGGCCTGGTGCCCAGCAGTGGCAAGGTGGAAGAGGGCACGCGGATCGACGTCGCCTACTTCGACCAGTTGCGCCATCAGCTGGACCTGGAAAAGACCGTGATCGACAACGTTGCCGAAGGTCGTGACTTCATCGAGATCGATGGTCAGAGCCGGCACGTGCTGAGCTACCTCGGCGATTTCCTGTTCAGCCCGCAGCGTGCGCGCACGCCGGTCAAGGCGCTGTCCGGTGGTGAGCGTGCGCGGTTATTGCTGGCCAAGTTGTTCAGCAAGCCGGCCAACCTGTTGGTGCTCGATGAGCCGACCAACGACTTGGACGTGGAAACCCTGGAGCTGCTGGAAGAAGTGCTGTTGACCTTCCAGGGCACCGTACTGATGGTCAGCCACGACCGGGCGTTCCTCGACAACGTGGTGACCAGCACCCTGGTCTTCGAAGGTGAAGGCAAGGTTCGCGAGTATGTCGGTGGCTACCAGGACTGGCTGCGCCAGGGCGGTTCGCCGCGGCTGTTGGGCGTGACCGAGAACAAGTCTGGCAAGGCCGAGCTGAATTCTGCGGTGGTGGCCCCGGTACCGGCTGCGGCCCCGGCGCCCGTGCAGGAAGCGCCGGCGGCGAAAAAGAAGCTTAGCTACAAGTTGCAGCGCGAGCTTGAGGCATTGCCTGGGCAGATCGATGCCATGGAGCAGCAGATTGCCGCAGTCGAGGCGGAAATGGCCGATGGCGGTTTCTACCAGCGTCCGGCGACTGAAACCGCGGCGGTGATTGCCCGCCTGGAGCAGTTGAACGCCGAGCTGGAGCAGATGGTCGAGCGTTGGGCCGAGCTGGATGCCTGAGTGATCGGCGGTTGATAAAAAGCCCGACTTCAGAGTCGGGCTTTTTGTCGGGGCTGCTACCGCCTGCGCGGTTGCGGATTCAGCGTTTGGCCAGGTGTACCGCCAGCACGTCGCAAGGCGCGCCATGCAGGACGTCATTGGCGGTGGAGCCCAGCAGCAGCGCCAGGCCGTGACGACCATGGCTGCCGACCACGATCAGGTCGCATTCCTGTTCCTTGGCCAGGTGATGAATCTCCTGGCGCGGCTGGCCATAAGTCAGGTGGCTGTATTCCTTGGTCAGCTCCGGATACTTGTTGATCAGCCGGTCCAGGCGCTCCCTGGCCTGGTCGAACTGCTGCTGTTGCAGCTGCGACAGGTCCATGGGCACGTCGCCCCCGAAGGCCATGGCCATGGGTTCGACAATGTGCACCAGGGACAGTTTGGCCCCACTGCTCACCGACAGCTCGCGGGCGCGGTGGATAACAGGATCGCACTCTTCGGTTAGATCTACGGCGACCAGAATGTGGTGGTAGGACATGAGGCGCTCCTCCTGAGGATTGCAATAGCTTCAAGTATGGCTGGTTTCAAGCGGGTTGGTTCCACCCGGTTCCCGCTCATGAAAAAATCGAGAGTACTGATATGACGGTCTTGATAGTGGTGTCAATCCTTGCGGTAGTGCTGAGTCCCCTGGCCTGGCTGCGACCTTCACGGCGCCAGAACGCTCAGATCGCCCTGCGCATGGAGGCGCGGCGCATGGGCCTGGCCATGCAACTGGCGCCCCAGGAGTGGCCGCACTGGCTGGGCCAGGAGCCGCCCAATCCTTGCCCGCAATACCACCGGCCGCGACGCAGTGCGCAGGCGGCTTGCTGGAGTTACTGGCAGGTGGAGCCGGGCAATTGGTGCAATCAGTGGCGCGAGCCCTGCGTCGATGAGTCACTGCTGTCGCACCTGCAGAGCTTGCCGGCAGGAGTGTTCAAGGTCGAGGCGGACCGCCAGATGATCGCGCTGTACTGGAACGAGCGTGGCGAGACCCGTGTCTTGCAGGATATTGCCGCAGTACTCAAGGCCCTGGCCTGAGTCGGCGGGGAGGGCGCATTGGGCAATAAAAAGCCCGACTGAGCATCGGGCGGGATGGCCAGGCAGGCCGGTAATCTCCTTGAAACCACCTTCGGGTGGTTTTTTGCTGTCTGGGGTTTGCTCCTGCTGCGCTTTGGCTGGGCATTTCTTCAGATTTCTTCCCAGCGTAGCCGTTCTTTCTCTGCACCGATGGGCGATTTAGGGAGCTTTTTCTAAATATAGCCCCTATGAATGGTTATAAATGCAGGGGCGTGTTGATCGTCCAGGGGGGGCGCCGGAATGACCGCAAAGTCGCGTTTCAAACAGTGTTTTGTACGATTGACAATTGTCGGGTTTTCCCTGAATGTGGCGTACCCAAATCAAACGGGCGTATGAAATGAGCGTTTGTATCTCAGGCGGCTCTATACAGATTCCCGACTATCGCGTTGGCGGGTGTGCCTGGCGGATTGGCGTTAGCATCGACGGTGACGTCCATGCCAAGCCTGAAGTTAGCGTCCGACGTGTACTGTTCAGCTTCCATATCGTGGAGATCAGTTGATGATTTACGAAGGTAAAGCCATCACGGTTAAGGCTCTTGAAAGTGGCATCGTCGAATTGAATTTCGACCTCAAGGGTGAGTCCGTCAACAAGTTCAACCGTCTAACCCTGAACGAACTGCGTCAGGCTGTTGACACCATCAAGGCAGATGCTTCGATCAAGGGCGTGATCGTCAGCAGTGGCAAGGACGTGTTTATCGTCGGCGCCGACATCACCGAGTTTGTCGACAACTTCAAGCTGCCGGATGCGGAGCTGGTGGCTGGCAACCTCGAAGCCAACAAGATCTTCAGCGATTTCGAAGACCTCAATGTGCCCACCGTGGTCGCGATCAATGGCATCGCCCTGGGTGGCGGCCTGGAAATGTGCCTGGCCGCGGACTACCGCGTCATGTCCGCCAGCGCCAAGATCGGCCTGCCGGAAGTCAAGCTGGGCATCTACCCGGGCTTCGGCGGCACCGTGCGCCTGCCGCGCCTGATCGGTACCGACAACGCCATCGAGTGGATTGCCGCCGGCAAGGAAAACCGTGCCGAAGACGCGCTGAAAGTGGGCGCAGTCGACGCTGTGGTCGCTCCTGAGAAACTTCAGGAAGCCGCCCTGGCCCTGGTCAAAGGCGCCATTTCCGGCGAATTCGACTACAAGGCCAAGCGCCAGCCAAAGCTGGAAAAACTCAAGCTCAACGCCATCGAGCAGATGATGGCGTTCGAAACCGCCAAGGGTTTTGTGGCTGGCCAGGCTGGCCCGAACTACCCGGCGCCGGTCGAAGCGATCAAGACCATCCAGAAAGCCGCCAACTTCGGTCGCGACAAGGCCCTGGAAGTGGAAGCCGCGGGCTTCGTCAAGCTGGCCAAGACCTCGGCCGCACAGAGCCTGATCGGCCTGTTCCTGAACGATCAGGAGCTGAAGAAAAAGGCCAAGGCCTACGACGAGATCGCCAAGGACGTGAAGCAGGCCGCCGTACTCGGTGCCGGCATCATGGGTGGCGGCATCGCCTACCAGTCGGCGTCCAAGGGCACGCCGATCCTGATGAAGGACATCAACGAGCACGGTATCGAGCAGGGCCTGGCGGAAGCCGCGAAACTGCTGGTAGGCCGCGTTGATAAAGGTCGCATGACCGCAGCGAAAATGGCTGAAGTGCTCAACGGCATTCGTCCGACCCTGTCCTACGGTGACTTCGGCAACGTCGACCTGGTGGTCGAAGCCGTGGTCGAGAACCCCAAGGTCAAGCAGATCGTGCTGGCCGAAGTGGAAGGCCAGGTCAAGGAGGACACCATCCTGGCGTCCAACACCTCGACCATTTCCATCAGCCTGCTGGCCAAGGCCCTCAAGCGTCCGGAAAACTTCGTCGGCATGCACTTCTTCAACCCGGTGCACATGATGCCGCTGGTGGAAGTGATTCGTGGCGAGAAGTCCAGCGAGCTGGCGGTTGCCACCACCGTTGCCTACGCCAAGAAAATGGGCAAGAACCCGATTGTGGTCAACGACTGCCCGGGCTTTTTGGTCAACCGCGTGCTGTTCCCCTACTTCGGCGGTTTCGCCAAGCTGGTCAGCTCCGGTGTGGACTTCGTGCGCATCGACAAGATCATGGAAAAATTCGGCTGGCCCATGGGCCCGGCGTACCTGATGGACGTGGTCGGCATCGACACCGGCCACCACGGCCGCGACGTGATGGCTGAAGGTTTCCCGGATCGCATGAAAGACGACCGTCGTTCCGCGATCGACGTGCTCTACGAAGCCAAGCGCCTGGGCCAGAAGAACGGCAAGGGTTTCTACGCTTACGAAACCGACAAGAAGGGCAAGCAGAAAAAGGTTGCCGATCCATCGGTGCTGGAAGTGCTCAAGCCGATCGTCTACGAGCAGCGTGAAGTCACCGACGAAGACATCATCAACTGGATGATGATCCCGCTGTGCCTGGAAACCGTTCGTTGCCTGGAAGACGGCATCGTCGAGACCGCTGCCGAAGCGGACATGGGCCTGGTCTACGGTATTGGTTTCCCTCCATTCCGTGGCGGTGCGCTGCGCTACATCGACTCCATCGGTGTTGCCGAGTTCGTTGCCCTGGCCGACCAGTACGCCGATCTGGGCGCGCTGTACCACCCGACCGCGAAGCTGCGTGAAATGGCCAAGAACGGCCAGAGCTTCTTCGGTTAAGCGCCCACACTAGAGCGAGAGTGAACATATGAGCTTGAATCCTAGAGACGTCGTGATTGTCGACTTCGGTCGTACTCCGATGGGCCGCTCCAAGGGCGGCATGCACCGCAACACCCGCGCCGAAGACATGTCGGCGCACCTGATCAGCAAACTGCTGGAGCGCAACACCAAGGTCGACCCGGCGGAAGTCGAGGACGTGATCTGGGGCTGCGTCAACCAGACCCTGGAACAGGGCTGGAACATCGCCCGCATGGCGTCGCTGATGACCCAGATCCCGCACACCTCGGCTGGCCAGACCGTTAGCCGTCTGTGTGGCTCCTCCATGAGCGCCCTGCACACCGCGGCGCAAGCGATCATGACCGGCAACGGTGACGTGTTCGTGGTCGGCGGCGTCGAGCATATGGGCCACGTGAGCATGATGCATGGCGTGGATCCGAACCCGCACCTGTCCCTGTACGCGGCGAAAGCCTCGGGCATGATGGGGCTGACCGCCGAGATGCTGGGCAAGATGCACGGCATCACCCGTGAGCAGCAGGACGCCTTTGGCGCGCGCTCCCACCAACTCGCCCACAAGGCGACCGTGGAAGGCAAGTTCAAGGACGAGATCATCCCGATGCAGGGTTACGACGAGAACGGTTTCCTGAAACTGTTCGACTACGACGAAACCATCCGTCCCGAGACCACCCTGGAGAGCCTGGCGGCGCTGAAGCCGGCGTTCAACCCCAAGGGCGGTACCGTGACTGCCGGTACGTCGTCGCAGATCACTGACGGCGCCTCGTGCATGATCGTGATGTCGGCCCAGCGTGCCCAGGATCTGGGTATCCAGCCGATGGCGGTGATCCGCTCGATGGCGGTGGCGGGTGTGGACCCGGCCATCATGGGCTATGGTCCAGTACCGGCCACGCAGAAAGCCCTGAAGCGCGCGGGCCTGGGTATTGCCGATATCGACTTCTTCGAGCTCAACGAAGCTTTCGCCGCACAGGCCCTGCCCGTGCTGAAAGATCTGAAAGTGCTCGACAAGATGAACGAGAAGGTTAACCTGCACGGCGGCGCGATCGCCCTGGGTCACCCGTTCGGCTGCTCCGGTGCGCGTATCTCCGGGACCCTGCTCAACGTCATGAAGCAAAATGGCGGCACCTTCGGTGTGTCCACCATGTGCATCGGCCTTGGCCAGGGTATCTCGACTGTCTTCGAACGCGTTTAAGCGTTGGCTTGATGGCAAACCGGGGCCCTGTGCCCCGGTTTTTGTTTTTCCGACGTTTTATTTATTTTTATTTTGAAAGAAATCTACGAGGGCCAGAGCATGCAGTTACAACCCGGGCTCTATCAGCATTACAAGGGGCCGCAGTACCGTGTCTTCAGTGTCGCGCGGCACTCGGAAACGGAAGAAGAGGTGGTGTTCTACCAAGCCCTGTATGGCGAATACGGCTTTTGGGTGCGGCCTTTGAGCATGTTCCTGGAGTCGGTCGAAGTTGACGGCGAGCAGGTCCCGCGCTTTGCTTTGGTGCAAGCTGAAGCCAGTCTTTTTTCACCGGCATAGGTGCCGGTCGCGCAGTACCCTGCGCTTGACCTCACCCTGTTGCCACTATATATAGCGGTGCCGCGTCAGGCGCCAACCGCCTCTCACTTCTCGAATTCAGGAATTTTCCGATCCATGGGCAAATCGCTGGTCATTGTGGAATCCCCGGCTAAGGCCAAGACCATCAACAAGTACTTGGGCAACCAATACGTGGTGAAGTCGAGTATCGGCCATATCCGAGACCTGCCCACCAGCGGTTCGGCTAGTGCCGCCAAGGAGCCCGCTGCCAAGCGCGGCAAGGCTGCTGCGGGCGAAGCCCCGGCCCTGTCGCCGAAGGAAAAAGCGCGCAAACAGCTGGTGTCGCGCATGGGCGTCGACCCCGAGCACGGCTGGAAGGCCAAGTACGAAATCCTTCCTGGCAAGGAAAAGGTCATCGAAGAACTGCGGCGTCTGGCCAAGGATGCCGACACCATCTATCTCGCAACGGACTTGGACCGCGAAGGGGAGGCCATTGCCTGGCACCTGCGGGAAGCCATTGGTGGTGATGACAGCCGTTACAAGCGCGTGGTGTTCAACGAGATCACCAAGAAGGCGATCCAGGAGGCATTCTCCGAGCCGGGCGAACTGGATATCCATCGGGTCAATGCCCAGCAGGCCCGGCGCTTCCTCGATCGCGTGGTGGGTTACATGGTTTCGCCGCTGCTGTGGGCAAAGATCGCCCGTGGCTTGTCTGCCGGTCGTGTGCAGTCGGTAGCGGTGAAACTGGTGGTGGAGCGCGAGCGTGAGATTCGTGCCTTCATCCCGGAAGAATACTGGGAAATACACGCTGACCTGGGTACCGCCAAGGGCTCGAATGTGCGCTTTGAAGTGGCCCGTGAAAACGGCGAAGCCTTCAAGCCGCTCAACGAAGCCCAGGCCATGGCGGCCCTGGAGAAGCTCAAGGCCTCGGCCTACAGCGTCGCCAAGCGTGAAGACAAGCCCACCAGCAGCAAGCCGTCGGCACCCTTCATTACCTCCACCCTGCAGCAGGCGGCGAGCAATCGCCTGGGCTTCGGGGTGAAGAAGACCATGATGATGGCCCAGCGTCTGTATGAGGCCGGCTACATCACCTATATGCGTACTGACTCCACCAACCTCTCGGCAGATGCCGTGGCGATGGCGCGCAGCTATATCGAAGAAGAGTTCGGCAACAAGTACCTGCCGGCCTCGCCCAATGTCTACAGCAGCAAGGAAGGGGCCCAGGAGGCGCACGAAGCGATTCGTCCGTCCGATGTGAATACCCACCCAAGCAAGCTGTCGGGCATGGAGCGTGACGCTGAGCGGCTCTATGAGCTGATCTGGCGCCAGTTCGTTGCCTGCCAGATGCTGCCGGCGCAATACCTGTCCACCACCGTCAGCGTGGCCGCTGGCGGCTTCGAGCTGCGTGCCAAGGGCCGTATTCTCAAGTTCGACGGCTACACCCGTGTCATGCCGCAAATGGCCAAGCCAGGCGATGACGATGTGCTGCCGGAGATGGCCCAGGGCGAGGTGCTGAAGCTGATCAAGCTCGACCCGAGCCAGCATTTCACCAAGCCGCCGGCGCGCTACTCCGAAGCCAGCCTGGTGAAGGAAATGGAAAAACGCGGCATCGGTCGTCCTTCGACCTATGCGGCGATTATCTCGACCATCCAGGATCGCGGCTACGTGACCCTGCACAACCGGCGTTTCTATTCGGAAAAGATGGGCGATATCGTCACCGAGCGCCTTTCCGAGAGCTTCTCCAATCTCATGGACTACGGCTTTACCGCCGGCATGGAAGAGAACCTCGACGACGTGGCCCAGGGCGAGCGTGACTGGAAGAACGTGCTCGACGAGTTCTACGGCGACTTCAAGAAGAAGCTCGAAGTGGCCGAAGGCGCGGAAAGCGGCATGCGCGCCAACCAGCCGGTGATGACCGATATTCCATGCCAGACCTGCGGTCGGCCGATGCAGATCCGCACTGCCTCCACCGGTGTGTTCCTCGGTTGCTCGGGCTACAGCCTGCCGCCCAAGGAGCGCTGCAAGGCCACGGTCAACCTGGTGCCGGGCGATGAAATCGCTGCGGACGACGAGGGTGAGTCCGAGTCCCTGGTGCTGCGTGGCAAGCATCGTTGCCCGATCTGCAGCACCGCGATGGATGCCTACCTGCTGGATGAAAAGCGCAAGCTGCACATCTGCGGCAACAACCCGGATTGCGCCGGTTACGAGATCGAGGAAGGCAGCTACCGGATCAAGGGTTATGAAGGCCCGAGCCTGGAATGCGACAAGTGCGGCAGCGAGATGCAGCTCAAGACCGGTCGTTTCGGCAAGTTCTTCGGCTGCACCAACGCCACCTGCAAGAACACCCGCAAGCTGCTGAAAAGCGGTGATGCGGCGCCGCCGAAGATGGACCCGGTGAAGATGCCCGAGCTCAAGTGCGAGAAGGTCAACGACACCTACATTCTGCGCGACGGTGCTTCGGGCCTGTTCCTGGCCGCCAGCCAGTTCCCGAAAAACCGCGAAACCCGGGCACCGCTGGTGCTGGAGCTGATTCCGCACAAGGATGAGATCGATCCGAAGTATCACTTCCTCTGCGAAGCGCCGCAGAAGGACCCGGACGGCCGTCCGGCGGTGGTGCGCTACAGCCGCAAGACCAAGGAGCAGTACGTGCAGACCGAGGTCGATGGCAAGCCCACTGGCTGGCGCGCCTTCTACGATGGCGGTAGTTGGAAGGTCGAAGACAAGCGCTAAGCGCCTGTCGGGCTGAGGGGCTGTCCTTCAGCGCAGCGACGAATTAGGCCGCATGACACCTTAGGGAGTCATGCGGCCTTTCTTTTGCCTTGCGGCCGGCCGCGGCGATCCGTGAAACTGTGCCGTCCGCATCCGGTTTTCTACTTGCAGTGGAGGCTGCCTACATGGCTCACGAGCTCTATACCCGTACCAACCAGAAGATCTATTTTGCCGGTTTGTCGCTGGAGGTACTGGCGCGTGCTGAAGAGGGCCGGGCGATGAATGCCCAGGCGCAGGTCCAGGCCGGGCGCGAATCGGTGTTGTTTCACCTGTATGGCGCCTTGCTCGGGCTCTGTCACGAGATTGCCGGGTTCTATCGCTTGCCCCAGGCCAGTGCTTCCCGGGTCGAGCAGATACTCAATCGTGAAGTGCTGGATAGCATCGCCATCCCCGAGCTGGCGGAACTGGTAGAGCTGGCGTACAGCCCACAGAGCTGGCTGGCGCAGCTGCTGACGGCTTACGGTGCGCTGTTCCAGCCGCCACGGGCACCACACAAGCCCAAGGGCGATGTGACCCAGCCGCTGATAGTGGCGCTCAATCTGGATGAGGAAGAGGTGGCGGAGGAGTTGAGTCGGGAAGAGCTGGAAAGCTGGCGGCAGAACCTCAAGGCCCTGGCCATTCGCTTTCGTGACGGCTTGAACGAGTGCTAAGTACCGGCGCCGGCTAGGCCGGTGTCGACGATTTGATCAAGGATGAGTGATGCTGTTCTTCTTGCGTGATCAGGCGCTGGTGCGCCTGTTGAATGATAGCCGGGCGCGGGTCAGTCGCGCCCGGTCCAATGCGGATCTGCTTGAGGTGCTCGACAGGCTGGAAGTCTTTCCAGGCGGGCTGAAGTTCGATCAGGTGCAGTCGATCCTGCTGCTGGTACTGGCTGGCGCTTCGCTGCTGGCGGCCTGGCTGCTTGATGACATGGGCTGGATGGTCTGGGTGGCCTTGGGTTGCGGCTATTTCAGCTACCACTTCAGGAAGGGGCTCTCTGGCAATTTGACCGATCTGGCGCAGAGCATTGCTCGCAAGTGCGCGATGTTCAGCAATGATCTGAGCGAGGCAGACAGCGACGCCGACTGGTGCTTGAAGAGGTTGAGCACTGAGTTCGCCGATTATGGTCGCGGTAATGAGCGGCGTTATATCGTTGATTCGGTCCGGGGTGTCTACCAGGGTGTGCAGTACCCCCTGGCGTTCGAGTATTACCACCTGCAGTACGTCAATTCCCGAATTGTGAGGGGCGCAGGCGGAACCAACAGGACGGTGTATGACACCTTCGATCGTTACAGTCTGGTGTTGGACTTTCCCTGGGTAAAAGGGATCTCGGTGCAATCCAATCCCCTGGAAATACCCCTTGCCGGTGAGCGTTTGCAGACCAATTGGGACGATTTCAATCGAACCTTTGTGCTGCGCGGTGTTGATCAAGCCAATTGCGAAGGCTTCGCCACGCCTGAGACCCTGGTTTTCCTGATGGTGCTGCTGCGGCACCTGGACAAGGTGAACCTGGAGTTCTCCAGCCAGGGGCACCTGTGCCTGAGCTTCGACAATGCGCATGTTATGGCCCATGCCGACCCGGGGCCGCTCAGCGATTTGCCGGCATTTCGCGAGCAGATCAAGGCGGGGATCGCGTTGCCAGGGCTGTATCCGGTGCTGGAGCTGATGCACCGACTGGCGGAGTTGCAGGGCGGCCGTATCGATTCGAAAGAGGTGCAACAGGCGGCGTCTTGACCATCGTGTCGGGATGGGTTTTCGAGGTGTTTTGGAGTGGAGAGCGGGCGGGTTGCTCTGCGGATCTGGCTGAAGATCTCAAGCCAGGGGTTGGCGATGGCTGATATAATCCCTCGCCTTTCGTGGAGACCAGACCTTTATGCCAACGTCCTTTCTAGAAATTGTCGAATTGCCAGACGGCCGTATCGAGCTGCGCAGAGCTGAGGACGAGGGTTCTCTGGTGACTTTGGATTTTTCCGAGGACGCCAAGATCTTCCTGCAAGGTCAGCATGTGGAAGTGGCCAAGGCCATGTTGAGCGTCGGTGTGCAGATGGCCGGCCGCCTGGTTGAGGGTGAAATTGACAAGGAAGACGGCCCACGGGTTCTTCACTGAGTCCGTCTATCGGGTTTCTTCCGGTCATTCGTCGTATTTGTATCGGCTTCTCAATCCTGGAGAAGCCTTGAGTCATCAGTCGCGTATTTCCAGTCAACTCCCGGTGTTTATCCCAGGCGAATATTCAAGCTTTGCGCATCGCCCGTACGTGCGGCGCTGATCAGCTGTTGCCGGGCACTACTGCTCAATGGGCTCAACCAGCTGACCACGGTATGGCTGCGACCCAGGCGCAAGGCTTCGCAGGTCAGTTGCTGCGGGCTCTGGTTGCCGCGGGGGTGCAGCAGCAGGATGCGTTCGCGGTTCAGGCCGGCGTCCCGCAGCCAGCTTTGGGTCAGGCTGGAAGGCGGCGCGATCAGGGTCAGCCAGCGGGCGTCCTGATCCTGGCTCAGCTCCCTGAGGATGGGCGCCAGAAGGTTCAGGCAGTTCCCGGTGGCACCGCGTAGCGACAGTTCGCTGAACGCTTCTGGCGCTTTGTTCCAGGGCGACTCGACCACTTCCTTGAGGGCTGGCGCCAATGGCTGGGCCAGGAATGCCTCGAACAGTGGCAGTTGTGCTTGCTGTGGGGTGTGGGGGAACTGCATGGAGCCTCCTTTAGCGGCGAATGACGCCAACGCTCAAGCCTTCGATCACCAGCTCCTGATCTTTCAGGTTGACTTCGATAGGGGCGAACTCGGGGTTTTCGGCGATCAGCCAGACCTTGCTGCCTTCGCGCTTGAAGCGCTTGACCGTGACTTCGTCGCCAATGCGCGCAACCACTACCTGGCCGTTGCGGGCCTCGCGAGTGGTATGTACCGCCAACAGGTCGCCGTCGAAGATGCCGATGTCCTTCATGCTCATGCCGTTCACCCGCAGCAGGTAGTCGGCGCGCGGGTGGAAGAAGGCAGGGTTGATGTTGCAGGACTCCTCGATGTGCTGCTGGGCCAGGATCGGCGCGCCGGCAGCTACGCGGCCGATGATCGGCAGGGTGTCGTCGTTCTTGGCTTCGAAGCCGGGGATGCGGATGCCGCGGGAGGCGCCGGGGGTCATCTCGATGGCGCCCTTGCGGGCCAGGGCCTTGAGGTGTTCTTCGGCGGCGTTGGGCGACTTGAAGCCCAGCTCCTGGGCGATTTCGGCGCGGGTGGGCGGGTAGCCGTTGTCTTCAAGGCAACGTTTGATAAAAGCCAGAATCTCAGCTTGGCGTGGCGTCAGTTTTAGCATGTCGATCGCTCTGTCTTTTTATACAGTGACTGGAATTATATACAGTGAACGTCGCTTGGCAATCCTCGTTTTATCCCGGGTGAGCGAAGGGTTCTCGCCCGACACGCGCAATCCACTGGGGCGGCAGGCTACAGAGACCGGCAGGTGTGATTAAATAGCGCGCCGGATGGCCTGTGCAGAGGCCGGCAGGCTTGACATTGCGGAGCCTGAAACGTATGTTTCAAACAAGTGTTTGTCAGGCGGAGTAGCCATGGCCCAGTCGGAAACCGTTGAACGCATTCTCGATGCTGCCGAGCAGTTGTTCGCGGAAAAAGGTTTTGCCGAAACCTCGTTGCGGCTGATTACCAGCAAGGCCGGGGTCAACCTGGCGGCGGTCAACTATCATTTCGGCTCCAAGAAAGCCCTGATCCAGGCGGTGTTCTCGCGCTTCCTCGGGCCGTTCTGCATCAGCCTCGATCGCGAGCTGGAGCGGCGCCAAGCCAAGCCGGAGAGCAAGCCGAGCCTGGAGGAACTGCTGGAAATCCTCGTCGAACAGGCGCTAGTGGTGCAGCCACGCAGCGGTAACGACCTGTCGATTTTCATGCGCCTGCTGGGCTTGGCCTTTAGCCAGAGCCAGGGCCACTTGCGACGTTATCTGGAAGACATGTACGGCAAGGTGTTCCGCCGCTACATGCTGCTGGTCAATGAAGCAGCGCCGCGTATCCCGCCCATCGAGCTGTTCTGGCGCGTGCACTTCATGCTTGGTGCGGCGGCGTTCAGCATGTCCGGGATCAAGGCGCTGCGGGCCATCGCCGAGACCGATTTCGGGGTCAATACCTCCATCGAGCAGGTGATGCGGCTGATGGTGCCGTTCCTGGCCGCGGGCATGCGTGCCGAAACCGGCGTCACCGACGAAACCATGGCCAGCGCCCAGCTCAAGCCTCGCAGCAAGTCGGCCCCGGCGGTCGCCAAGGCCTGATCTCACGGGTGGGCGCGACAGCTTACATCCGCTAAGCTAGCCGCCCATGCCGATTCTGTTTTTTTCCTCCGTGCCTTTTTCTCGTCGACGCCGCCGGTTGCCGCTGCTTTTGTGGCGATGCGGCGCGCTCCGCATTTGCGGGTTGCCATGGTTGAAGGGCCGGGGATCCCTGTTTAAGGAAATGCTATGACCGCTGGCTTGCAAGGCTCCTTGATGGTGGACGTCGCCGGTACCTGGCTGACGGCCGAAGACCGCCAACTGTTGCGTCAACCTGAGGTGGGCGGGCTGATCATCTTCGCTCGCAATATCGAGCATTCGCAGCAGGTGCGCGAGCTCTGCGCGGCGATCCGGGCAATACGCCCGGACCTGCTGCTGGCCGTGGACCAGGAAGGTGGCCGGGTGCAGCGCCTGCGCCAGGGCTTTGTCCGCCTGCCGGCCATGCGCGCCCTGGCCGACAACCCGAATGCCGAGTACCTGGCCGAGCAATGTGGTTGGGTCATGGCCACCGAAGTGCTGGCGGTGGGTCTGGACCTGAGCTTCGCCCCCGTCCTGGATCTCGATCACCAGCGCAGTGCGGTGGTGGGCAGTCGGTCCTTCGAGGGCGACCCCGAGCGCGCGGCGCTGCTGGCCGGGGCCTTTATCCGCGGGATGAATAGCGCGGGCATGGCCGCCACCGGCAAGCATTTCCCCGGCCATGGCTGGGCCGAAGCGGACTCCCATGTGGCGATCCCCAACGACGAGCGCAGCCTGGAACAGATCCGCGCCAAGGACCTGCTGCCCTTCGCCCGCTTGAGCAAGCAGTTGGCCGCGGTGATGCCGGCCCATGTGATCTACCCGCAGGTCGATGCGCAGCCCGCCGGTTTCTCCCGGCGCTGGCTGCAGGAGATCTTGCGGGGCGAGCTGCAATTTGACGGTGTGATCTTCAGCGATGACCTGTCCATGGCCGGCGCCCATGTGGTGGGAGATGCGGCGAGCCGTATCGAGGCGGCCCTGAGCGCCGGTTGCGACATGGGCCTGGTGTGCAACGACCGGGCTGCCGCCGAGCTGGCCCTGAGCGCAGCGCAGCGTCTCAAGGTACAGCCATCGCCACGGATCGCGCGGATGCGTGGCCAGGCCTTCGCCAACCTGGAATACAAGCAGGACCCACGCTGGCTGGCTGCCCTGGGCGCGCTCCGGGCGGCGCAGTTGATCGACTGATAGGATGCTTTTGCCAACCTTGGACAGGCCGCCTCAGCGGCCTGTCTGGTTTTCCGGCAGCGGCGCGAACAGCGCCTCGATATCCTCGCTCTGCAACTTCCAGTCTCCGGCCTGGCGTCCATCCAGCACACCCGCCGCCAGATCCGACTTCTCCTGCTGCAGGTGCTGGATCTTCTCTTCCACCGTGCCCCGGGCAATCAGCTTGTAGACGAACACCGGCTTCTCCTGGCCGATACGGTAGGCGCGGTCGGTGGCCTGGCTCTCGGTCGCCGGGTTCCACCAGGGGTCGTAGTGAATCACCGTATCGGCCTCGGTCAGGTTGAGGCCGACACCACCGGCCTTGAGGCTGATCAGGAAGATTTGCAGCTTGCCGCTCTGGAAATCCCGCACTGGCGTGCGCCGGTCCCGGGTCTGTCCGGTGAGCAGGGCGTAGGCGATCTTGCGTTGTTGTAGCTCGGCCTCGATCAGGCTCAGCATCGAGGTGAATTGCGAGAACAGCAGAATCCGTCGCCCCTCGTCGAACAGTTCCTCGAGCATCTCCATCAGGCTGTCGAGCTTGCCCGAGGAGCTGCCCTTGGCCGGCGCTGAGTCGTTGACCAGGCGCAGGTCACAGCACACCTGGCGCAGCTTGAGCAGCGCTTCGAGAATGATGATCTGGCTGCGGGCCACGCCCTTGCGGGTGATCTCGTCGCGCACCTTCTTGTCCATGGCCAGGCGCATGGTCTCGTAGACATCGCGCTGCGCGTCGTTGAGCTCGACCCAGTGGATGATCTCGGTCTTGGGCGGCAGCTCGGTGGCCACCTGCTCCTTGGTGCGACGCAGCAGAAAGGGCTTGATGCGCCCATTGAGGTGTTGCAGGCGCACATCGCTGGCGTGTTTTTCGATGGGCACCCGGTAGTCGCGGTTGAAGCTCTTGGCATCGCCGAGCCAGCCGGGCAGCAGGAAGTGGAACAGCGACCAGAGCTCTCCCAGGTGATTCTCCAGCGGTGTGCCGGACAGGCACAGGCGCTGCCGGGCATTGAGCTGGCGCGCGGCCTGGGCGGCCTTGCTCGACGGATTCTTGATGTACTGCGCCTCATCCAGGATCAGCACATGCAAGGGCTGCGCGGCCAGCAGCTCGATGTCCTTGGGCAGCAGGGCGTAGGTGGTCAGCAGCAGGTCGTAGTCGGCCAGTTGTGCGAAATGCTTCTTGCGCCCGGCACCGTACAAGGCCAGGACCTTGAGCCCCGGGGTGAAGTGCGCTGCCTCGTCCAGCCAGTTGGGAATCAGGCTGGTGGGCATCACCACCATGCACGGGCGGTCCAGGCGGCCGGCGTTCTTTTCGCTGAGGATATGCGCCAGGGTCTGCAGGGTCTTGCCCAGGCCCATGTCGTCGGCCAGCACGCCGCCCACTTCCAGTTGGCGCAGGGACTGCATCCAGCTCAGACCTTCCAGCTGATAGGGGCGCAGGGTGGCATTCAAGCCCTGCGGTGCGGGTGCCGAGTAATCCCGGATATCCCGCAGGCGCTGGGCGAAACTGCGGATATGCTCGCCGCCCTCCCAGAGCAATGGCAGCTCTTCCAGGGGGTTGAGGCGGGTGGCGTCGGCACTGCTCAGGCGCAGGGCGATATCGCCTGCTTCCTGCAGATAGAACTCGCCCAGGGTCGCCAGCACCGGTTTCAGCCGGCCGTAAGGCAGCGCCACTTGCAAGGGGCCGTACTGGGAATTGGGGCGGTTGGGGATATTCACCAGGATCAATTCGTCGTCGCGGCGGCGAGCCAGGCGTTCCGGATTGAGGATCTCGGTGTGCGAGCGCATCAGGTTGAGCAAGATCGGCAGCAGGCTCAGGCGCTCGCCATTGACGATGATTCCCAGTTCCAGGTCGAACCAGTCGCGCCCGGGGGCCTCGTCGACACTGGCATACCAGTCGTCCACGGTCGTCAGGTCGAAACCGAAACCCTCGTCGATCTGCAGTTCCCAGCCTTGCTGGCGCAGCTTGGGCAGCTCGTTGAGGGTGAAGGTCAGCCAGGCACTGTCATTGACCATCTCGAACAGCTCGCCGGCGCTTTCCGGCAGCGCCTTGCTCTGGCGGGTGGCGATCTTGAAGCCCAGGTTGCGCAGTTGCTCGCGCCAGGCCTGTTCCTGTTCGGTCTGGCGCTTGATCCGCAGGCTCTGCTGATCCTGGCGGATGATCAGGTCGGCATTCTTCTGCCCACTGGCGTAGTCGCCCAGGTAGTTGAACGACAGCGCGGCGCGGTGCTGGATATAGCGTTGCATCTTGCCGTTGCGCGGTTCGAAGGCGCTGAACTCGACGCTGGCCAGCCACAGGCGCGGCACGGGCTGTACATCTTCCAGCAGTTGCACAGGGGCGGCGGCAGGGCGGCGACTGTCGAGGACTGCCGAGAGTTTCTCCAGCAGCTCGGCGTCCTTGGCGGCAGCCGGGTAGGCCAGGGTTTCTTCCACCTGTAGCAGCACCGCGGCGATGTGCTTGCAGTTGCTGTGCACCGGGCAGGTGCAGTGGCTGTCGATCAACAGCAAGTTGCCCTTGCTCGACTCGCGCAGGCTGATGGTCTGCCGGTAGACATTGCCGCCGGAGCCCTCGCAGCTGGCGTTGATAGCGCTGTCTCCAGCGCTGACGATGCGCACGCGTTTTTCTGCGGCATAACGCCGGCCACGCTCCAAGGCTTGTTCCTTGAAGCGGTTGACCCAGGACGGAGCCAGGGGTTTGGTCAGGGGCGGGGTCATAGGGACTTCGATCAGTCCGCTACTTCGGTAGGCGCTGGGCGCGGCGCCGGTGCGGTGAGCGAAGTGATCTTGATCAGCAGTGCCAGGTGGCCGTTATCCAGGTAGTTGAGCTGGCCGTTCTTGGTGTGGCTTTGCTGCTGCAGGTGCTCGCTGCGGGTGACCAGGCCATTGCCGTCGATCTGGTTGATCCAGAAGTTCGCCTGCACATCGGTGAAGCGGCCGAGGGTCAGGGCCAGGGTGCCTTCGATGGGGAACTGGCCAAACTGTTCCGGGCCGTCGCTGAGGGCGACCTTGACCGGGGTTTCACCCAGGGTCTGTTGCCAGGCCCGGTGCAGCAGCACGCTGTAGTTGCCGCTGGCGCCGAGCTTGTCCACGATCGGCCCCAGGGCCGGGGTGCGCTGGCTCTCGGGGCGCAGATGCTGGGCGCCGGCGGCCCAGTCTTCCGGTGCAGTGCGACTGAGGATCGGTGGCTCGGCATTCTGCCGAACCAGGATCATTTCCACCTGGTACAGGTCATCGGCCAGAGCCATTGGCGCGACCAGGGCCAGAAGCAGGGTCAGGGAGCGAAACAGGCGCATGGGGCGTCCTTCAAGCAGATTTCGGGGTGAGGCGCTCGAACAGCGCCTCCACTGTATTAAAGCGCTCTTCCGGCCGCTCCATCGGCACCATGAACTTGAACTGGGTCGCGCCTTCGAACTTGTAGCGTTTGGGCTGGCCCTGGATCAGCTTGATCAGTGCCAGCGGGTCCACCGGAGTATCGGCGGCGAACTCGATGCGACCGCCTTGCGGGCCACCGTCGATCTTCTTGATCCCCAGCTGTTCGGCCTGGAGCTTGAGCAGGGTCAAGCGCACCAGGTTCTTGGTCGGTTCCGGCAGCAGGCCGAAGCGGTCGATCATCTCCACCTGCAGGTCCTTGAGGCCGTCCTCGTCGGTGGCCGAGGCAATACGCTTGTAGAGAATCAACCGGGCGTGGACGTCCGGCAGGTAATCCTCGGGAATCAGTGCCGGCAGGCGCAGGTTGATTTCCGGGCCGCCGCCCAGGGGCTGGTCGAGGTTCGGCTGCTCACCCTTGCGGATGGCTTTCACCGCGCGTTCGAGCATCTCCATATAAAGGGTGAAGCCCACGGCCTGGATCTGCCCGCTCTGGCCGTCGCCCAGCAGTTCGCCGGCGCCGCGGATCTCCAGGTCGTTGGTGGCCAGGACGAAACCGGCCCCCAGGTCCTGGGTGTTGGCGATGGCTTCCAGGCGCTTCTCGGCATCGGCGGTCACTTGCTGGCGCGGTGGCGTCAGCAGGTAGGCGTAGGCCTGGTGGTGGCTGCGCCCGACCCGGCCGCGCAGCTGGTGCAACTGGGCCAGGCCGAATTTGTCGGCGCGCTCGATGATGATGGTGTTGGCGCTGGGCACGTCGATCCCGGTCTCGATGATGGTCGAGGCGATCAGCACGTTGAAGCGCTTGTGGTAGAAGTCGCTCATCACCTGTTCGAGTTCGCGTTCGCGCATCTGCCCGTGGCCGATGCCGATTCGTGCTTCCGGCACCAGTTCGGCGAGGTCGGCGGCGCATTTCTCGATGGTCTTCACGTCGTTGTGCAGGTAGTACACCTGGCCGCCGCGCAGCAGTTCGCGCAGCAGGGCTTCTTTCACCGTACTCTTGTTCTGCTCCATGACAAAGGTGCGCACCGACAGGCGCCGCGCCGGCGGGGTGGCGATGATCGACAGGTCGCGCATGCCCGAGACCGCCATGTTCAGGGTCCGCGGGATCGGCGTGGCGGTCAGGGTGAGGATGTCCACTTCGCTGCGCAGGGCCTTGAGCCGCTCCTTCTGGCGCACGCCGAAACGGTGCTCTTCATCGATGATCACCAGGCCCAGGTTCTTGATCTTCACATCGTCCTGCAACAGCTTGTGGGTGCCGATGACGATGTCGATCTTGCCCTCGGCGAGGTCGGCCACTGCGGCATTGACTTCCTTGGCCGACTTGAAGCGGCTCATCACTTCCACAGTCACCGGCCAGTCGGCGAAGCGATCGCGGAAGCTGTTGTAGTGCTGCTGGGCGAGCAGGGTGGTGGGCACCAGGATCGCCACCTGTCGGCCGCCGTGCACGGCGATAAAGGCCGCGCGCATGGCCACCTCGGTCTTGCCGAAGCCGACGTCGCCGCACACCAGGCGGTCCATGGGCTTGGGCGAGAGCATGTCCTCGCGCACCGCTTCGATGGTGCTCTGCTGGTCGGGGGTTTCCTCGAAAGGGAAGCCGGCGCTGAAGGTGGCGTAATCGGCCTTGGGGTCGGCGAAGGCATAACCTTCGCGGGCAGCGCGGCGGGCGTAGATATCCAACAGCTCGGCGGCCACGTCGCGCACCTGTTCGGCGGCCTTGCGCTTGGCTTTCTGCCAGGTTTCCGAGCCCAATCGGTGCAGCGGCGCCAGGGCATCGTCGCTGCCGGTGTAGCGGGCAATCAGGTGCAGGTTGGCCACCGGCACGTAGAGCTTGGCACCCTCGGCGTAGGCCAGGGTGAGGAACTCCGCGACCTGGTTGTCGATTTCCAGGGTGGCCAGGCCCAGGTAGCGGCCGACGCCGTGGTCGATATGCACCACGGGCGCGCCTTCACGCAGTTCGGTGAGGTTCTTGATCACCGCATCGTTGTTGGCGTCGGCGCGTTTTTCCCGGCGCCGGCGCTGCATCACGCGCTGGCCGAACAGCGGGCTTTCGGCCACCAGGGCCAGGGCTGGGCTTTCCAGCAGCAGGCCGTCGTCCAGCGGGGCGATGGTGATCGCCAGGCGTTCCTTGCTGGCGACGAAATCCGGCCAGTTGTCGACGGTCTTGGGCCGCAGCTTGAGGCGCTCCAGCAACTCCAGCAGCACCTCCCGGCGGCCGGCGGATTCGGCGGTGAACAGCACTCGCCCGGGGAACTGCTCGAGAAAGCCCGAGAGTGCCGCCAGCGGCTGGTTAGCCTTGGCCTCGATGGCCAGGTTGGGCAGCGCCTGGGCCGGGAAGCGCTCACGCCCCACGCCGGTCTCGATGTCCTGCTGGCTGGCCACCACCCGCGGCCAGCTTTTCAGCCGGGCGAAGCAGTCTTCCACCGGCAGGAACAGCTCTGTCGGAGGCAGCAGGGGCCGTGCCGGGTCGATGCGGCGTTCTTCATAACGGTTGCGCACATCGTTCCAGAAGTTTTCCGCGGCCTGCTCGATGCCTGGCAGGGAGAACACCTGGGTGTCCTGGGGCAGGTAGTCGAACAGGCTCGAGGTTTCTTCGAAGAACAGTGGCAGGTAGTACTCGATACCCGCCGGGGTGATGCCGCTGCTCAGGTCCTGGAAGATCGGGCAGCGGCGGAAGTCCACGTCGAAGCGCTCGCGAAAGCGCGCCTTGAAGCGGGTCACCGCTTCTTTCTGCAGGGGGAATTCCTTGGCCGGCAGCAGGCGTACCGAATCCACTTTGTCGATGGAGCGCTGGTTCTCCGGGTCGAAGGTGCGCAGGGTCTCGATTTCGTCATCGAACAAGTCGATGCGATAGGGCAGCTTGCTGCCCATGGGGAACAGGTCGATCAGCGCGCCGCGCACGGTGAACTCGCCGTGTTCGTAGACCGTGTCCACATAGCGATAGCCGCTGGCTTCCAGGCGCGTGCGCATCTGCTCCACATCGAGCTTCTGGCCCACATCCAGCACCAGGCTGCTGCCCAGCAGGTACTGGGTTGGCGCCAGGCGGTGCAGGGCAGTGGTGATGGGCACCACCAGCACGCCATGCTCCAGTTCCGGCAGCCGGTAGAGGCTGGCGATGCGCTGGGAAATGATGTCCTGGTGCGGCGAGAACAGGTCGTAGGGCAGGGTTTCCCAATCGGGAAAATGCAGCACCGGCAGATCCGGGGCGAAGAAGCTCAGCTCCTGCTCCAGCCGGTCGGCGCTTTGGCTGTCGGCGGTCAGCAGGAGGGTGAAACGCTTGGCCGCACTGGCGGCTTCGGCGATGGCCAGGCTCAGGGCGGCACCGGGCAGGTTGCCCCAATGCTGTTTACCGGCGGCGGCGGGGAGTAGCGGTAGACGCAGGACGGGCACGGACGGTCAAGCTCCAAGCGTTGCGACAAAGTCGGTAATTGTAACGGTGCGCGATAGTCACTGTCAGTGGCTGATGCGTCTATTCCGCTGGTTAGGGCAAATGTAGTGGTAATCACAACAAAATGCGTTTTTGCGGTGAAAATGTAGTGCCAAATTGTACCGGTGTTACGGAGGGTTACAGATAGTCGCGGGTCTTGTTCAAAAAATTGACGGTGCTGGAGGCCCCGGTTTTACTGGCTTCCAGCGAGGTGATATTTTTTTGCAAGGGTTTTTTCTAGGCTTTTGCACGACAGGCGCGCATTGCTAGAGCAGAAACTGGGCGGCATAATGTAGCCCCTTTTTTCTGTCCCTACATGTGGAAGGTTCCCGTGACTCAGAAGCCCGACCAGTGTCTTGGTGAATGGATCGATCGAGAAGCACTCGCAGAAGCGATGATTCCGCTTATCGGTCAGCTTTACCGCAATAACAATGTGGTGAGCTCGATCTATGGCCGCAGCCTGATCAACCAGTCCGTCATCGCGATTCTCAAAGCCCACCGCTTTGCTCGCCATCGTCAGTCCGATGACGCGGAATTGTCCGTACATGAAACTTTCCCACTGCTCAAAGCCATGAGCGAGCTCAAGCTCGGCGCCGCCTCGGTGGACCTGGGCAAGCTGGCTGGCAAATTCAAGGCCGAGGGCAATGGCCGCAGCGCCGAGCAGTTCGTGCGTGACGAACTGGCCGACGTCGTGGGTCAGCAGAACACTTCGGCCCGCAAGGGTACTGACGTGGTGCTGTACGGCTTCGGTCGTATCGGCCGCCTGCTGGCACGCATCCTGATCGAGAAAACCGGTGGTGGCGACGGCCTGCGTCTGCGCGCCATCGTGGTGCGCAAGGGTGCCGACAACGACCTGACCAAGCGCGCCAGCCTGCTGCGTCGCGACTCGGTGCACGGTTCGTTCAACGGCACCATCACCATCGATGAAGCCAACAACACCATCACCGCCAACGGCAACCTGATCCAGGTGATCTACGCCAAGAGCCCGAGTGAAATCGACTACACCCAGTACGGCATCCAGGATGCGCTGATCGTCGACAATACCGGTGTATGGCGTGACGCCGACGGCCTGGCCCAGCACCTGGCCTGCCCGGGCGCTGCCCGCGTGGTTCTGACCGCACCTGGCAAGGGCGCGCTGAAGAACATCGTGCACGGCATCAACCACGGTGAAATCGCCGCTGACGACAAGATCATCTCCGCCGCCTCCTGCACCACCAACGCCATCGTGCCGGTGCTCAAGGCCGTGAATGACCAGTACGGCATCGTCAATGGCCACGTTGAAACCGTTCACTCGTTCACCAACGACCAGAACCTGATCGACAACTTCCACAAGGGCAGCCGTCGTGGCCGCTCGGCGCCGCTGAACATGGTGATCACCGAGACCGGTGCCGCCACCGCCGCTGCCAAGGCGCTGCCAGTGCTCAAGGGCAAGCTGACCGGCAACGCCATTCGTGTGCCGACGCCGAACGTGTCGATGGCCATTCTCAACCTGAACCTGGAGAAGGCCACCAACCGCGAGGAGATCAACGAGTACCTGCGCCAGATCGCCATGCACTCGGACCTGCACAAGCAGATCGACTTCGTCAGCTCCCAGGAAGTGGTGTCCACCGACTTCGTCGGTTCCCGCCACGCCGGTGTGGTCGATGCCGAAGCCACCATCTGCAACGATAACCGCGTTGTGCTGTACGTCTGGTACGACAACGAGTTCGGTTACAGCTGCCAGGTAGTGCGGGTGATGGAAGAGATGGCCGGGGTCAACCCGCCAGCTTTCCCGCGCTAAGCGACCCGCAATAAAAAACGCCCCGACTTGTCGGGGCGTTTTTGTTGCTGGCCTGCATTCTTGGAGTCGCTGCCGGCGAAGCCTTGTATCAGATACCACCAGCCGCTTGCGCGGTGCGCAGTTCGTGGCGATTGCCGCGGAACAGCACCAGGGTGGCGATCAGCCCCAGCACTGCTGCGCCACTGAGCCAGATGCCTGGCGCCGCCTGGTTGCCCAGGATGTGGATCAGGTAGGTGCAGGCCGCCGGGGTGAAGCCGCCAAAGGTCGCGGTGGCCAGGCTGTAGGCCAGGGAGAAACCGGTGGTGCGCACTTCCACCGGCATGATCTCGGTCAGGGCCACCACCATGGCGCCGTTATACGAGCCATAGAGGAACGACAGCCACAGCTCGACGATCAGCAGGTGGCTGAAACTCGGGTTGGCCACCAGCCAGGACAGTGCCGGGTAAGCGGTAAGGATCGCCAGGATGGTGGCGCCCAGCAGCAGTGGCTTGCGACCGATGCGGTCCGACAGCGAGCCCATCACCGGCAGCCAGAAGAAGTTCGACAGGCCGATGCACACGGTCACCAGCAGCGAGTCGAAGTCCGACAGGTGTAACTCGGCTTTGCCGAAGGTCGGGGTGTAGGCGGTGATCAGGTAGAAAGACACGGTGGTCATCACCACCAGGGCCATGCCGGCGATCACTATGCCGAAGTTCTGGCCGATGGAACGGACGATTTCCTGCAGCGAAGGACGGTGCTTGCGCGCCTGGAACTCCGGGGTTTCTTCCAGCGAGCGGCGGATGATGAAGATCGCCGGGACAATCATGCAGCCCACCAGGAACGGTACGCGCCAGCCCCAGTCGCCCATCTGCTCGGGGCTCAGCCAGTGGTTCAGGCCCACCCCCAGCAACCCGGCGAAAACCACCGCGGCCTGCTGGCTGGCCGATTGCCAACTGACGAAGAAACCCTTGCGGCCCGGGGTCGATATTTCGGCCAGATAGACCGATACGCCGCCCAGTTCCACTCCGGCGGAGAAGCCCTGCAGCAGTCGCCCGGCCAGCACCAGCAGTGGCGCGGCAACGCCCAGGGTGGCGTAGCCCGGTACGCAGGCAATCAGCACCGTGCCTGCGGCCATCAGCGCCAGGGTGATGATCAGACCCTGGCGACGGCCGTGACGGTCGATGTAGGCGCCGAGGAAGATCGCCCCCAGGGGGCGCATCAGGAAACCGGCGCCGAAGGTCGCCAGGGACAGCATCAGCGAGGCGAAGGCACTGTCGGCAGGAAAGAAGGTCTTGGCGATCGCCGTGGCGTAGAAGCCATAGACCATGAAGTCGAACATCTCGAGGAAGTTGCCGCTGACAACGCGAAATATCGCCTTGCCTTTGCCCGTGGTCGTGGACATTTTTTCACTCACTTTGGCTGTCTTGTTAGCAATCCCTGGTCGTTATGCGTCCCTCACTGCTAAGGCGGGGCACGAGGCTGCACGCTGAGCAGTTTTGTAACAATATGTGTGTGTGAGTGATCAGGCAACTAAAACTCTTGATGTGGCCGCCATGGCTCTAGCTCGCGGTTTGGTGGCTGGCAAGAGAGAGGAGGAGGGCGCGCGGCATTGTCCGTCTGTCGCATAATGGCGCGCGCTCGGCCCGTCGGCCCTGTGCAGAGCCTGATCCGGGGAGAGCAGCTTGTTGCGCAATGAACGCTGGCGCTGGTGCCTGTGGTGTGGAATCGGCTGGCTGTTGAGCGGCTGTGGTGGTGATCGCCTGGAGAGCTTTTCCGGGCCGACCATGGGCAGCCGCTATTCCGTGCAGTACGTGCGTGCGGCCAAGGGGCCGGCGGTGGAGCAGGTCAAGGCCGAGGTCGAGGGCATCCTGGCCGAAGTCGATGTGCAGATGTCCACCTATCGCAGCGATTCGGCTATCGAGCGCTTCAATGCCCTGCCGGGCAACAGTTGCCAGCCCATGCCCGAGCCGGTGCTGCAACTGGTGCGGGTCGGCGAGCAGTTGTCCCGGGACAGCGATGGTGCCTTCGACCTGACGGTGGAACCGCTGCTGGATCTCTGGGGCTTCGGTCCGCAGGGGCGCACGGAGCAGGTGCCGAGTGCTACCGCCCTGGCCGAGGTGCGGCAGCGGGTTGGCTACCAGCACCTGCGCATCGAGGGTGTAGAACTGTGCAAGGACGCCGCGGTGGAGGTGGACTTCAACAGCATCGCCGCCGGTTACGCCGTGGAGCGCATCGCCGAGAGGCTCACCCAGCTTGGGGTGAGGAGTTTTCTCGCCGAGGCCACCGGTGAGCTCAAGGCAGTGGGGCGCAAGCCCGATGGCTCGCCCTGGCGCATTGCCCTGGAGGAGCCCCGGGACGATCGGCAAGTAGCAGAGCGGGTGATCGCCCTGGACGGCTATGGCGTTTCCACTTCCGGCGACTACCGTAACTATTTCGAACAGGACGGCCAGCGCTATTCCCACACCTTCGATGCCCGCACCGGCAGGCCTATCACCCACAAGCTGGCCGCAGTGACGGTGATTCATCCTTCGACGCTGATGGCCGATGGCTTATCGACGCTGTTGCTGATTCTCGGCCCTGAAGTGGGGTGGGATTACGCGGAAAAACACGCCATCGCCGGATTTTTTGTGATGCATGCCGATACAGGTTTCGTCACACGCAGCACTCCGGCGTTCGATGCACTGTTGGCCGGGCCAAAACAATAAGCGGGCGCGCTGGCGAACGCGGTAGTGCAGGCAAAAGTAGCCTACGACGCGACCAAGGGTTAATGTGCGCGGCGTTGACGCTTCTATAGACTGTGCCCGGGTTCGTCACCGAGCCAAATTGATCCTTCATGCCGCTGGCCGCGGCGTGATTTAGCCGTCGATGCCAGAAGCGCATCGCGGCCTGTTCTGAGGAGTACGCATGGCTGTCTACAACTACGACGTAGTGGTGCTGGGTTCAGGCCCCGCTGGAGAAGGTGCGGCAATGAACGCCGCGAAAGCAGGACGCAAGGTGGCGATGGTCGATAGCCGTCGCCAGGTCGGCGGTAACTGCACTCACCTGGGGACCATCCCGTCCAAGGCCCTGCGTCACTCGGTCCGGCAGATCATGCAGTTCAACACCAACCCGATGTTCCGGGCCATCGGCGAGCCGCGCTGGTTCTCCTTCCCGGACGTGCTCAAGAGCGCCGAGAAGGTCATCGCCAAGCAGGTGGCTTCGCGCACCGGCTACTACGCGCGCAATCGGGTCGATGTGTTCTTCGGCACCGGCAGCTTCGCCGACGAGCAGACCGTGGAAGTGGTGTGCGCCAATGGCGTGGTGGAAAAACTGGTGGCCAAGCACATCATCATCGCCACCGGCTCGCGGCCCTATCGCCCGGCGGACATCGATTTCAACCACCCGCGTATCTACGATAGCGACACCATTCTCAGCCTCGGTCATACCCCGCGCAAACTCATCGTCTACGGCGCCGGGGTCATCGGTTGCGAATACGCATCGATCTTCAGCGGCCTCGGGGTGCTGGTGGAACTGGTGGACAACCGTGGCCAACTGCTGAGCTTCCTCGATTCGGAAATCTCCCAGGCCCTGAGCTACCACTTCAGCAACAACAACATTACCGTGCGCCACAACGAGGACTACGAGCGGGTCGAAGGCCTCGACAACGGCGTGATCCTGCACCTCAAGTCGGGCAAGAAGATCAAGGCCGACGCCTTGCTCTGGTGCAACGGCCGTACCGGCAACACCGACAAGCTGGGCATGGAGAACATCGGCATCAAGGTCAACAGCCGTGGCCAGATCGAGGTGGACGAGAACTATCGCACCTGCGTGCCGAACATCTACGGTGCCGGTGACGTGATCGGCTGGCCAAGCCTGGCCAGTGCCGCCCACGACCAGGGACGCTCCGCCGCTGGCAGCATTGTCGACAACGGCAGCTGGCGCTTCGTCAACGATGTGCCGACCGGGATCTACACCATTCCCGAGATCAGCTCCATCGGTAAGAACGAGCAGGAACTGACCCAGGCCAAGGTGCCCTACGAAGTGGGCAAGGCGTTCTTCAAGGGCATGGCCCGGGCGCAGATCGCCGGTGAGCCGCAAGGCATGCTGAAGATCCTGTTCCACCGTGAAACCCTGGAAGTGCTCGGCGTGCACTGCTTCGGTTACCAGGCTTCGGAGATTGTCCACATCGGTCAGGCGATCATGAACCAGCCTGGCGAGTTCAATACCCTGAAGTACTTCGTCAACACCACCTTCAACTACCCGACCATGGCCGAAGCCTATCGGGTAGCGGCGTACGACGGCCTCAACCGGCTTTTTTGAGCGGCTCCGGCCGGTGGCCTGAGCCGGCCGGGGAGACCGATTTCAGTAATTCTCGAGGGTGGTGCTGGCCAAACCGGGAAAGTCTGTAATCAGGCTATCTACGCCGAAGTCGGCGAGCCTGCGCATCAGCGCGGGTTCGTTGACTGTCCACACCGACACATGCAAGCCCTGGCGCTGCGCCCGTTGCAGGCGCTCTGGGGTGCACAGGGTCCAGTTCAACGCCAGCATCTCGCAGCCATAGCTCTGGGCGACCTTCAAGGGGTCGAGCCAGGCGTATTCGGCTACCAACCCGCGGGACAGGTCCGGGGTCAGTTCGACCGCGGCCTTGAGCACTTCCCGCGAGCTTGAGGTCACGGTGACCTTGTCCAGCAGGCCGAAACGCTGGGCCAGTTCGCGGATCGCCAGCACCGTGGTGGCGGCGCGAGTGCGCGAGGCGCTCTTGACCTCCAGCTGCCAGTGCTCGAAGGCGCATTGCTCGAACAGTTCTTCCAGGCGCGGGATGGGGCAGGGGTTGACCCAGCCCGGGCCGCCCTTGCGCGCGTCGTAGGTCACCAGCTCGGCGGCGCTGTGCTCCACCACCTTGCCGCGCCGGTCCGTGGTGCGCTTGAGGGTCGGGTCGTGAATCACCATCAGCTCGCCGTCCATGGACAGGTGCAGGTCCAGTTCGCAACGGCGTACGCCGTGCTTGAGGCACTGCTGGAAGCTGGTCAGGGTATTTTCCGGTGCTTCGCCTTTGGCGCCGCGATGGCCGTAGATCAGGGTCACAATTGCTCCTTCACGGATGTCGTTCCTTAAGAGAGGGTCGGGCGTGCTGCCTAGCTGGCGGCGGGGTCGTCCTGCTCTCGAGCCAGGCGTCGTTGCTGAGCCTGTTTTTGCAGGATATAGCGCGCCAGCAGCTGACGCTGGGCGTCGGTCAAGGCTTCGAACTCGGTGCCGATCTCGAAGTTGCCGAAGCCCTGGGGTTCGCAGTGGGTGACCCGGGCGCGCAGCAGCAGGCCCAGGGCCTGGGGCATCAGCAGCAGTTTCACCGCCAGGTGGCTGCCGCTGGGGTAGCTCTGGTGATGGCTGAACTCGATGCCGCCTTCGGAGAGAATCACCCGTTGTGGCTCGCCGAACTGGCCATACACGGTCTGGGCCACCACCTGGCTGAGCAGGTCGATGCGCTTGTTCATGGCCTTGAGGTAGCTGGCCAGGGTGCGATCACGCTCGCTGACCTGGCGCAACAGGTGCTGGGATTCGAACTCACTCAGGTGCAATTCGCTGAGCAGATTGAACAGCGGGGAATCATCCAGCAACACTTCCCTGTGCGCCGCGTCATGGGCGGACAAGGGGCTAATTTCCAGTGCGATCGCGTCCTCGATACGGTAGTATTCGCGGCGATCTTCTTCATCTAATGTCGACATGGCGAACCCATGGTAGAGGCAGTGGTCTGAGTGTAAAGCTGCTTACCAGGCCCCGCCACAAGGACGTCTTCTTTTCCTCTGCACAAGCCCCGACATGTTCAGACCTCTGTTTGCTTTTATCGGCACGCGTTACACCCGTGCAAAGCGTCGCAATCATTTTGTGTCATTCATTTCCCTGACCTCGATGATCGGTCTCGCCCTTGGCGTGATCGTGATGATCGTGGTGCTGTCGGTGATGAACGGCTTCGATCATGAGATGCGCACTCGCGTGCTGGGCATGGTGCCCCACGCCACCCTCGAATCCGGCGAACCCATCAGCGACTGGCAAGGCCTGGCCGACAAGGTCAAGCAGAACCCGAAAGTGCTGGCGGTGGCGCCCTTCACCCAGATGCAGGGCCTGTTGACCAACAACGGCCAGGTGCAGAAGGTGCTGCTCAATGCCATCGACCCGGCGCAGGAGCGGCAGGTGTCGATCATCGATCACTTCATGCAGCAAGGTCAGCTGGATGCCCTGGCGCCCGGCAGCTTCGGCATCGTCATCGGCGACAAGGCGGCTGCCAAGCTGGGCGTCGGCCTGGGGGACAAGCTGACCTTCGTCGCCCCGGAAGTCACGGTGACCCCGGCCGGCATGTTCCCGCGGATGAAGCGCTTTACCGTGGTCGGCATCTTCCATGTCGGTGCCGGCGAGATCGACGGCTACCTGGGGCTGACCAATCTTCAGGACCTGGGCCGCCTGCATCGCTGGAAGCCTGACCAGGTACAAGGCCTGCGGCTGAAATTCGATGACCTGTTCCAGGCCCCGCGCACCGCCTGGGAAATTGCCCAGCAGCTGGGCGAGAACCACTTCTACGCCCGCGACTGGACCCGTACCCACGGCAACCTGTACCAGGCCATCCGCATGGAAAAAGCCATGATCGGCCTGTTGCTGCTGCTGATCGTCGCGGTGGCCGCGTTCAATATCATCTCGACCCTGGTGATGGTGGTGAACGACAAGAAAGGCGATATCGCCATCCTCCGCACCCTGGGCGCCACGCCGGGCACCATCATGGCGATCTTCATGGTCCAGGGCACGGTGATCGGCGTGGTCGGCACCCTGATCGGTGCCGTACTGGGGATGCTCGCCGCGCTGAATGTCAGCGCCGCGATCTCTGCCCTCGAAGGCCTGATCGGCCACAAGTTCCTCAATGCCGACGTGTACTTCATCGACTACCTGCCTTCGCAACTGATGGCCGAGGACGTGTTGATGGTCTGCGGCGCGGCGTTGGTCCTGAGTTTCCTCGCCACCCTGTATCCGGCCTGGCGCGCGGCGCGCACCCAGCCTGCGGAGGCGCTACGTTATGAGTGAGTTGGGCATGAGTGATAAAGCAATCCTGAGCTGCCGCGACCTGGGCAAATCCTACGAGGAAGGCCCGGAATCCGTGGTGGTGCTGTCCGGCCTGCAACTGGAGCTGCACCCGGGCGAGCGGGTGGCCATTGTCGGCACCTCCGGTTCGGGCAAGAGCACCTTGCTCAACCTGCTGGGCGGCCTCGATACACCGTCCAAGGGCAGTGTCTGGCTGGCCGGCGAGGAGCTCTCGGCGCTGGGCGAGAAGGCCCGCGGCCAGTTGCGCAACCGCGCCCTGGGCTTCGTCTACCAGTTCCACCATTTGCTGCCGGAGTTCACTGCCCTGGAGAACGTCTGCATGCCGCTGCTGATCGGCCGCACGCCGATCCCGGAGGCCCGTCAGCGGGCCACTGCGCTGTTGCAGCGCGTCGGCCTCGGTCATCGCCTGGAGCACAAGCCGGCTGAATTGTCCGGCGGCGAGCGCCAGCGGGTGGCCATTGCCCGGGCCCTGGTGAACCAGCCGGGGCTGGTGATGCTCGACGAGCCCACCGGCAACCTCGACTCGCACACCGCCCAGGGGATCCAGGACCTGATGCTGGAGCTCAGCACCTCGATGCGCACGGCGTTCCTGGTGGTGACCCACGACATGCACCTGGCCCGGCAAATGGACCGCGTACTGCACCTGCAAGAAGGTCACCTGGTCGCCATCTGAGGCGACCGCACGCGGCGCTGGCGAAGGTTCGCCGGCGCCGGGTCATTAATTTTTCCAGGGTGCCTTGCCCATGTTCCGACCCTTATCGATCTTTATCGGCACGCGCTACACCCGGGCCAAGCGGCGCAACCGCTTTGTCTCGTTTATTTCCATGACCTCGATGATCGGCCTTGCCCTGGGCGTGCTGGCGATGATCGTGGTGCTGTCGGTGATGAACGGCTTCCAGCGGGAAATGAGCTCGCGCATCCTCGGCATGGTGCCCCATGCCACTATCGTCGGGGTCAAGCCCATCGACGACTGGCAGCCGGTGGCCGCTGCGGCCCTGAAGAACCCGGAAGTTACCGCGGCAGTGCCCTTCACCGAGATGGAAGGCATGCTCTCCTACAAGGGCGCGATGCAACCGATCCAGATCAGCGGCATCGACCCGGCCCAGGAGGGCAAGGTCTCGATCGTGGCCCAGCATATTGTCCAGGGCCGCCTGCAGGACCTGAAACCTGGCGAGTTCGGCGTGGTGATCGGTGAGATCACCGCCCGGCGTTTTCGCCTGAATGTCGGCGACAAGCTGACCCTGATCGTGCCCGAGGTCAGCACTGCACCAGGGGGCATCACCCCGCGCATGCAGCGTCTGAATGTGGTGGGGGTGTTCAAGGTCGGCGCCGAGCTGGACGGCTCCATGGGCCTGATCCATGTCGCCGATGCCGCCGAGATGCAGCACTGGCAGCCCAACCAGGTGCAGAGCGTGCGCCTGGCGGTCAAGGACCTGTATGCCGCGCCTCAGGTTTCCGCGGCTATCGCCAAGGGCCTGGGCACGGACTTCCGCGCGGACGACTGGACCCACACCCAGGGCAGCCTGTTCAGTGCGATGAAGATGGAAAAGACCATGATCGGCCTGTTGCTGCTGATGATCGTGGCGGTGGCGGCGTTCAATATCATCGCCACCCTGATCATGGTGGTGAACGACAAGGGCGCGGACATCGCGATCCTGCGCACCATCGGCGCCACACCGCGCCAGGTGATGGCGATCTTCATGGTCCAGGGCACGGTGATCGGCATAGTCGGCACCTTGATCGGTGGCGTGCTGGGAGTGATCGCGGCGTTGAACGTGAGTGAGTTGGTGGGCTGGCTGGAACGCATCAGCGGCCAGCAGATCTTCAGCTCCGACGTGTACTTCGTCAGTAACCTGCCTTCCGAGCTGCAGGGTGGGGACGTGGCCCTGATCTGCGGTGCCGGGTTCGTCCTGAGCTTCCTGGCAACTGTGTATCCGGCCTGGCGTGCGTCCAAGGTCGAGCCGGCGCAGGCGTTGCGTTACTCCTGACACCCGCTTGCGCTGGCAAGGCCGCTCCTACCCCGTCCATGTAGGAGCCGGCTTGCCGGCGAACAGGTGGTCATTCCTGTCTTGGCAATTCGATCACGAAGCGGGTCCGGCCCGCTTCCGATTCGCAATGAATCTGCCCGCCATGGGCACGAATGATCGACTGGGTAATCGCCAGCCCCAATCCTGCATGCTCACTGCTGCCTTCGCGCCGCGCCGGGTCGGCCCGGTAGAAGCGGTCGAACAGTCGCGGCAGTACCTCCTTGGCAATGCCCACGCCGGTGTTTTCGACACTCAGGCGCAAGTGCCGTGCGCTGTGGTTGATTCGCACCTTGACCGAGCCCCCGGCAGAGGTGAAGCGCAGGGCGTTGTCCAGCAGATTGGACAGTGCCCGTCGCAGCATGCTGCGGTCCCCGACAAAACGGGCCTGGCCTTCACGGGCCAGTTCGATCTGCGCGTCCTCGGCCAGGGGCGCATAGAACTCCAGCAGCATGTCGGTTTCCTCGGCCAGTTCCAGCGCTTCGCGCTTGGGCACTAGCAGGCCGTGATCGGCCTTGGCCAGGTAGAGCATGTCGTTGACCAGCTGGGCCATCCATTGCAGTTCCTCGAGGTTGCTGTGCAGGGCTTCGCGGTAGTCCTCGATGGGCCTGGGGCGGGTCAGGGTGACCTGGGTGTGGGTCAGCAGGTTCGACAGCGGCGTGCGCAACTCATGGGCAATGTCGGCGGAAAAGGCCGAGAGGCGCTGGAACGACTCTTCCAGGCGGCCCAGCATGGCATTGAAGCTGCTGGCCAGTTCTGCCAGCTCGGCGGGCATCTGTTCCTGGGGCAGGCGCTGGGTCAGGGAGCTGGCAGACACCCCGGCGGCCACTGCGCTCATGCGCCGCAAGGGGCGCAGGCCGCTGCGTGCGGCCCAGGCACCGAGCAGCGCGGTGGCCAGGGCCGAAAGACCGACCGTGAGCCAGATCAGGTGCTGCATGCGTTGCAGAAAGTGCTGGTGGTGGGTGATGTCCAGCAGCAGGGTCAGTTGCGCCGAGTCGGCCTGGCCTGGCTGTAGCGGCGCGCGGTAGACGCGGTAGGCGTTGCCGTCCTGGTTCAGGCTGTGCAGGCCCGGTGTCATGGGCAGCGTGGCGGGCAGGGCGGGGGTGCTGTCGAACCAGGTCTGGCCGTCGGCGCCGCTGAGCCGCAGCGCCAGGTCCGGCTGGTGGCTCAACTCGTCCTGCAACCTGGCCTGGTGCCGGGGAAAATCGGCGGCCTGGTTGAGGTCCTGCAGGGCGCTGCGCAAGGCGATCAGCTTGCTGTCCAGCAGTTGCTGGTCCAGCTCGACGAAGTGCGCCTCGCTGGCGCGGCTGAACAACACCCCGGCAAACAGCGAGACCACCGCAGTGCAAGCGGCGAACAGCAGGGCCAGGCGGCCACTCAAGGACAGGCGGCGCATCAGGCCGGGCGCTCTTCAAGTACATAGCCCATGCCGCGCACGGTGTGGATCAGCTTGTTGGGAAACTCATCATCGATCTTCAGGCGCAGGCGGCGGATCGCCACTTCGATGACGTTGGTGTCGCTGTCGAAGTTCATGTCCCAGACCTGGGAAGCGATCAGCGACTTGGGCAGCACTTCGCCCTGGCGCCGCAGCAGCATTTCCAGCAGGGCGAATTCCTTGGCGGTGAGGTCGATGCGCTGGCCGCTGCGCTCCACTCGGCGGCGGATCAGGTCCAGGCGCAGGTCTGCCAGTTGCAGGCTGGTTTCCTGGGGCGTGGCGCTGCCCCGGCGCAGCAGGCTGCGTACCCGGGCCAGCAGCTCGGAGAAGGCGAAGGGCTTGACCAGGTAGTCGTCGGCCCCCAGTTCCAGGCCGTGTACCCGGTCTGCCACGGCGTCGCGGGCGGTAAGGAACAGTACCGGGGTATCCAGCCCGGCGCTGCGCACGGCCTGGAGAATCTGCCAGCCGTCGCGCCCGGGGAGCATCACGTCGAGAATCAGCAGGGCGTAGTCGCCGCTCAGGGCCAGGTGCTGGCCGCTGCTGCCGTCCGCCACCAGCTCGACATTGAAGCCGGCCTCGCTCAGGCCCTGGCGCAGGTAGTGGCCGGTTTTCGGTTGGTCTTCGACGATCAGCAGTTTCATGGCGCAACTCTTGGGTTAGGCAATCCGGGCTTTATACCTGGCCGGCGGCTCGGGCCGGTCAAGCTGACAAAGTTGTAATCTAGCTGTCAGCTGGCTGGCAGCGGTGGCTCGCTAGAGTTTGCCATATGCCTGAACCCGACCCTGTTGGAGCCTGAAGATGAATTTGCCAAACCTGCTGTTGCCAAGCCGCGCCTTGCTGGGCGGCTGCCTGATGCTGTTGAGTGCGTCGCTCTGGGCTTCGCCGGCCGGGTCCTACGATTTCGGCCAGCCGGCGCCGGCGGCCAAGGCCACCCGCAGCGTCGAGGTGGTAATGGGTGACATGTCCTTCAACCCCAAGGCCCTGGAGATCAAGGCCGGTGAAACCGTGCGCTTCGTGCTGATCAACAAGGGCCAGTTGCTGCATGAATTCAACCTGGGCAACCCGGCGATGCATGCCGCGCACCAGCAGGAAATGCTCAAGATGCAGCAGAGCGGGATGCTCACGCCAACCGGCATGCAGGGCATGGATCACGGCTCCATGGACCACGGTTCCATGGGCCAGGGTTCGATGGCAGGCATGGATCACGGCATGCGCCACGACGATCCCAATAGCGTGCTGGTGGAGCCGGGCAAGCAGGCCGAGCTGACCTGGACCTTCAGCAAGAGTGGCAGCCTGGAGTTCGCCTGCAACATTCCCGGGCATTACCAGGCCGGGATGGTGGGCAAGCTGACGGTCAGTCCATAAGCGCCGGGGCTCAAAGGCGCGAGCAAAGGCTGGTAGAATCCGCTGATTCTTCAGTCAGGTTTCCGCCATGCATCCCGCAGCCGAACATTCGCCGCTGGGCAAGTCCAGTGAATACGTTTCTACCTACACCCCGTCCTTGCTGTTCCCGATTCCGCGGGCGGCGAAATGGGCCGAGCTGGGCCTTAGTGCCGAAACCCTGCCTTACAAGGGGGTGGATTTCTGGAACTGCTTCGAGCTGTCCTGGCTGCTGCCTTCGGGCAAGCCAGTGGTGGCCATCGGCGAGTTCAGCATTCCTGCGGACTCGCCGAATATCATCGAGTCCAAATCCTTCAAGCTGTACCTCAACTCGCTGAACCAGACGCCGTTCGCTGACCGCGCAGCGCTGCAGGCAACCTTGCGCGAGGATTTGTCTGCTGCGGCGGGCAAGCCGGTGGGCGTACGAATCCGCAGCCTGGCGGAGGTCGAGGCCGAGGGCGTGGTGGCGTTGCCGGGAACCTGCATCGACGAGCTGGATATCAGTGTCGACAGCTACGAGCATCCGCGTCCGGAACTCTTGCGTTGCGATGCGTCGCGGGTGGTGGAGGAGAGCGTGCACAGCCATCTGCTCAAGTCCAATTGCCCGGTGACCAGCCAGCCGGACTGGGGCAGCGTGGTGGTGCAGTACCGTGGCGCGGCGCTGGATCACGCCAGCCTGCTGGCCTACCTGGTGAGCTTCCGCCAGCACTCGGATTTCCACGAGCAATGCGTGGAGCGGATCTTTCTCGACCTGCAGCGTCTGCTCAAGCCGGAGAAACTCACCGTCTATGCGCGCTACGTGCGTCGTGGCGGGCTGGATATCAATCCCTACCGCAGCACCGAAACGGCGGAGTTCGCCAATCAGCGCCTGGTTCGCCAGTAAGCAAAAGCCCCGCACTGGTTGCGGGGCTTTTCTTTGCGGGTGGCGACGCCGGGATCGTGATCAGATACCGATGTTGCCTAGGGTCTGGACGATATTGCGCAGGGTTGCGGCAATGGCCGGGTGTTCCAGTTCGAAGCGTTCCACCGCCAGGTTGACCCCATCGGCGAGGCTGGCATCTTGGGTGCTGGTCTCCAGCTTGAGTTGCAACTCGATCTGCTGCATCAGTTCTTGCAGGTTGGCGCGCTCGGCTTGCGAAAGCGGAGGGTTCTGCTCCAGTTGCTCGCGCAGGGTATCGAGTTGTTCTTGCAGTTCGCGGGCGGGCATGGCGTTCTCCCTTCATTGATAGGCACAGGGATGGACCGCGCGCTTGCGGCAAAGGTCCATGCCCACGACTTAGAGTAATCCACTCGCGAATGCCGTGCATGATCCTGATCAACAGGCTTATGTCAGGGTTTTTCACCCTTGAGTCGACGCAGTTCGATGTCGGCCAGGCAGGTGCCGAGTTCGCCCAGATGATCGATGACCGAGTGCACGCCCAGGCCGAACAGCTGCAGGGTGGCCTTGCCGCGCTTGAGCTCGCGTTCCTGTTGGCTCAGTGCCTGCCATTCGCTGGGGGCCATGCCACAGAGCGAGCCGCAGGAAGCCAGGCCGATGGTCCAGAGCCCGGCATTGAGCCCGGATTGCAGGAGTTGGGGTTCACCGCTGACCAACACGCAACCGTCCAGGCGCGAGACTTCGAGGGTCATCAGTGCTTGCCAGCAGGCGTCGGGTGCCGGCCAGGGGGCAGGGGTGGAGGGGGTGGGTCTGACCCAATCCGGCAGGTTACTGGCCAGCTGGCGGCTGCTGGTCGCCGGCAACTGTTCCAGCCAGGCACAGGGGATGCCCTGTTGTTGCAACTGGCGCAAGGTATCCAGGGCGCCGGGGGTGGCTTGAGTCTGCTCCGGGCCAGGCTGATCGCTGCCACGCAGGCGGCTGCGGGCGCCGAAATCCACCAGGCAGCCACTGAGGCCGAAGAGTATCGCGGTCAGTGAAAGGGCTGTCTGGGCTGAGGCATCGGCGTGGTGCATGGCAACATCCTTGAGGTACCAGGCGAGGCTAGCCGGGCAAGATGACATGCAGGTGACAAAGAGGTGAACGCCAGGGCCCAGGATCGGCAAATGGTTGAAGGCTGCTTCCAGGGAAGCTGCCTAAACTGGCTTATCCGTTTTATACTTCCGGGCCTAACCTCAGGGCATAGCCCCACGAGCGATCAATCCAAGGAGTTTCCTGCTATGCGCTGGAGCCGTTATCTAGTTCCGCTTTGTATGACTGCCGGTGTGACGCTGGCTCCCTTCGCTGCCCAGGCGGCTGAAGAAGACCCGTGGGAAAGCATCAACCGCCCGATCTTCACCTTCAACGACACCCTCGATACCTATGCCCTGAAGCCTCTGGCCCAAGGCTACCAGGCCGTAACCCCGCAGTTCCTGGAAGACGGCATCCACAACATGTTTCGCAATATCGGCGATATCGGCAACCTGGCCAACGATGTGCTCCAGGCCAAGCCGCGTGCCGCTGGCGTCGATACCGCGCGCCTGCTGATGAACACCACCCTGGGCCTGGCCGGCTTTTTCGATGTCGGCACCAAGATGGGCCTGCAGCGCAACGACGAAGACTTCGGCCAGACCCTTGGCTACTGGGGCGTGGGCAGCGGTCCTTACGTGATGCTGCCTTTGCTGGGCCCGAGCACGCTGCGTGATGCACCGGCCAAGTACGTCGACAGCTACACCACGCCGTACCGCTACATGAACGATATTCCTGCGCGCAACATCACCATGGGCGTGAATATCGTCGATACCCGCGCCAGCCTGCTGGCGGCGGACAAGCTGATCCGTGGCGACAGATACACCTTCATTCGCAATGCTTATCTGCAGAATCGCGAATTCAAGGTCAAGGATGGCCACGTCGAAGACGACTTCTGATCACGCGACTGTCTTGCTGAAATTGAAAAGGCGGCCTTGAGGCCGCCTTTTTCATGGGCTCGGGATTCACTTCATCTTAAGGATTGTAAGCCCAAGTTTCTGACCGCCCCCTTCCAGAGGGTTGATCCAGACCACTTCGGTCTCCGCTTCCAGGCCGCGCAAGGCTGCATGCTCGGAATCGATGCGCACGCTCAGTTGGTCTCCGACCTGGAAAGAGCGGGGCGCCTGCACCTGCATGCCACTGCTGGAAAGGTCGATGCAGACGGCTTCAACCACTTGCCCCTGATGGATCAGCGTGACCTCGGCATCCACCCGCATACGGATGTAATCGCGCTTTTCACTGTAGTCACGCTGGTTCTGGCTCATGGGTTCCATCCTGCGATTGAGTTGCGGTTTTGGCAGTTTTTATAACTCCCGGTGATTTGCGGTGTAAAGACCTCAGGCGACCATCGGCATGAGCTTGAAACGCCCCGCGGATGGGAGTACCGTCTGCGCCTTAGAAGGGCACCTCTGATGGGCGGGCGTGCAGGACTCAACGTCCTGGCTGCACTTGCAGAGTGGCTAGAAAGCGAATCCAGTAGCGTGCACCGGGCCTGTGGCCACAGCACCTACGCCAACCTAATTCTGGCGCCGTTTGCCCACATGCAGAAAACCAGTGCCACGCTGCTGATAATCGATGACGACGAAGTAGTACGCGCGAGTCTCGCGGCCTATTTGGAAGACAGTGGCTTCAGCGTACTGCAGGCCGCCAATGGCCAGCAGGGTCTTCAGGTATTCGAGCACCACAATCCCGATCTGGTGATCTGCGATCTGCGCATGCCGCAGATGGGCGGTCTCGAGCTTATCCGTCAAGTCACTGAACGTTCCCCGCAAACACCGGTGATCGTGGTTTCGGGTGCGGGCGTGATGAACGACGCGGTCGAGGCCCTGCGCCTGGGTGCGGCGGACTACCTGATCAAGCCATTGGAAGACCTGGCCGTGCTCGAGCACTCGGTGCGCCGGGCCCTGGACCGTGCGCGACTGCTCCTGGAGAACCAGCGCTACCGGGAAAAGCTCGAAGCCGCCAACCGTGAGCTTGAAGCCAGCCTCAACCTGCTGCAGGAAGACCAGAACGCCGGACGCCAGGTGCAGATGAACATGCTGCCCAGCAGCCCCTGGTCGATCGATGGATTCAACTTTGCCCACCAGATCATCCCGTCGCTGTACCTGTCGGGAGATTTTGTCGACTATTTCCGCGTGGACGAGCGTCGGGTCGCGTTCTACCTGGCTGATGTGTCCGGCCATGGTGCATCTTCAGCCTTCGTCACCGTGCTGTTGAAGTTCATGACCACGCGCCTGCTGTTCGAGTCCAAGCGCAATGGCACCTTGCCGGAGTTCAAGCCTTCGGAAGTGCTGGGCCATATCAACCGTGGCCTGATCAGTTGTAAGCTGGGCAAGCACGTCACAATGGTCGGTGGAGTCATCGACGAGGAGACCGGTTTGTTGACTTATAGCATTGGCGGGCATTTACCCTTGCCGGTGTTGTACACCCCGGACAGTGTGCGTTATCTGGAAGGGCGTGGCTTGCCGGTGGGCCTGTTCAACGAGGCCGCCTACGAAGATCACATTCTGGAGCTGCCGCCGGTGTTCAGCCTGACGCTGATGTCCGACGGTATCCTGGATCTTTTGTCCGAGCCTACACTCAAAGAAAAAGAAGCGGCCTTGCCCGAACGGGTAAGAGCGGCGGGCGGCAGCCTGGATGGCCTGCGGCAAGTTTTTGGATTGGCCACGCTAGGGGAGATGCCGGATGATATCGCCCTGTTAGTGTTGAGCAGGAACCTTCAATGAGTACTGGTAGAATCCAGTTCGCCGAGCAGGACGGAACCTTCGTCCTGAAGTTCATCGGTGAAGTGCGCCTGACCCTGTGTTCGGCGCTGGATGCGACTATTGAGCGGATTTTCACCGCCCTGAACTTCTCGGCGATCGTCATCGATCTGACTGAAACCCGCAGCATCGACAGCACCACCCTGGGCCTGCTGGCCAAGTTGTCGATCCTCTCGCGGCAGAAGGTCGGGCTGTTGCCCACCGTCGTCACCACCCACGAAGACATCACCCGGCTGTTGCAGTCCATGGGCTTCGATCAGGTGTTCAATATCGTCGATCGTCCTATTCCCTGCCCGGAATGCCTGACCGACCTGCCATCCCAGGATCAGTCGGAGGAAGTGGTACGGATCAAGGTCCTGGAAGCGCACAAGATCCTCATGGGTCTCAACGACTCCAATCGTGAAGCATTCCACGATCTGGTAAGCGCCCTGGAACGTCACTGATCGACTGAAACCCAGGTACAAAAAAGGGCGAACCCGAGAGGGTTCGCCCTTTTTGCGTTGCTGCCGATCTATCAGAGCTTGGCGGCCAGCAGGGCCTCGAGCTTTTCCTGATCGCGGGCGAATTGACGAATGCCCTCGGCAAGCTTCTCGGTGGCCATGGCATCTTCGTTGGACGCCCAGCGGAACTGCGCTTCGTTCAGGCTCTGGCGCGCTTCACCGGTCTTGCCCGGGTTCAGCTTGCGTTCCAGCTTGCCGGTGTCGGCTGCCAGTTTCTCGATCAGGTCCGGGCTGATGGTCAGGCGATCACAGCCGGCCAGTTGCTCGATCTGGTTCAGGTTGCGGAAGCTGGCGCCCATGACCACGGTCTTGTAGTCATTGGCCTTGTAGTAGTTGTAGATGCGGGTCACCGACTGCACGCCTGGATCATCGGCGCCGGTGTAGTCGCTGCCATTGGCCTTCTTGTACCAGTCGTAGATGCGGCCTACGAACGGCGAGATCAGGAACACCCCGGCTTCGGCGCAGGCCACGGCCTGGGCGAAGGAGAACAGCAGGGTCAGGTTGGTCTGGATGCCTTCGCGCTCGAGTTTCTCGGCGGCACGAATGCCCTCCCAGGTGGAGGCGATCTTGATCAGCACCCGGTCACGACCGATGCCGGCTTTTTCATACAGCTCGACCAGGCGATGGGCGCGCTTGAGCATGGCGTTGGTGTCGAATGACAGGCGGGCGTCCACCTCGGTGGAAATGCGCCCGGGAATGACCTTGAGGATTTCCTGACCGACGGCAACCCCGAAGCGGTCGCTGGCCAGGCCGACATCGCCCTTGCAGTCGCTGACGCAAGCGTTCAGCAGATCGGCATAGCCAGGGATGGCGGCGGCCTTGAGCAGCAGCGAAGGGTTGGTGGTGGCGTCCACCGGCTTGACCCGGGCGATGGCGTCGAAGTCGCCGGTATCGGCCACCACGGTGGTGATTTTCTTCAGTTGTTCCAGCTTGGAAGTCATGATCGTGCTCTGTCCTGTGGGTCTGACGACATTACCCGAGCGCTGGCAGGCGCTCAAGGGCGCGAAATGCGTGTTACGGCCCCCAAGGCCACGACCTGAAAACAGGCGTTTGAAGGTGGGGGCGTGATCCGCTGTATGAGACGCCGAAAGGCCTGCCGGGTTCAACCCGGCAGGCGCTCAACGGCCCTCAAGCAGTTGTCCGGCCTGGTCCAGCAGGGCCAGCGGGTCCTGGGTCTTGTGAATATCCACGGACAACAGCTGGCGGAACTTGCGTGCTCCGGGAAAACCCGTGCCCAACCCCAGCACATGCCGGGTGATGTGGTGCATGGCGCCACCGCTAGCCAGATGCTCAGCTATATAAGGGCGCAGTTGGGCCAGGGCCTCGGCCCGGGAAATCACCGGCGCGCTGCTGCCGAACAGCTGCTGGTCCACCTGGGCCAGCAGATAGGGGTTGTGATAGGCCTCACGGCCCAGCATCACTCCGTCGAAGGTCTGCAGGTGTTCATGGCAGGCTTCCAGGGTCTTGATGCCGCCATTGAGGATGATCTCCAACTGCGGGAAATCCGCCTTCAATTGCGCGGCCACCTCATAGCGCAATGGCGGGATATCCCGGTTCTCCTTGGGTGACAGGCCCTCGAGAATCGCGATTCGCGCATGCACGGTAAAGCTGGTGCAGCCGGCCTCATGCACCTGACCAACGAAATCGCACAGCTGGGCATAACTGTCACGGCCGTTGATGCCGATTCGGTGCTTGACCGTCACCGGAATCGACACCGCATCCCGCATCGCCTTCACGCAATCGGCCACCAGCCCCGGGTGCCCCATCAGGCAGGCGCCGATCATATTGTTCTGCACCCTGTCGCTTGGGCAGCCGACATTCAGGTTGACCTCGTCATAGCCATGTTCCTCGGCCATGCGCGCACAGGCCGCCAGATCCACCGGAGTACTGCCACCCAACTGCAGCGCCAGGGGGTGTTCGGACGGGTCATAACGCAGGAAACGCTGATGATCGCCATTGAGCAACGCGCCAGTAGTGACCATTTCGGTGTAGAGCAGGGTGTGCTTGGACAGCAGGCGCAGGAAGTAGCGGCAATGGCGGTCGGTCCAATCCATCATCGGTGCAACACTAAAACGCCGGGACAGCGCAGGGCTTGGATTTACTGGGGTTGTAGCTGAATTCTGGACCATTTTGCTCTACGTGTTTAAGGCCTGTTTTGGGGCGTTTTCAGGCGTTTTTTAAGGCTCGGTGGTACGATGTACCACCCAAAAACTGACGCGTACCACTTTCCATATGGCGACTATCAGGGCAAGAAAACTGGCAGATGGGAGTGTGAGCTACACGGCTCAGATCCGCATCAAGCGCGACGGAGTGCAAGTTTACCAAGAGAGCCAGACCTTCGCCCGAAAACAGGCCGCCCACCTTCGGCGACTCAACCCCGGTCCTTGATGGTCGCGAAATCCTCGACTACCTGCAGTGCTGGCTCAACGGCCGCTGGTACGAAACGCCCATGTCCATGGATGGCCTGGCCAAGACCACCCGGGCCAGCGTGCACCTGCAATAGGGCCTGAACTTCAAGCGCAACATGCTGGCCCGCACCTTTATCCCCCACAAGCTGCTCAGCCGCCAGGCCTTCGAGCAGTTCGCCCTGGACTGGCTCTGGTGCGGTAACTGCTACCTGGAGAAGCGCAACACCCTGGGCCTGGTCCCGCCGCGGGAAAAGGGTTAGTTTTTTTCTGAGCACGTCGGGATGGGGGGAAAGGCCCGGTTTTACTGGGCTTCCGACCTAACTTTCAAGGGTTAGTTTAGGTTAGGTCAAAGGTTAGGATTTTTTAACTTTTTGAATTTAAAGGAATTTATAAACCTTCAAATTAACATCTCAAAAGGTTAGGAAATAACCTAGAACTGACCAAAAACTAACTTTGGCTGATCCGCCGCAGGCCGCATACAGCAAGGCTTTCAGTGGTGTTAGTGAAAAACTAACCGTCCTAACCTTTTTCCGATGGGTCAACATGAAACGCCGAAGGCACCTAGAGGGCGGTGCTGGCTGAGGTTTCGCTGCTGTTTGCGCATGTATTCACACCACAGGCCCCAGAAATGACCCTAAATCATTGATTTTATGTGCAAATATCGCAGGATGCCTTGAGATGCCTGGAGCGTATGACTCCCAAGTTTTGGTAATCAAATAGATCTGCTCGCTTGATCAAAGATATCTTTTAGCTGGGTTGCTTTAATAACAAATCCAAGATTAATAGGGATGTGTGTAACAGCGATTGGTTTCGTATTCATCGGAGCAGGAATTGCCACAATTTCACCTGTTACTTTGCGCTCGGGGCCGCCCCACAAAAATCCGAGCAGATGAAGTCTGGTACCCATGATTACAGTATTGTTTTTTGTCGAGTAACTACCGGTGTTTGCGAGAAACACAGGACTTCCACTTGAACCTGGCATACATGCCATATCAATCAAGAACTCTGGCCTGTTTTCATAGTTGTGAGCTGGATTCGAAGCGATGACACCTCTGCGAGCTACAGCGCCATTATTATAAGTATCCATAAGGCCGATGGGGTAACCAATCATCGTTATTTCTTCAAGTGGTAGTATTTGGTTGAACAGTTCTTCGTTGGCTATGATTTCATGGGTAATCACTGCGTGCTGCAACCCAAAGCCTTGCGTTTGGAAAATGGTGAAAATATGGCTGATGTTGATCGCACATGCGTCAATATCTCTATTGGAGTGAAAGATTGTTCCTGGGTTATTCAGTTTTATCCCGATTGTCTGATGTTGAATGATTTCGCCTTTTTTAACAGTCAACAAAACTTTTATGTTGTCTGTGCCTGCTATTACATGTTTGTTAGTGACTAACCCTATGACTTGTTTTTCGCCTTTCTGAGCTAGAATACAGAAAAATCCCGTTCCGCTTCCTATATGTTGTTCGCCATTGTATGAGTCTATTCGGGCAGTTGATTTTGTAATGAACTCGTTCATGTGCATTGCGTAATTTCCTGTATTGTAATGGATCGCGTAATAGCGCTTTTTTTAAGCGGTGTCAACAATCGGGTGGTCCGCTGATGCATGAAGCTCTTGAGGTGTGGGGGTAGACAGGGAGAGACTATAGTCGCAGATGGATTAACGGTGACTGATGTTGTCAGTGAGGTAGCGAGGTGCGCACGCTAATTGTGCAATGCTTTTGGATTTTTAGTGCAAGTTTAGGGCAAATACTAGGATGCATTTCCATCATCGAAAAGGCTGATGTTTTTCGCTCGTGATAGGCACCATTTGAGGCTTATGCCGAGAATGCTTAAAAAATAAAGTAGCCGATTGTGGAGATCGTTTTACACCCACCGTCTATGGGCGGCCTGTCCAGTATTTATTCATTCTCACGCTGAAATTTCGATTGGAACTTTAAAGGGCCGAATTTTGGTTGATATATACCATATGCATAAACACGCCCTTCTCGGAAGGAGAAGAATACATTAAGCCTGTCATAGCTAATGATTCGATTTAACTCATCATCTGATTGTGAGACATGAGAGGGTTTGCCTAGTTCGGTTTGCACGTTTTCATATGAGGATCTTTCGCTAAAGTCCAGCAAATAAGGGTGTTGGTGAATTGACTCTCCTGAAAAGTACATGATGTAATGGGTCTGGTTTTTTTAAATTTAATTATGTACTTGGGTTGATTGAATGCTTCCGGTTCATAATTTGCATTATATACCCAGCGATCGTCTCTCATCTTTAGATGTCGGTTCACCTTTTAAAAATTTAACGTCTGCCGGTGTTGCAGTTATTGGTGTGTTATTAAATTGTATTTGGGGCTGGGCGGTTTGATTGCCAGTCATAAATGTATAAGCCGATGCCTAATGCTACTGCGGAAGTAATTGGAAGAAGTAGTCCGAATTTAAGGGTTCGTTTCCAGTTCCAGCGATCTTTTGTTACGGAAAATAGAATCACTACGGAAAGTAACAGTGTTGATAGAAAAATACCTGTGCCCACTGACATTATTCATCCTTGTGTCGAAGAAAGCTGTAATAAATGTTCGCTTGAATCGGTGCGGCAGAGTGCCATCTATCGGTCCCTCTCGGGAAGAGAAATTCAAAAGCAAATTTTATGGAGGTGGTACAAAAGTGGTACGAGATTTTTATGTATGCTCTTTTAGTCTTTAAAAATAATAGCTTAAGAGATACTAGGTCCAATCCATCATCGGTGCAACACTAAACCGCCGGGACAGCGTAGGGCTTGGATTTACTGGGTTTGAGGCTGAATTCTGAATCATTTCGCTCTACGTGTTCAGTGCGTGTTCTGAGGGATAAAGGCGGCGTTTCCGAGGGGTGTTGGTACAACGTACCCATCACTGTTGCCGTTGTACCAAGTGACGGTGAACAAGTTTACCAAGACAGGCAGGGCCACGCCCGAAAATAGATGACTCCTGCAAGCGGAGTCCGATACGCCGGCTGGCGCACAGGTCAGGTGTTCTTGGCTCTGTGCACCGACCGCCAGGTCAGCAGTCCGTCCAGGCCATGGCTGGCTTTCAGGTACTTGAGCATGTTCTGTGCCTCGGCCTTTTCTTCGAATGGGCCAACGAACAAATGGGGCGCCTGGTCAAGGATGGTGGGGATGTCGATCAAGGCCAGTTGGGCGGCCAATCGTTCAAATTCTTCATCACTGGAGGCGCTCAGGCGTGCCACCCAACCGCAGCGATCCTTCAGGGCAATGGGTTCCACTGTGGCCGCGCAGTGCTTGCAGCGATTAGCTGCGGCGTTGATGGCCTGGTTGCAGGCGGGGCAGGGGCGCAGATCTTCATGCACCAGGGCGTCGATGCCGGTTTTCGCCAGCCGCGGCATCAGCCAGAGTGCAATCAGGGCGATACCGGGGAAGAACAACCCGATGGCCAGCCATCTCGGGCCTGAGCGTCCCCGTTTGCTGGCCGTGTAAGCGGTCATGCCCGTGAGAATGAGTCCGAGAAGCAGCAGGGTGTTCATTTGCCGTCCTTGTTTGACGCTGGTGACTCCAGCGCTGAGCAGGGCATTCAGGTGCCAGCGGTTGATCGGCATCGATCAAGTCCACTGCCGTCTGCGCGATGTTATGGGCTGGGTACTGTGTTGGGGGGCGGATCCTACCTTTGCTACAGCCAATTTGCACGACACAGAAAATGCCTGGTCGCCCGAGGTGTTGAGTCGATCTCCCTGCAAGAGTGGGTGGCGCAAGCAGGGGAGATCGACCGTTCAGCGTGCGGCGGGCCTCTGCTCTAGCGGCCAGCCAAGCGTTCGGCCAATGCCTGCGCCTGCTGCGCCGCTGCCTGCCGCGAAGCCTGGTCGATATCGCTGCCCAGGATGGTCTTTTCCACCAGCAGGGAATGCTGGTCGCTGATGCCGATGAAATTCAGCCAGGCCTCGATATAGGGTTTCTGGAAGTCGAAGCGTGATGCCGGGGTGTCCGATTGGGCGGAAAAATCCAGGCCCCTGGCATAGGCCATTACTGCTGTCTTTTTGCGCAACAGGCCTTGCAGCCCGTGTTCGGGGTCGAAGCTGAAGAGAATTCCCTGGTGCGACACCAGATCGATGAAGTGCTTGAGCTTGTAGGGAATGCCGAAGTTCCACAGGGGCACGGAAAGCACCAGCAGGTCGGCCCTATGCAGCGGCGCGGCCAGGGCCTGGAGCCGATCCCAGGTTGCCTGTTGCGCTGCGGTCAGCGTCGCTCCGCTCAGCAGGGCGTATTTGGCGTCCATCGCTGACTGTTCCAGTTCCGGCAGTTCCAGGCTCCACAGGTCCAGGGTCTCGACCTGGGTCTCTGCTAGCTGATGCTGATAGTGCTGGATGAAGCGCTGGGCGAGTTCCAGGGAAGCGGAGCGCTGCCGGCGGGGCGAGCATTGGATATGCAGGAGGCGGGTCATGGGCAAGTCTCGTGTGGGACAGGGATGACCGGCATTGCAACATAGCTTGTTTCTGAATATAAATTGTGAATAAACACATAATTGATCGTGATTTGAAATATGTTCGATGCTCTGTTGCTGCGCACCTTTGTCACTGTGGTGGAAGAGCAGGGGTTCAGCCGCGCCGCCCTCAAGCTGCACCTGACCCAGTCGGCGGTCAGTGGCCACCTGCGGCGTCTGGAGCAGCAGGTTGGCAAGCCGCTGCTGCTGCGCACCACCCGCTCGCAACAATTGACGGGTGAAGGCGAGCGCTTGCTGGACCATGCCCGGACGATCCTGGCGTTGCACCGCGATGCCTGGAGCGACCTGACCCGCCAGCCCTACCAGGGGCGGGTGGCGATCGGCCTGTCCGAGGACTTCGCCGAACCGCGCCTGCTGCGAGCCTTGCAGGAATTTGCCGGGCAGTACCCGGGCCTGCAGCTGGAAGTACAAGTGAATATTCCCGGCACCCTGTTGCAGATGCTGGACCAGGGCAGCCTGCAACTGGTGGTGGGGTCTATGTGCGAGTCGGCAGGGGCGGGACGCCTGCTCTGGTCCGAGCCGCTGGTGTGGGCCGGTTTGCCGCAGCCGGCAGCTCCTCTGGCCGAGCCGCTGCCGCTGGCTCTGTTTGCCGAGCCCTGTCCCTATCGCGCAGCAGCCCTGAGCCGCTTGGCCAAGGCCGGTATCCGCCAACGCACGGCCATGCTGTGCAGCAGCAGTCGGGCACTGCGGGCCGCGGTGCTCGCGGGTTTTGCCGTGGCGCCCATGGCGCTCAGCCAGTTGGGGCCAGGGCTTGAGGCCTTGGGGGCGGAACATGGCCTGCCGGAGTTGCCCGAGGTGCAGTTTCGTCTCTTCAGCGCAGCCGAGGCGGAACCGGTAATAGTGGCGGCGTTGTCGCGGATCATGATCGAATACTGCTCCAACCGACGATCCGCTCTTTAGCCTCTGCCCGCTGCGGCCGATAACCCTTGAGTGGGACAGGGTCGTTCGCCGTGGCAGCGGTTTGCGCTCCGCGTTCGAACGCCCTGGTGCCGATGCTGTGCAGGGTGCTGGCCGATCAGCCAGTCGCGAAAACAACAAGGGAGGCCCTGTCAGCAGGTCTCTCCCCTCAGGACGACCCTTTTGCCTGTCCCTATCTACGATCCTCATCACGGCCCGGGTGGCCCGCTGAAGCGCTTGCCCTTGCTCAAGGCCGCAATCGCCTTCGTCGGCATGGTGTTCCTGTGCCTGTGCGGCCTGCTGTATCTGCAGCTGGAGCAGTCCTGGCGTCACGACCTGATGCAGGCCGAGGCCAACTCCACCAACCTGACCCGGGCCATCGCCCAGCAGGCCGAGGACACCTTCATGGAGGCCGACCTGGTGCTCATGAGCCTCTCGGAGTGGATTCAGGCCCTGGGCGATGGACCCCGGCAGCGCCAGCGCCTGCAGCAGACTTTTGCCCGGCGGGTGCAGGCACTGAACCAACTCAGCGGGGTATTCCTCTACGACAAGCATGGCCAGTGGGTGGTCAGTTCCTTCAATGAGGCGCCCCACGGCAAGGATGTCGCCGACCGCGATTACTTCCGCTTCCATCAGCAGAATGCTTCGTTGCTGGTGCATATCAGCCCGGCGATCCGCAGTCGCGCCAATGACGAATGGATCATCCCCATTTCCCGGCGAATCAATGATGAGGAGGGGAATTTCCAGGGAGTGCTGATGGCGGGCATCAAGCTGGCCTACTTCGATCAGTTCTTCAAAAGTTTCAATATCGATGAGCAAGGCTCGATGTTCCTGGCCATGTCCGATGGCACCCTGCTGGCGCGCCGGCCATTCGAGGAGCGCCAGGTAGGCGCTTCGCTGGCCCGTGGCGAGATCTTCAGCAAGTACCTGCCCGAGGCCAATGCCGGCAACGCCATGATCACCTCGGTGGTGGATGGCGTGACGCGCCTGTACGGCTACCGCCAGTTGCAGGCCTACCCGCTGGTGGTGGCGGCGGCGAACTCCAGGGATTCGATTCTCAAGGGCTGGTATGCCGCGGCCTATCAATCCACCGCCATCGTCGCCCTGGTGCTGCTGGGGGTGGGCTTGTTCGGCTGGGTGTTCGTGCATCAGGCGCGCAACAACGAGCGGATCGAGGCGGACCTGCGCAAGGCTCAGGAAACCCTGGAAGTGATCGCCACCCATGACGCCCTGACCGGCCTGGCCAATCGGCGCCTGTTCGAGCGTTCCCTGGAGGTCGAGTTTGCGCGCGGTGCGCGGCAGGGCAACCCACTGGGCCTGATCATGGCCGATATCGATTACTTCAAGCGCTACAACGACACCTACGGCCATGTGGCGGGCGATCACTGCCTGGCGCAAGTGGCGCAGGCGCTCACGGCCTGCTGCCAGCGCAAGTCGGACCTGGTGGTGCGCTACGGCGGCGAGGAGTTTGCGGTGTTGCTGCCCGACACCGATATTCACGGTGCGTTGGCCATGGCCGAGCAGATCCGCCACAGCGTCATGCAGCGCACTATCAGTCATTCCGGCTCGCCGGAAGGCTGCGTGACCATCAGCCTGGGCTGTTACTCATTCGTGCCCAGTGGTCACGACAGCATCGAGGTGTTTATCCAGCAGGCCGACACGGCGCTGTATCAGGCCAAGGCCAGCGGTCGCAACCGGGTGGCGACGCTGGACAGCGCCGAGCACCTGCTGCAACGCTCCGACCGCTGAGCCCTAGCAGGCCTTGCTCAGAAGCTGATTGGCATAGGCATTGCCGCCGAACTCGTAGGTTCTGTTGCCGACGACGGCGTATCCCTGGGTCTGGTAGAAGGCCAGGGCGGAGTGATTCTCCGCCCAAGCGCTGAGCCACAGGCAGGAAGCCCCGCGGTCCCGGGTCAGGTGTTCGGCATGCTCCAGCAGCGCCTGGCCTATGCCTTGGCGCTGGGCGTGACGCTGCACATACAGACGCACCAGTTCATAGCCCTGGACCAGTTGCGCCAGAGGTGCCTCGGAGCTTGGGCGGATTTCCGCAAACCCTTGCAGATGACCGTTCTGCTCGGCCAGCAGCAGGACCCTGTCGGGCTCGGCCAAGCGTTGACGAAATTCCTTGGGGGCGTAGACGTTCAGGGCCTCTTCAGCGAGGTCTGGGCGCATGCCGTGGTTGGCGTAGGTATCGAGAAATACCTGGGTGGCCAGGCCGCTGATGCACAGCGCATCGTCGAGACCGGCCTGGCGAAAGGACAGGGGGGCAAGCATGACGGGATCCTTGTCGAGGGGGTGTTCAGTTCAATTCAATTCAGCTTGATCGAGCCGTTGCAGCAGGCGCTGGCGCACGGCGGGCCACTCATCGTCGATGATGCTGAAACGCACGGCGTTGCGCTTGCGGCCATGGGGCATGATGCGTTCGTGGCGCACTATACCTTCCTGCTGTGCGCCCAGGCGCAGGATGATGCGCGGGCCTTCCAGTGGCTGCATGTATGAGACGCTCCAAGGGTATGGGCTGTGGCGCCATTACAGGGTGCCGGTGCTGCTTGGCAAGGGCCAATCCAGGGCCAATCGGATAAAAAATATCAGCCGAATTGATTGTCGCAAACGGACGGTTCTGGCTTATACATAGCGCCGACAAGTCAGGGCCTGGCGTTGCTCGAATGGATCGGCATGCGGACTGCAGCGGCCCTGCGCGACACTCATTTCAAGGATTTGTGCATGAGCCAGCCGCACCTGATGAACTTCGACCTCTACCTGCGTCGCCTGGGTTTCCACAGCACGCCCGCCGCGACCCTGGAAACCCTGCGCGAGCTGCAATTGCGGCATGTCTGCGAGTTCGCCTTCGAGAGCCTTTCCACCTTGTTGCGCCTGCCGGTGCCCATCGACCTACCATCGGTGGAGCGCAAGATCCTGCATGAAGGGCGCGGCGGCTACTGCTACGAACTCAACCAGAGCTTTATGGCGCTGCTGCAGCACCTGGGCTACGAGGTGCGCGGCATTACCGGGCGGGTGGTGATGGGCGGCCCGGAGGATGCGCATACCGCCCGCAGCCACCGCCTGACCCTGGTTCAGCTGGGTGGCCAGCGCTACACGGTGGATGTCGGCTTCGGCGGCATGGTGCCCACGGCGCCGCTGCTGCTGGACACCGAGGAGGAGCAGGTCACGCCGCACGAGCCTTACCGCATTACCCGGCGCGGCGACAGCTACACCCTGCGGGCCAAGGTCGCTGAGGAATGGCGGGCGATGTATGTGTTCGATCTGCAAGTGCAGGGTGATGTGGATTACGACATGGGCAACTGGTACGTCTCGACCCACCCGGATTCGCCCTTTCTCGGCCAGTTGAAAGTGGCGCGCATTGGCCTTGGCCTGCGCCATACCCTGAACAATGGCAGCTACGCCTTGCACCGCATGGGCCAGCTCAGTGAGCGCCGTGAGATCGCCGATGCCGACGAGCTGATGCACTTGCTGAAGAATACGTTCGCCCTGCGCCTGCCACCGCATCCCGAGTTGCGCCAGGTACTGGAGCAATTGCTGCAGTCCTGAAGAACGGCGCCAGGGCACGGAAGGCTTTCCTGCTTAAGCCGGTGTTGCAGCGCTCCATAGAATCCGTCGGCAATCCGGTCATTTTCTATGGAGAGAATCATGCACAAGACCTATCGATCAAACCGTGCCGACAGCTGTGCGAGCCCTTGGCGGCGCTTGCGCCAGGGGCTTTGCGGCGTGCTGCTGGCGGTGCTCGGCCTGAGCGCCGTCAGCAGTTTCGCGGCGCCCAATCCCCCCGGTAGCTACAACCTGAGCATGGCCGCTCGGGCCAACTCGCCCTATCCACCTTCCCCCAACTACAGCGCCGACCTCAAGAGTTCGGGCGTGGGTCCGGCCTACACGGTGGCGGTGAGCCGGCACCACATCATTCCCTATAACCAGCTGCGGGATTTCTACACGGCGGTGGTGGGTAATGGCCACCTGACGTCCCTCAAGGGCTTCTGGGATGGCTTCGGCGGGCGCTTCCTCAGCTACGGGCAGGACAATGGGGTCAATGTCACGCCGCCGGTGGCGGCCGGCTACGACCAGGGCAAGACCTTGCTGGAGGAAATCGGTCGGGGGGTGGTCCGGGCCAATGCTGGCGTTCCACCGCGGCCCCTGGGCTGGGATACCTTCCATGAGTTCTACACCTGGATGCCCTGGAACCTGTTCCTTGGGCCCAACGGCCGTGATGACGACCCGGGCGAAGGGTTCGAAACCAATGCCCAATACATCGTCAACAACAAGGACACCTGGAACACCATCGTCAATCTGCGCGACAACATGCTGAGCTACCAGCGTGACGGCAACGTGAAGACCCTGTCCACCATCAACTCGCAGTTGTTGCGCCTGTCGACACGCACCCGGGTCTATCCGCTGGTGAGCGACCAGTGGGTGCGGGTGGCGCCGAATGTGTACAGGATTCGTGTGCCGGGCCATTGAGCCTCGGCATATATGCGGCAAGGGCCGATTCATTCGCTGAATCGGCTTTTTTTCGGGGATTGTTTCCAGGTGAGCGTTCGGGCATGCAAGCCCGTGAGGGGGCGAGGGAGGTTTTCGACAAGGTTTCTATCGCGTGTTTCTACCTGGGATGAGTGGGCTATTCGAGCGTTTTTCCGCGGAGTTTCGTGCTGTGCGGGTGGGAGGAATACGCCGGATAGATGGCGGATAAACTGTATACAATTCTATGGACAGTTGTCTTTGATCTTGCATACAGTGTGCCCCATAACAACAACAGGGAACCCCACACTATGAATACGCCTCAGGTTTCACAGCAGCGGCCCGAAGACGAGAATTTGGGTGTAGCCGCGAACATGGCTTACGGCCTGCAGCACGTACTGACCATGTACGGCGGCATCGTTGCCGTGCCACTGATCGTCGGCCAGGCCGCCGGTCTGTCGCCTTCGGAGATCGGCCTGCTGATCGCCGCCTCGTTGTTCGCAGGGGGGCTGGCAACCTTGCTGCAAACCCTCGGCGTGCCCTTCTTCGGCTGCAAGCTGCCACTGGTGCAGGGGGTGTCCTTTGCGGGCGTATCGACCATGGTGGCGATCGTCACCAGTTCCGGCGAAGGCGGCTTCCAGTCGATTCTCGGGGCGGTGATCGCGGCCTCGCTGATCGGCCTGCTGATCACTCCGGTGTTCTCCCGGATTACCAAATTCTTCCCCCCCTTGGTCACCGGCATCGTCATTACCACCATCGGCCTGACGCTGATGCCAGTAGCGGCGCGTTGGGCCATGGGCGGCAACAGCCGCGCGGCGGATTTCGGCAGCATGTCGAACATCGGCCTGGCGGCCATCACCCTGGCGCTGGTGCTGTTGCTGAGCAAGATTGGCAGCGCGGCGATTTCCCGGCTGTCGATTCTCCTGGCGATGATCATCGGTACGGTGATCGCGCTGTTCCTCGGCATGGCGGACTTCTCCGGGGTGGCCCAGGGGCCGATGTTCGGCCTGCCCACGCCGTTTCATTTCGGCATGCCGACCTTCCATATCGCGGCCATCCTGTCGATGTGCATCGTGGTCATGGTGACCCTGGTGGAAACCTCGGCGGACATCCTCGCGGTGGGTGAAATCATCCACACCAAGGTCGACTCCAAGCGCCTGGGAGACGGCCTGCGCGCCGACATGCTGTCGAGCATGCTGGCGCCGATCTTTGGCTCCTTCACCCAAAGCGCCTTTGCCCAGAACGTCGGGCTGGTGGCGGTGACCGGAATCAAGAGCCGCTTCGTGGTGGCCACCGGCGGGCTGTTCCTGGTGATACTCGGCCTGCTGCCCTTTATGGGGCGGGTGATTGCCGCGGTGCCGACCTCGGTGCTGGGCGGTGCCGGGATCGTGCTGTTCGGTACCGTGGCGGCCAGTGGCATCCGCACCCTGTCCAAGGTCGACTACCGCAACAACATGAACCTGATCATCGTCGCCACCTCCATTGGTTTCGGCATGATCCCGATTGCCGCGCCGAGCTTCTACGATCACTTCCCCAGCTGGTTCGCGACCATCTTCCATTCGGGTATCAGCTCCTCGGCGATCATGGCCATTGTGCTGAACCTGGCGTTCAACCATTTCACCGCCGGCAACTCCGACCAGCAGTCGGTGTTTGTCGCTGGTACCGAACGCAGCCTGCGTTTCCAGGACATCGCCGTGCTGCGTGAAGGCGACTACTTCAGCGGTGGCAAGCTGCACGATGCCGATGGCAATGAAGTGCCTCTGGTACCTGAAGCCGGGGGCCAGGTCGGTTCACGGGGTGATGGCGCAGCCCCCAGCCATGCCCGTGTCAGCACCGAAACCACCCATTGAATTCGATGCTGTCCTGCCCATGAAAACCGGCGCCTCAAGGGCGCCGGTTTTTATGGGCGGGTTACTCCAGGTTGTCCAACGCCGTCAGGGCCTTTAGCGCTTCGGGGTGGTCCTTGTACTGTTCGCGCAAGGCGGCCAGTTGCTGGTCATGACCGACACAGGTCTCGTTGACGGCCTTTTCTAGTTCAGCCCGGCGCTCTTCGTCGTAGGCTTCCTCACCGGCAAAGTGCTCGCACTCCTCATGACGCTGGATAAAGGCGGTGATCTCCGTCGGCAATTGCGCGCCGCCATAGTGTTCACCTTGTTGCAGGCGCTTTTCCTCGACCCAGCCGCTGTAGTCCTCACCGTCCTTGGCGATGTACATGACCTGGGCCCAGCCGTCCTCAGTGGAGGCGTAGAGCGTCAGGCCATCGCTGGGAACCACGAACAGCTGCTTGTTGAGGCAGGCGGCATTCGGCGCGCTGTGAAAATGCAGGCGTCCTTCACCTATGACTTTGGCCTCCAGGGGCGGGCGATAGGCACCGGCCTCCTGGGAGGCCTTGTCATTGAGGGCGGCGCAATCCACCGCTGGCGCGGCCAGGGCAGGCTGGAAGAACAGAGGCAGCAGGGCGCACAGCGGCAGCAGGCGTAGGCGGTCCATCGGAAATTATCCATAAGGGGCAATGGCGCGATGGTAATCACAAAGGCGCGGCCTGGGAATCGTTCCGGGCCGTGCCTTGAGGGTGTTCGGGGGCTATTGCGCGGCCTTGCTGAGCTGGCCCTGGCGCACCAGGGACAAGGCGAACAGCACCACCATGGCCGCCGCTGCCGAGAGGGTCAGCGGCAGGCCGTAGCTACCACTGCTCATGGCCGCGCCGCTGAGCAATGGTCCCAGCAGGCTGCCGATGCCCCAGAGCAGGCCCGCGCTGGCGTTGGCCGTCACCAGGTCGGCGCCGCTGAAGGATTGGCCGATCAGCACTATCGCCAGGGTGTAGATGCCACCGGCTGCCGCGCCGAGGATCACCAGGCTCGGCCAGAGCAGCGCGGGGCTGCCCATCAGCACTGGCAGGCAGAGGCCGATCGACAGGGCGATGATGCCGCAGCCCAGGTAGATACCGGGGCGTCCGAGCTTGTCCGAGAGCCAGCCCAGGGGAAACTGGAAGGCGGTGTCGCCCAGCAGAATGATGGTCACCATCAAGGCCGCAAGCTTGATGCTGTAGCCATGACTGGCGGCATACACCGGAAACAGCGACAGCACCACGGTGTCGAAAAAGGCGAAGAACAGGATGCCTACGCACAGCGCCGGAGCGACGCGGATAAAGCCCAGCACCGAGAAGTTGCGGCTTTCGGCGTGAGGGCTGGGTGCCTCTTCCCGGGGCAGGCACAGCCAGATAGTGGCGATCGCCACCGCGTAGCCAAGGCTGACGATGGCCAGGACTGCCGGCCCCTCGGTGCCCAGCAGCGAAACCAGGCCGGGGCCCAGCAGTTGGAAGAAGGTGAAACAGGTGGTGTAGACCGCTACCAGCCGCCCGCGGGTGGCATCCTCGGCCATTTCATTGACCCAGGTTTCCCCGAGAATGATGATCAGCCCCGCGCCCAGGCCCATCACCACCCGCGCCAGGGCCAGGCTGTAGAGGCTGGCGCCGGGCAGCTCCAGGGCGGCCACGCTCAGGGCGCAGAGGCAAAAGCACAGCAGGTAGATCTGCCGTCGGCTCAGGCGCTGGCACAGGGCGTTGACCAGGAACGCCGAGAGCATCATGCCGGCGGCTGGCAATGCCGACATCACGCCGATCAGGTTGTTGGATGCGCCCGCCTGGTACAGGCGCAGGGCAAGGATCGGCACGGTGGAGCCGATGCTCAGGCCGACAATGGAAATGCCCAGGATCAGGGCGGCTAACAGGGCTTTATTCATGATCGCGACTCGCGCCTGAAGATCAGGCGGCAAAAAAGGTGGTGCGCCCGCTGCACAGGGGCGCAGGCGTAGGTGCAGGCCAATGCCGGGCCCATGCCATAGGTGCCGGAGCCGAAAAAGACACCATCGAGTGGTGTTCAGGGTGTCTTCGCGGGGCTACAGCAGGGCACGGCCCGGGGGCTTTGTGTTCAGCGAGAGACGCGGGGCGGGGAGAAGGTGAAGGCAAACAGGACGCTGCGGCGTCGGCGATTGATCGCACAGTCATGCTGGGCAACCGCCTGGGCAGCCGCAGGGCTCAAGGAAGGGGAAAGGCACGGTGACGGTGCTGGCAGAAACATCTTGATCTGACTGGTTGGACAAAGAGGCGCACAGCCTACGCCAGGGCTCTGGGCCAAGGCAACAAGACGGATCTGAAGTGATTTTCAGGGGGCTGAGCTTTGTCCGCATGCCTGGCTGGCTTGCGGATCGGGTATCGGGAATGGGGGTTGCTGCTTGATCTGATGTGCCGCAAGAGCAGGGCGCTCTTGTATGAAGCGGGGCAGATCAGTGTAGGAAGATGGCTCCACGACCTGGACTCGAACCAGGGACCCAGTGATTAACAGTCACTTGCTCTACCAACTGAGCTATCGCGGAATGCGCCGTATCTTACTGATTCAAAAAGGGAAGTCAAGCGCCCCTGGCTAAAAAAACCGATTTATCCGGAGTTGCCTGCAGCGGCCTTCAGCCACCGAAGGTCAGGGTGCCGAGCATGAGTTTTGCCGCCAGTGCGGTGGCGGCCAGTTGCACCAGCCACAGGGCCAGTCCACCAAGGAAGACGCCGAGGGCAATTTGCAGCACCAGGCTCTTTTCGCGTTTGCGCGAGCGTGGGTAATGCTCCAGTTCGTCGCGGTCGGCCCGCAGGTCATCGTTGTTCATGGGCTTCTCGATCAGCAGGGGGAACAGGTTCACAGTCTAGAGGGCGCAAGCAGCGCTGGGCAGCGGCGCATAAAAAAGGGAAGCCGCTTGGCTTCCCCTCTTGGTTCAGGCAGCTACTGCAGGTTAGATCACCTGCAGGATGGCCTTGGTCACCACGTCGATATTGTTCTGGTTCAGCGCGGCCACGCAGATGCGGCCGGTGTCCAGGGCGTAGATACCGAACTCGTTGCGCAGGCGAGTGACTTGCTCAACGGTGAGGCCGGAGTAGGAGAACATGCCGCACTGACGACCGACAAAGCTGAAATCGTGCTCTGGAGCACCCTTGGCCAACAGGTCGACCATCTGGGTGCGCATGCCGCGAATCCGCAGGCGCATCTCGGCCAGTTCCTGCTCCCACTGGGCGCGCAGTTCCGGGCTGTTCAACACCGCGGCAACGATGGTCGCGCCATGGGTCGGCGGGTTGGAGTAGTTGGTGCGGATCACGCGCTTGACCTGGGACAGCACCCGAGCGCTTTCTTCCTTGGAGCTGCTGACGATGGACAGGGCGCCCACGCGCTCGCCGTACAGCGAGAACGACTTGGAGAACGAGCTGGAGACGAAGAAAGTCAGGCCCGATTCGGCGAACAGGCGCACGGCAGCGGCGTCTTCGTCGATGCCATCGCCAAAGCCCTGATAGGCCATGTCGAGGAACGGCACCAGGTTTTTCGCCTTGACCACTTCCAGGACGTTTTTCCAGTCTTGCGGGCTCAGGTCGACGCCGGTGGGGTTGTGGCAGCAGGCGTGCAGCACCACGATCGACTGGGCCGGCAGGGCGTTGAGGTCTTCCAGCAGACCGGCGCGGTTCACGTCGTGGGTGGCGGCGTCGTAGTAGCGGTAGTTCTGTACGTTGAAACCGGCGGTTTCGAACAGTGCGCGGTGGTTTTCCCAGCTTGGATCACTGATGGCCACAACGGCATTGGGCAGCAGTTGCTTGAGGAAGTCGGCACCGATCTTCAGGGCGCCAGTACCGCCAACGGCCTGGGTGGTGACGACACGGCCAGCGGCCAGCAGCGGCGAGTCGTTGCCGAACAGCAGCTTCTGCACGGCCTGGTCATAGGCGGCGATACCGTCGATCGGCAAGTAGCCACGGGAGGCGTGTTGAGCGGCGCGGATCGTCTCGGCTTCGACAACGGCGCGCAGCAGTGGAATGCGTCCCTCCTCGTTGCAGTACACGCCCACCCCAAGGTTGACCTTATTGGTGCGGGTGTCGGCGTTGAATGCTTCGTTGAGGCCCAGGATTGGATCGCGTGGTGCCATTTCGACAGCGGAGAACAGGCTCATTTTTACGGCGGCTCTGAATGGAGTGTGGAGGGACGTGTCGCGCTCCAGCCGAATGCACTAGAGCGGTGCACAAACGGGGAGCTAGTATAGAGGCCATCATCGCGGGGGGCGACAGGCTATTGACCTTTTGCGCCAAGTTTTTCGCTTTATTTTTCGACCGTTAGTCTTATTGCAACATTCAGTCTGTTAGCGGATGTAGGACCGTTACCTTGAAAGCTGTGGTATTTGGCTCCACATCAGCAACATTGCGCTCTTTTCCTCGGCGACATGGGCCTTATGCGGTCTTCCGTGTTCCTGTTCACCCTTGCCGCGCACCCATGATCCCAGAGGTAGGTTATGTCCGAATTCCAGCTCGTCACTCGCTTCCAGCCAGCCGGCGACCAGCCGGAGGCCATCCGCCTGATGGTCGAGGGCATCGAGGCTGGCCTGGCGCACCAGACCCTGCTCGGTGTGACCGGTTCGGGCAAGACCTTCAGCATTGCCAATGTAATCGCCCAGGTGCAGCGTCCGACCCTGGTGCTGGCGCCGAACAAGACCCTGGCGGCGCAACTGTATGGCGAGTTCAAGGCCTTTTTCCCGAACAATGCGGTGGAGTACTTCGTTTCCTACTACGACTACTACCAGCCCGAAGCCTATGTGCCGTCCTCGGACACCTTTATCGAGAAGGACGCTTCGATCAACGATCATATCGAGCAGATGCGCCTGTCCGCGACCAAGGCCCTGCTGGAGCGCAAGGACGCGATCATCGTCACCACGGTGTCGTGCATCTATGGCCTGGGCAGCCCGGAAACCTACCTGAAGATGGTCCTGCACGTGGACCGCGGCGACAAGCTCGACCAGCGCGCCCTGCTGCGCCGCCTGGCGGACTTGCAATACACCCGCAACGACATGGATTTCGCCCGTGCCACCTTCCGTGTGCGCGGCGATGTGATCGACATCTACCCCGCGGAATCCGACCTGGAAGCGATCCGCATCGAGCTGTTCGATGACGAGGTGGAAAGCATCAGCGCCTTCGATCCGCTGACCGGCGAGGTGATCCGCAAACTGCCGCGCTTCACCTTCTACCCCAAGAGCCACTATGTGACCCCGCGGGAAACCCTGCTGGACGCCATCGAAGGGATCAAGGTCGAGTTGCAGGAGCGCCTGGAATACCTGCGTTCCAACAACAAGCTGGTGGAGGCCCAGCGCCTGGAGCAGCGCACCCGTTTCGACCTGGAGATGATCCTCGAACTGGGCTACTGCAACGGCATCGAGAACTACTCGCGCTACCTCTCGGGGCGTCCTGCCGGTGCAGCACCGCCCACCTTGTACGACTACCTGCCGGCGGACGCCTTGCTGGTGATCGACGAGTCCCACGTCAGCGTGCCCCAGGTCGGCGCCATGTACAAAGGCGACCGTTCGCGCAAGGAAACCCTGGTGGAGTACGGCTTCCGCCTGCCATCGGCGCTGGATAACCGGCCCATGCGTTTCGACGAGTGGGAAGGGGTCAGCCCGCAAACCATCTTCGTTTCCGCCACGCCGGGCAACTATGAAGCCGAGCATGCCGGGCGCGTGGTGGAGCAAGTGGTGCGGCCCACCGGTCTGGTGGACCCGCAGGTGGAAGTGCGTCCGGCCCTGACCCAGGTCGACGACCTGCTCTCGGAAATCACCAAGCGTGTGGCCGTGGAGGAGCGGGTGCTGGTGACCACCCTGACCAAGCGCATGGCCGAGGACCTTACCGATTACCTCGCCGACCACGGCGTGCGGGTGCGCTACCTGCACTCGGACATCGACACCGTGGAGCGGGTGGAAATCATCCGCGACCTGCGCCTGGGCACCTTCGATGTGCTGGTGGGGATCAACCTGCTGCGCGAGGGCCTGGACATGCCGGAAGTGTCCCTGGTGGCAATTCTCGATGCCGACAAGGAAGGTTTCCTGCGTTCCGAGCGCTCGCTGATCCAGACCATCGGCCGGGCGGCGCGTAACCTCAATGGCCGGGCGATTCTCTATGCCGACCGCATCACCGGCTCGATGGAGCGGGCGATTGGCGAGACCGAGCGCCGGCGCGACAAGCAGATCGCCTTCAACCTGGCCAATGGCATCACCCCCAAGGGCGTGGTCAAGGACGTCGCCGACATCATGGAAGGCGCCAGCGTGCCGGGTTCGCGCAGCAAGAAGCGCAAGGGCATGGCCAAGGCCGCCGAGGAAAGCGCGCGCTACGAAAACGAACTGCGCTCGCCCAGCGAGATCACCAAGCGCATCCGCCAGCTCGAAGAGAAGATGTACCAGCTGGCCCGCGACCTGGAGTTCGAGGCCGCGGCGCAGACCCGCGACGAAATCGGCAAGCTGCGCGAGCGCCTGCTGAACGTCTGATTCACCGCCATAGCGTAGGAGCCGGCTTGCCGGCGAAGAGGCACGCAAATCCTGTGCAAGGGTTGGGGGCCTCTTCGCTGGCAAGCCAGCTCCTACAACACGCCTGCATCAAGCGGGTTTCGGCTCAGTGGGCTTCGCCGGCCTTGAGGCCCTTGGGCAGCGCCTTGGTCAGAAGAATCGCCAGCATGCTGATGCCCAGGGCGATGCCGACAAAATGGAAGGCGTCGTTGTAGGCCATGATCTGCGCCTGCTGGTGGGTCAGCTCGCTGAGCTTGCCCAGGGCCGCGCTGTCGCTGCCGAATTTCTCGGCAAGCAGGGCCAGGCGCTCCGCCACCTGGGGGTTGCTCGGCACCAGGGCTTCGCGCAGGTAGTCGAAATAGGTCTTGGTGCGGGCGTCCAGCAGGGTCGCCAGCAGGGCGATGCCAATGGCGCCGCCGAGGTTGCGCAGGATGTTGAACAGGCTGGAGGCCGAGCCCGCGTCCTGAGGCTGTATATAAGCCGTGGCAATCAGCGAGATGGTGACCATGATCAGCGGCTGGCCGAGGGCGCGGATGATCTGGATCTGGTTGAACTGCGGTCCGGCGAAATCCGGGTTGAGCACCCCCGAAGAGAAACTCGCCAGGCCGAACAGGCCGAAGCCCAGGGTGCACAGCCATTTCGGCGAGACATAGCGCATCAGCCGCGGCACCAGGGGAATCAGGAACAGCTGTGGCACCCCCATCCACATGATCACCTCGCCGATCTGCAGGGCGTTGTAGTTCTGGATCTGCGCCAGGTACAGCGGCAGCAGGTAGATCGAACCGTAGAGCCCGACCCCCATGCCCAGGCTGGAGATGCTCGCCAGGCCGAAGTTGCGATTGCCCAGGATGCCCAGGTTGATCAACGGGTTGGGGCGGGAGAACTGCACGATGACAAAACTGATCAGGCTGACCAGGGCAATGCTGCCCAGGGTGACGATCAGGCTCGATTCCAGCCAGTCCTTGCGATGGCCTTCCTCGAGGAACACCTGCAGGCAGCCCAGGCCCAGGCCCAGGGTGAAGATGCCCAGGTAGTCGGTGCTTTTCAGCAGCTCCCAGTGGGCCTCTTTCTTCTCCAGGCCGTAGAGCAGGCCGGCGATCATCAGCAGGCCTGGCGGCACGTTGATATAGAAGATGTATTCCCAGCCCCAGTTTTCCGTCAGCCAGCCGCCCAGGGTCGGGCCGATGGAGGGGGCGAAGGTGGCGGTCATGGCGAACATCGCCATGCCCTTGGCCCGGTGATGTTCGGGGAGCTTGATCAGGGTCAGGGTGAAGGCCAGGGGAATCAGCGCGCCGCCGGTAAAGCCTTGCAGGGCGCGGAACAGGATCATGCTCTCCAGGCTCCAGGCCATGGAGCAGAGCAGCGAGGCAACCAGGAAGCCCGCCGATACCCAGACCGCCAGCCGCCGTGCGGAGAGCAACTGCACCAGCCAGGCGGTGAGGGGGATCATGATGATTTCCGCCACCAGGTAGGAGGTGGAGATCCACGAGCCTTCCTCCAGGGTGGCGGACAGCGCGCCCTGGATATCCTTCAGCGAGGAGTTGGTGATCTGGATGTCGAGCACCGCCATAAAGGCGCCGAGCATGGCGCTCATCACTGCGATCCAGTCGCGTCGAGTGGGTTCGCCCGCTGGACGCAGCAGTTGATCACCGGCCATCGACAGGGTCTTTGACATTGACTTTGACAGTGACCGACATGCCCGGGCGGATCTTGCCCTGTAAGGGGTTATCGGCGGCGAAGGTCAGTTTGACCGGAATCCGCTGTACCACCTTGGTGAAGTTGCCGGTGGCGTTATCCGGCGGCAGCAGGCTGAACTGAGCGCCCGAGGCGGCGAACAGGCTGTCGACCCGGGCCTGGATCGGCGTGTCGCCGTAGGCATCGAAGGTCAGTTCGGCCTTTTGCCCGGGTTGCATATGGCCGATCTGGGTTTCCTTGAAGTTGGCCTGGACCCAGATGTCCTGGTCCGGAACTATCGACAGCAGGTAGGCGCCGGCCTGCACCACCTGGCCGTTGCGTGCGGCGCGCTGGCCGATGATGCCGCTGATGGGGGCATGGATTTCGCTGCGGGTCAGGTTCAGCTGGGCCTGGGCCAGGTCGGCCCGGGCATTGGCGATTTGCGCATCCAGGCGCTTGATCTCGGCGCTCAGGGCATTGACCTGCTGGCGCTGGCCCTGCAGGTCGGCTTCGGCCTTGGCCACCTGGGAGCGGGCGATATGGTTGTCGGCGGAGAGGGTGGTGACCCGCTCCTCGGAGACATAGCCGGGCTTGCGCAGGGTCTGGGCTCGGGACAGGTCGATCTGCGTGCGGCCGAGGCTGGCCTGGCTCGACGCCACCTGGGCCTGGCCGGCAGCAATCAGGCTGGCTTGCTGGGTCAGCTTGCTCTGGGCTTGCAGGCGCTCGGCCTCGCGAGTGGCCAGGGCGGCCTGGGCCCGTTCCACCGCCAGCTGGAAGTCGGCGCCCTCCAGGCGCACCAGCAACTGGCCCTGTTCCACGTGCTGGTTGTCCTGCACCAGCACCTCTTCGATGCGCGCACTCAACTGGCTGGAGACCCGGGTGATTTCGCCCTGGACATAAGCGTTGTCGGTGGTCTCGTAGAAGCGTCCGTGGAACCACCAATGGGCCAGGAAACCGAGGGCCACCAGCAGGACCAGGGACAGGAAGATGAACAGGCGACGCTTGAGTTGGGCAGGCATGGGCAGGCTGTAGTCGAAAAAGTGTAAGGAAATTTATCAGTGGGCGAATCTGGCATATAGCCAGCGGAGGGTAAATGCCGCTTGTTGATTATTGGCCATTCATGGGGCCGACAGCGGCCTGGAGTCGCAACCTTGGCTTAAATGCCCTGCTGACTGGAGCCGGGCCAGTGTCGCCTGCTACCATTCGCCCCCTGTTTGTTCTTCGCTTTTTTATTTTTCGAGACATGCCATGACCACCGTCCGCACGCGCATCGCGCCATCGCCTACCGGGGACCCCCACGTAGGTACCGCTTATATCGCTTTGTTCAACTACTGCTTCGCCAAGCAGCATGGCGGTGAGTTCATCCTGCGTATCGAGGACACCGACCAACTGCGTTCCACGCGCGAATCCGAGCAGCAGATCTTCGATGCCCTGCGCTGGCTGGGCATCAACTGGAGCGAAGGCCCGGATGTCGGCGGCCCTCATGGCCCGTATCGCCAGAGCGAGCGTGGCGACATCTACCAGAAATACGCCCAGCAACTGGTCGACCTGGGCCATGCCTTCCCGTGCTTCTGCACTGCCGAGGAACTGGACCAGATGCGCGCCGAGCAGATGGCGCGCGGCGAAACTCCACGCTACGACGGTCGCGCCTTGCTGCTGTCCAAGGAAGAAGTGGCCCAGCGCCTGGCGGCCGGCGAGCCCCACGTGATCCGCATGAAGGTGCCCACCGAGGGCGTCTGCGTGGTGCCGGACATGCTGCGTGGCGATGTCGAGATTCCGTGGGACCGCATGGACATGCAGGTGCTGATGAAGACCGACGGCCTGCCGACCTACTTCCTGGCCAACGTGGTGGATGACCACCTGATGGGTATCACCCATGTGCTGCGCGGCGAAGAGTGGCTGCCATCGGCGCCGAAGCTGATCCTGCTGTACGAGTACTTCGGCTGGGAGCAGCCGCAGCTGTGCTACATGCCGCTGCTGCGCAACCCCGACAAGAGCAAACTGTCCAAGCGCAAGAACCCCACCTCGGTGACCTTCTACGAGCGTATGGGCTTTATGCCGGAAGCCATGCTCAACTACCTGGGGCGCATGGGCTGGTCGATGCCGGACGAGCGCGAGAAGTTCTCGCTGCAGGAAATGGTCGATAACTTCGACCTGTCGCGGGTCTCCCTGGGCGGGCCGATCTTCGATATCGAGAAGCTTTCCTGGCTCAACGGCCAGTGGCTGCGGGACCTGCCGGTGGCAGAGTTCGCCAGCCGAGTGCAGACCTGGGCGCTGAACCCCGAGTACCTGATGCGGATCGCGCCGCACGTGCAAGGCCGGGTCGAGACCTTCAGCCAGATCGCGCCGCTGGCCGGCTTCTTCTTCGCCGGCGGGGTGAACCCGGATGCCAAGTTGTTCGAGTCGAAGAAGCTGTCCGCTGATCAGGTGCGTCAGCTGATGCAATTGATCCTGTGGAAGCTCGAGAGCCTGCGCCAGTGGGAGAAGGACAGCATCACCGCGACCATCCAGGCGGTGGTCGAGTCCCTGGAGCTGAAGCTGCGTGACGCCATGCCGCTGATGTTCGCCGCCATCACTGGCCAGGCCAGTTCGGTATCGGTGCTCGATGCCATGGAGATCCTCGGTCCGGACCTGACCCGTTTCCGTCTGCGCCAGGCCATCGACCTGCTGGGCGGTGTGTCGAAGAAAGAGAACAAGGAGTGGGAGAAACTCCTGGGTGCCATCGCCTAACAGGCGGTTTGGTATTTCTAGCGCCGTCAGCTTGAGCTTTTCGACTAGGCTTGAGCTTCGGCACTGGGTGTTTTTTCTCTGGCCGAGGCGCTTGTTCACGGCCCGCAGCGAGCTTTTTGCGAGGTTCGACACGGGCCGGGAAGGGCGCAAAGCCACGGTTTTCCGGGGTGGGGCGGTAAGTGATTGTTATCCCGGCAAATTTTTTTCCAAAATGCGGAAAAAAAATTGACAGCCTTCAGAACCTTCCTTAAGATTCGCCCCGTCCTCACCGACGAGGGGCTATAGCTCAGCTGGGAGAGCGCTTGCATGGCATGCAAGAGGTCGACGGTTCGATCCCGTCTAGCTCCACCAAATTTGCAGTTCAAGGTCTGGCCACACCGGCCTTGAATCGATCAGTACTCAGCACTGGTCAGTTGTATAGAAGGGTTTGCGTCCCCTTCGTCTAGTGGCCTAGGACACCGCCCTTTCACGGCGGTAACAGGGGTTCGAGTCCCCTAGGGGACGCCAGTTTTACACAAGCGATGTTGCAAGATGTCGCTGCGCCGCGAGGCGAAAAATCTGGGGCTATAGCTCAGCTGGGAGAGCGCTTGCATGGCATGCAAGAGGTCGACGGTTCGATCCCGTCTAGCTCCACCAATTCATCTTCAAGGCCTGGCCACACCGGCCTTGAAGCGACCAGTACTCAGCACTGGTCAGATGTAGAAGGTTTGTGTCCCCTTCGTCTAGTGGCCTAGGACACCGCCCTTTCACGGCGGTAACAGGGGTTCGAGTCCCCTAGGGGACGCCAGGTTTGCCCGCTCTGCGGGATTTTTAAGGGTCATTCAATCATTGAATGGCCCTTTTGTTTTTCTGGCGTTCAGCCAATTCTCGCTCTCTTTCTCAATCTGCACTTCTGACCGGCGGTCATGCAGGCGACTTGCGGAAAATTATTATGAGAATAATATTTTCTTCGTAATATTCGGAGGCAACGATGAACGATAAAAAAGCTCAAACCCGCGAACGCATTCTCCAGGCTGCCGGTTCTGCGCTGATCCAGCGCGGTCCGGCCGAGCCGAGCGTGGGCGAGGTAATGGGCGCCGCCGGGCTTACGGTGGGTGGCTTCTATGCGCATTTCGAAAGCAAGGATGCGCTGATGCTCGAAGCCTTCAGCCAACTGCTGGCCAACCGCCGCAGCCTGCTCGAGCAAATGGATCCGAGCCTGAGCGGCGAAGAGCGGCGGGCTCTGGCGGCGGCCTTCTATCTGTCGCGCAAGCATCGCGATTCCACCGAGCAGGCCTGTCCTATCCCGGCATCCGTTGGAGAGTTCGGGCGGTTGCCGGAGAGTTTTCGCAAAGCCTTGAATGAACATATGGAGTTGATGGTGGCGCAACTGGCCACCTGCCCCGAAGACACCGACAAGGCCCTGGCCGACCTGGCGTTGATGATTGGCGGGCTATCCCTGGCCCGCGCCCTGGGGCCGGGCGAGTTGTCCGATCGTTTGTTGCGTGCTGCCAAATCGGCAGTTCTATGACCTGACGTGCTGTAGCGAGGTGGCGGATGATGAACGGCTTGAGCTGGATTCGTGGGGTTAACGGCACGCTGGGTTGGGTTGCGCCGCAATGGGCGGCGAACCGCATGCATCAACTGTTCATGACCCCGCGGGAATTGCCACCCCGGGACTGGGAGCTGCCGCTGCTGGAGAACGCCGAGCGCCTGACCCTGCGTTTCGGGCTTTCGGCCCTGCGCTGGGGGCAGGGCCCAACGGTGCTGTTGATGCACGGTTGGGAAGGGCGGCCGACGCAGTTCGCCAGCTTGATCCAGGCCTTGGTGGCCGCCGGCCATACCGTCGTGGCGCTGGACGGGCCGGCCCATGGCCGCTCGCCGGGGGACCAGGCCAATGTGGTGCTGTTTGCCCGGGCGCTGCTCGAGGCTGCGGCGGAACTGCCGCCACTGCGGGCGGTGATCGGGCATTCCATGGGTGGCGCCAGCGCCATGCTCGCGGTGCAGATGGGCCTGCACACTGAAACCCTGGTCAGCATCGCCGCGCCGGCGCGCATTCTTGCCGTGCTGCGTGGCTTTGCCAGCTATATGCGCCTGCCGCCCAAGGCGCGCTCGGCCTTTATCCGCCGGGTCGAGAAGGAAGTTGGCATGCGCGCCGCCAGCCTGGATGTAGCCCTTTACCAGTTGGAGATGCCGGGCCTGATCATTCATGCCGAAGACGATCAGTTCGTCCTGGTCAAGGAGTCGGAGCTGATCCACCAGGCCTGGTTCGACAGCCGCCTGCTGCGCTTGAAAGAGGGCGGTCACCAGCGCGTGCTGGCTGACCCGCGGACGATCGAGGCCGTGCTCGCCCTGGTCAGCGGACAGCACCTCTCGACGCGCCAATCGGCCTGAGCTTCCGTTACACTGCCCCGGTCAAAAATCGGACCGGAGAGTTGCGCATGAGTTGGGATCTGGCAACACCATTCGTCATCGACCTGCAGGTGGCGGCCGAGGATATCGATGGCCTGGGGCACGCCAACAACGCGGTCTACGTGACTTGGCTGGAGCGCTGTGCCTGGCGGCATTCGCAGCGCCTGGGGCTGGACCTGGCCGAGTACCGGCGCCTGGACCGGGCCATGGCGGTGGTGCGGCACGAGATCGACTACCTGGCCGCGGCCTTTGAGGGCGACGAGTTGCAACTGGCCACCTGGATCGTCGACTGGGATCAGCGCTTGAAGATGACCCGGCGCTTCCAGCTGGTGCGTCCGAGCGATGGCACCACCCTGCTGCGGGCCCAGACCACCTTCGTCTGCATTGGCCTTTCCAGCGGCAAACCCAAGCGCATGCCCGTGGAGTTTCTCGAGGGATATGGCTCGGCCCTGCAACTTTCCTGAACGCTTGTGTCCCTGGCTGGCCAGGAACGCCGGTCAGCCGGCTCCTATAACGGGGTGAAACCCAGTAGACTGGCGGACGTTTTTTCGTCCGCTTTTTCGTTGAGTGTGTTTCATGCAAATTGCCCTGGCGCCCATGGAGGGGTTGGTCGACAACATCCTGCGGGACGTGCTGACCCGTGTTGGCGGGATCGACTGGTGCGTTACCGAGTTCATTCGGGTCAATGACCGCCTATTGACGCCCGCCTACTTCCACAAGCTCGCCCCCGAGTTGCTGCAAGGTGCGCACACCGCAGCCGGCGTCCCGCTGCGGGTGCAATTGCTGGGCTCCGACCCGGTGTGCCTGGCAGAGAACGCCGCCCTGGCCTGCGAGCTCGGCAGCGAGGTCATCGACCTGAACTTCGGCTGCCCGGCCAAGACCGTGAACAAGTCCCGCGGTGGCGCGGTGCTGCTCAAGGAGCCCGAGCTGCTCAACCAGATTGTCGAGCACGTGCGGCGCGCGGTGCCGGCGCATATTCCGGTCACGGCGAAGATGCGCCTGGGCTTCGACAGCCCGGACGGTTCCCTGGTGTGCGCCACGGCGCTGGCCGAAGGCGGTGCCGAGCATATCGTGGTGCACGCGCGGACCAAGGTCGATGGCTACAAGCCGCCGGCGCACTGGGAGTGGATTCCCCGGGTGCAGGAAGTGGTCAAGGTGCCGGTGTTCGCCAACGGTGATATCTGGAGCGTCGAGGACTGGCGCCGTTGCCGCGAGATCAGTGGCGTCGAGGACATCATGCTCGGTCGCGGGCTGGTGTCGCGCCCGGACCTGGCCCGGCAGATCGCCGCGGCGCGGGCCGGGGAAGAGGTGGTGGAAATGTCCTGGGCCGATCTGCAGCCCCTGCTCCAGGACTTCTGGGCCCAGGTGGTGGTGCAACTGACGCCGCGTTCGGCGCCAGGGCGCTTGAAGCAGTGGCTGGCCATGCTGACCCGCAACTACCCGGAAGCGGTGGAGCTGTTCACCGCCCTGCGCCGGGAAACCGATCTGGATCAGGTCGGGCGCCTGCTGGGCATGCCCCTGAGCGAGGCGGCGTAAAAAATTCAGCCGGCTTCTCTTGAAATGCCGAGGTCGATCCTTATCTCTTGGGTACGCGATGCCGAATTCGGGTCGCGGAGATAACCACTCGCTGAACCATCAGGAGATTGACCCATGAGTACTGCATTTTCCCTGGCTCCACTGTTCCGTTCCTCTGTCGGCTTCGACCGTTTCAACGACCTGTTCGAATCGGCACTGCGCAACGAACCGGGCAGCAGCTACCCACCCTACAACGTTGAAAAGCACGCCGATGATCAATACCGCATCGTGATCGCGGCCGCCGGCTTCCAGGAAGAAGACCTGGAGCTGCAAGTGGAAAAAGGCGTGTTGACCGTCAGTGGTGGCAAGCGCGACGCCAATGAAAGTGTCACTTACCTGCACCAGGGCATCGCCCAGCGTGCGTTCAAGCTGTCCTTCCGCCTGGCCGACCATATCGAGGTCAAGGCTGCGGCCCTGAGCAACGGTCTGTTGCATATCGACCTGCTGCGGGTCGTACCGGAAGAAGCCAAGCCCAAGCGCATCCCGATCAACGGGGTGCAGCAGCCGGCTTTGCAGCACTAAGATCGCTGCAGGAAAAAGGGCGCCCAGGTGGCGCCCTTTTTTGTGCCTGTCAGATCAACAGTTTCTTGAACTCGCTCAGGGGCAGTGGCCGGCTGTGGAAATAGCCCTGGTACAGATGGCAGTCCAGCCCCTGGAGGAATTCCAGCTGCTGTGAGGTTTCCACCCCTTCGGCTATCACCTTCAACTCCAGGCTGCGGGCCATGGCGACGATGGCACGGATGATTTCCGCATCGTTGGGGTCGTGGGTGGCGTCACGAACAAAGGACTGGTCGATCTTCAGGGTGTCCACCGGTAGGCGCTTGAGGTAGGTCAGCGAGGAATAGCCGGTGCCGAAGTCATCCATGGCGAAGCTGACCCCGAGTTTCTTCAGGCGACGCATCTTGCTGATGGTGTCGTCCAGGTTCTGGATCACTATGCCTTCGGTGATTTCCAGTTTCAGCAGGGAGAAGGGCAGGGCGAAAGCGTTGAGGCTGTGCTCGATTCTTTCGACGAAGTCGTTCTGGCGGAACTGCCTGGGGCTGATGTTCACGCACAGGCTGAAATGACGGGGATCCACCAGCCCCTGCTCGATCAACTGGCTGAACCCGAGGCAGGCCTCGTCGAGAATCCAGGTGCCGACTTCGAGGATCAGCCCGCTGTCCTCCAGTACCTTGATGAATTCCGTTGGCGACTGCGCGCCCAGCTCCGGGTGGTGCCAGCGCACCAGGGCCTCGGCGCCGACGATGCGATTGTCCCGGGCATCCACCTGGGGCTGGAAATGCACACTGAATTCGCCACGAGACAGCGCCAGGCGCAGGTCGGTCTCCATGCGCAGGCGTTCGCTCGCGGCCTTCTGCATGGTGTTGTGGTACATCTGCGTGGTGTTGCGCCCTGAGTCCTTCGCGCGATACAGGGCGATATCGGCGCGCTTGAGCAGGTCGGTGGGGGTCGAGCCATGGTCGGGAATCAGTGCCACGCCAATGCTCGGGGTAACCTGCAGGCGCTGGCCGTCGAGGAACATCGGCTCCGACAGCAGCTCGCGCAGGGTGCCGGCCAGTTGCCGCACCTGCTCGCTGACCTCGTTGCGCGAACCCTCCAGGCCACTGAGCAGCACCACGAATTCGTCGCCGCCCAGGCGCGCCACGGTGTCCTCCATGCGCACGCTGGCTTCCAGGCGAGCGGTGATGATCTTCAGCACCGTGTCGCCCACCGGATGGCCCAGGGAATCGTTGATGTGCTTGAAGTGGTCCAGGTCGAGGAACAGCAGCGCGCCGCGCAGGTTGTGACGCTTGAGCAGGGCGATCTGCTGGCTCAGGCGGTCCATCAGCAGGGCGCGATTGGGCAAGTTGGTCAATGGGTCGTGGTAGGCCAGGTGGCGGATCTGCGCCTGGGCATTCTTCAGCAGGCTGACATCCCGGGCAGTCAGCAGCAGGCAGGGGGTTTCATTGAGGATGATCGGCTCCACCGACACCTCGAGGGTGAGGACATCCCCGCGCTTGTTGCACCCGAGCATCTCCAGGTGGTGCACCCGGCCCTTGAGCTTGAGCTCGTTCAACAGCAAATGCAGTTGGCTTTCGTCGGCCCAGATACCGACCTGATGCATGCTGTGCCCGAGCACTTCGTCGGTGCGATAGCCGGTCAGGCGGCAGAAGCCGTCGTTGACCTCCAGGTAGCGGCCGGTATCGCGCTCGGTGATGGTGATGGCGTCCGGGCTGGAGTGAAAGGCCTTGGCGAACTTCTCCTCGCTGGCCTTGAGGGCGGCCTCGGAACGCTGCTGCTGGGTGATGTCCCGCAGGTTGGTGACAATGCAGGGCTGCTTGTCCACGGTGATCTGGCGGCTGGAAATGATGCAGGTCAGGGCCTGGCCGTTCTTGTGGTTGACCACCACCGCCACATTGTTCAGGGCCTGTTCGCGAATCACCTGTTCGATCCGCCGCAGGCGCGGCGCGGGGTCTTCCCAGAGGCCGATCTGCTCGGCGCTGCGGTTGATCACCTCGTCCAGGGTCCAGCCGAAGGTCTGGGTGAAGCTGGAGTTGATCTCGATGAACTGGCCGGTTTCCAGCAGGGTCACGCAGATCGGGTCCGGGCTGACCTGGAACAGGCTGGCGAATTTCTCTTCGGAGGTGATCAGGCGCTGTTCGCGCTCCACCTGCTCGGTGATGTCCAGCAGGGTACCGGCCATGCGCAGCGGCAGGCCCTGTTCATCGCGATAGAGCCGGGCGCGGCTTTCCAGGTAGCGCGAGCTGCCGTCCGCCAGTTGCACCCTGTAGGTCAGTTGATAGTTGCCTGCCGGCCCTTCCCGCAGGCTGCGGTAGGCATCGCGCATGCTGTCGCGCTCTTCGGTGGGCACGCCCTCGAAGAAGGCATCGAAGGATTCGTGGAAGGGCGCCGGTTCCAGGCCGTGCAATTGCGCGGCGCGGGCCGAGCCGTAGAGCATGCCGCTGGGAATGTGCCAGTCCCAGGTGCCCAGCTGCGCCGAGTCCAGGGCCAGGTCGAGGCGTTCCTGGCTATCCTTGAGGGCCTGTTCGGCTCTTTTGCGCTCGCTGGTGTCGAGAAAGGTGCTCAGCAGGTAGGCCTTGCCCTCCAGTTCGACCTTTTGCGCACTGAGGATGCCGTCGTGGATCTGCCCGTTGCTGGCGCGAAACTGCACCTCCAGGCTGGCGGCCTGGCCCTTGCGTTGCACTGCCTTGATCAGTTGCGCGCGCTGTTCGGGATTGACCCACAAGCCGATTTCCAGGGTGGTGCGGCCGATCACGTGCTCGGCGGGCCAGCCGAACTGGCTTTCGAAGTACTGGTTGGCTTCGCTGATCAGGCCGTCTTCGAGGCGGGTCAGCAGCACCGTGTTGGGGCACAGGTGGAACAGCGTGGCGAAGCGTTTCTCCGAGCTGCTGAGGGCTTCCTCGCGCTGGCGCTGGTGGGTGATCTCGCGGATCACCCCGATCATTCGGGGCTTGCCGTGCTTGTCCGGCAACACGCTGCCATTGATCTCCAGCCAGTGCAGGCTGCCATCGGGCCAGCGAATGCGGTGGTGCATGGCCTGTTCCAGGGGCGCACCGGCCAGCACCGAGTGAAAGGCACGCATGGTCCGGGCCCGGTCTTCGACGGGCAGCAGGTCGAGGTATTCGAGGTTTTTCGGCAGCGGCTGGCGTGGATCGAAGCCGAACAGCGCCTGGGTGCCCCGGGACCAGCTGATCTGCCCGCTTTCTATATCCCAGTACCAGGCGCCCAGCCGCGCGCCATTGAGCGCGGCGAGCAGTTGTGGCGCACTTTCCCAGCTTTGCTCCGACTCCTTGGGGTCGACGGCGTGGATGCGCGGCATGGGCGGAATACGGTCAGCGGGTTTTGGCATGGGTGTCAGGCCTTCAGCTGAGTCATTCGTTCGCGCGGGATACTCATGGCGGCGTGGCACGGGCAATACCCGGAAAAGTCATGCCGGGTTCCCTGGCCAATCGACTTGTGCATCCATCAAGGCCATGAAAGCCCGCGCAGCATTCGACAGTGTCCGTTCGGTGTGCAGGATATAGCCTAGCTGGCGTCGCAGCTGTATGCCCGGTAAAGGAATGCGCGCCACCTGATCGTCGAGCATGGTGCGCGGCAGCACGCTCCAGGCCAGGCCGATGGAAACCATCATCTTTATAGTTTCCAGATAGTTAGTGCTCATGGCGATGTTCGGCGTCAGGCCCTGGGCTTCAAACAAGCGTTGGACAATATGGTGGGTAAAGGTGTTGCCGCCGGGAAAAACCGCCGGATGCAGGGCGATATCCGCCAGGCTCACTTGGCCGTTGCTGACCAACGGGTGTTCCGGCGCCGCGACGAAGTCCAGGGGGTCGTCCCAGACCGCCGTGGCCTTGACCAGGCTGTGGGGCTCGGGGGCCAGGGTGATCACCGCCAGTTCGGCGCGCCCATGGAGGATTTCCTCGTAGGCCACCTCGGAATCGAGGAACTGGATGTCCAGCGCCACCTGCGGATAGCGCCGGGTAAAGGCCCGCAGCAGCGGCGGCAGGCGGTGCAGGCCGATGTGATGGCTGGTGGCCAGGGTCAGGCGGCCGCTGACTTCGCCATTGAGGTTGGTCAGGGCCCGGCGGGTGTCGTCCAGCACGTTGATGATCTGGTAGGCCCGGGGCAGCAGGGCCCGCCCGGCCTCGGTCAGGCCGATTTCCCGTCCCAGGCGGTCGAACAGCCGTACGTCGAGCTGCTGCTCAAGCCCGGCGATGCGTTTGCTGATGGCTGGCTGGGTCAGGTGCAGGCGTTCGCCGGCCGCAGAGAAGCTGCCGGTTTCGGCGATGGCGATAAAGGCATTGAGGTTGGCCAGGTCCATGGTTGTATTCCAGTTGGTTATCCAAAGCATGAAAAATATGAATTTGAGTTATTTAATCTAACGCCATAGCATCAGCCTCACAAGCCAAGGGGTCATTGATCGGCAGGCGATCGGGCCCAGGGCATAGAAACAAGCTGATGAGGAATGCTTCGATGGCCGGCAAGACGCTCTACGACAAGCTCTGGGATTCGCATTTGGTCAAGCAGCGCGACGATGGTTCGGCGCTGATCTACATCGACCGTCACATCATCCACGAAGTGACCTCGCCTCAGGCTTTCGAAGGCCTGCGCCTGGCCGGGCGCAAGCCTTGGCGCATCGACGCCAATATCGCCACCCCGGACCACAACGTACCGACCACCCCGGAGCGCAAGGGCGGCATCGAAGCCATCGTCGACCAGGTGTCGCGCCTTCAGGTGCAGACCCTCGATGACAACTGCGATGAATACGGCATCGTCGAATTCAAGATGAACGACGTGCGCCAAGGCATCGTCCACGTGATCGGCCCGGAGCAGGGCGCCACCTTGCCCGGCATGACCGTGGTCTGCGGTGACTCCCACACCTCCACCCATGGCGCTTTCGGCGCCCTGGCCCACGGTATCGGCACCTCCGAGGTGGAGCATGTGCTCGCCACCCAGTGCCTGGTGGCCAAGAAGATGAAGAACATGCTGGTGCGGGTGGAAGGCACCTTGCCCTTCGGCGTGACCGCCAAGGACATCGTGCTTGCGGTGATCGGCAAGATCGGCACCGCTGGCGGCAATGGCCATGCCATCGAATTCGCCGGCAGCGCGATTCGCGAGCTGTCCGTCGAAGGCCGCATGACCATCTGCAACATGTCCATCGAAGCCGGTGCCCGGGTGGGCCTGGTGGCGGCGGATGAGAAGACCGTGGCCTACGTCAAGGGTCGTCCGTTCGCCCCCAAGGGCGCTGAATGGGACTTGGCGGTGGAGGCCTGGAAAGACCTGGTGTCCGACGCCGATGCGCTGTTCGACACCGTGGTCGAACTCGACGCGGCAGCCATCAAGCCGCAGGTCAGCTGGGGCACTTCGCCGGAAATGGTCCTGGCGGTGGACCAGAAAGTGCCGGACCCGGCCCAGGAAATGGACTTGGTCAAGCGCGACTCCATCGTCCGCGCCTTGAAATACATGGGCTTGAGCGCCAACCAGGCGATTACCGACATTCAGCTGGACCGGGTCTTTATCGGCTCCTGCACCAACTCGCGGATCGAAGACCTGCGTGCCGCGGCGGTGATCGCCAAGGGCCGCAAGGTGGCCGCCACCATCAAGCAGGCGATCGTGGTACCGGGCTCGGGCCTGGTCAAGGCGCAGGCCGAGTCGGAAGGCCTGGACAAGATCTTCCTCGAAGCCGGTTTCGAATGGCGCGAGCCGGGCTGCTCGATGTGCCTGGCAATGAACCCGGACCGCTTGGAATCCGGCGAGCATTGCGCTTCCACCTCGAACCGTAACTTCGAAGGGCGCCAGGGCGCCGGTGGTCGTACCCACCTGGTGAGCCCGGCCATGGCCGCCGCCGCCGCTGTCAGCGGGCGTTTCGTCGACGTCCGTGAATTGATCTAAAGGAGCGCAGCATGAAAGCTTTCACCCAGCACAATGGTTTGGTCGCGCCTTTGGATCGTGCCAATGTCGACACCGACCAGATCATTCCCAAGCAGTTTCTCAAGTCGATCAAGCGCACCGGCTTCGGTCCCAACCTGTTCGACGAGTGGCGCTACCTGGATGTGGGCCAGCCTTACCAGGACAACTCCAAGCGCCCGTTGAACCAGGACTTCGTGCTCAACGCCCCGCGCTACCAGGGCGCCAGCGTGTTGCTGGCCCGGGAAAACTTCGGCTGCGGTTCCAGTCGCGAGCACGCGCCCTGGGCCCTGGAGGAGTACGGTTTCCGCAGCATCATCGCGCCCAGCTATGCCGACATCTTCTTCAACAACAGTTTCAAGAACGGCTTGCTGCCGATCATCCTGAGCGACGCGGAAGTCGACGAGTTGTTCCAGCAGGTCGAAACCACCCCGGGCTATCAGTTGCAGATCGATTTGCAGGCGCAAACCGTGACCCGTCCCGATGGCAAGGTGCTGAAGTTCGAGATCGATGCCTTCCGCAAGCATTGCCTGCTCAACGGCCTCGACGATATCGGCCTGACCCTGCAGGACAGCGATGCCATCGCCGCCTTCGAAGCCAAGCACCGCGCCAGCCAGCCCTGGCTGTTCCGCGACGCCTGATCATCTGTAGGCGCTGGCTTGCCAGCGAACGCCGTTCCCCTTGAGCAAAAGGACCAGAGCATGACCAGCAACGCCCATAGCCAGGTGGTACAGAAGCAGTTCGGTGAACAGGCCGCGGCCTACCTGAGCAGTGCCGTGCATGCCCAGGGCGCCGAGTTCGCCTTGCTGCAGGCCGAAGTAGCGGGCCACAACGCCGCCCGGCTCCTGGACCTGGGCTGTGGTGCCGGCCATGTCAGCTTTCATGTGGCGGCGCAGGTCAAGGAGGTCGTGGCCTACGACCTCTCCCAGCAGATGCTCGATGTGGTGGCTGCAGCGGCGCAGGAGCGTGGCCTGGGCAATATCCGCACGGTGCTGGGCGCCGCCGAGCGCCTGCCGTTCGCAGATGGCGAGTTCGACTTCGTCTTCAGCCGCTACTCGGCGCACCACTGGAGCGACCTGGGCCTGGCCCTGCGGGAAGTGCGCCGGGTGCTCAAGCCGGGTGGCGTGGTGGCCTTTATCGATGTCTTGTCGCCGGGCAATGCGCTGCTGGACACTTACCTGCAGAGCGTCGAAGTGCTGCGCGACACCAGCCATGTGCGCGACTATTCGGCAGGGGAGTGGCTGCGCCAGGTCAGTGAGGCCGGGTTGCATACCCGCAGTACCGCGCGTCAGCGCCTGCGCCTGGAATACAGCTCCTGGGTCGAGCGCATGCGTACGCCGGAGCCGCTGCGGGTGGCGATCCGCCAATTGCAGCAGGCGATGGGCAATGAAGTGCGCGAATATTTTCAGATCGAGGCCGATGGTTCGTTCAGTACTGATGTACTGGTGCTGTGGGCCGAACGCTAGAACTTTTCCGGGCACGCCTGCGGGCGGGCCGACAGAGCAAATGAGGAACGCATGAGCAAGCAGATTCTGATTCTCCCAGGTGACGGTATTGGTCCGGAAATCATGGCCGAGGCGGTCAAGGTGCTGGAACTGGCCAATCACAAGTACAGCCTGGGCTTCGAACTGAGCCACGATGTGATCGGCGGCGCGGCCATCGACAAGCATGGCGTGCCCCTGGCCGACGAGACCCTAGATCGCGCCCGTGCAGCCGATGCGGTGCTGCTGGGCGCCGTGGGCGGCCCGAAATGGGACAAGATCGAGCGTGATATTCGCCCCGAGCGCGGCCTGCTGAAAATCCGCGCGCAACTGGGCCTGTTCGGCAACCTGCGTCCGGCGATCCTTTATCCGCAACTGGCCGATGCTTCGAGCCTGAAACCGGAAATCGTCTCCGGCCTGGATATCCTCATCGTTCGCGAGCTGACCGGCGGCATCTACTTCGGTGCCCCGCGCGGCACTCGCGAGCTGGAAAATGGCGAGCGCCAGGCCTACGACACCCTGCCGTACAGCGAGAGTGAAATCCGCCGCATTGCCCGGGTCGGTTTCGACATGGCCCGAGTGCGCGGCAAGAAGCTCTGCTCGGTGGACAAGGCCAACGTCCTGGCCTCCAGCCAGCTGTGGCGCGAAGTGGTCGAGCAGGTGGCCCAGGACTACCCGGATGTCGAGTTGAGCCATATGTACGTCGACAACGCCGCCATGCAGCTGGTGCGCGCACCGAAGCAGTTCGACGTGATAGTCACCGACAATATGTTCGGCGACATTCTGTCCGATGAAGCCTCGATGCTCACCGGCTCCATCGGCATGCTGCCGTCGGCCTCCCTGGATGCCAACAACAAGGGCATGTACGAGCCATGCCACGGTTCGGCGCCGGATATCGCCGGCCAGGGCATTGCCAACCCGCTGGCGACCATCCTCTCGGTGTCGATGATGCTGCGCTACAGCTTCAACCTGAACGTGGCGGCAGACGCCATCGAGCAGGCGGTGAGCCGGGTGCTGGACCAGGGCTTGCGCACTGGCGATATCTGGTCGGCCGGTTGCACCAAGGTCGGTACGCAGGAAATGGGCGATGCAGTAGTCGCCGCGCTGCGGAATCTGTAATCTTCTGGGCCCACTGCACAGACAGTGGCCCACTTTTGTATAGGTGTAGTTGCGATGAAACGTGTAGGTCTGATCGGTTGGCGCGGTATGGTCGGTTCCGTCCTCATGCAGCGGATGCTGGAAGAGCAGGACTTCGATCTTATTGAACCGGTGTTTTTCACCACTTCCAATGTCGGTGGCCAAGGGCCGTCGGTGGGCAAGGATATTGCTCCACTGAAGGACGCCTACAACATTGAAGAGCTGAAAACCCTCGACGTGATCCTGACCTGCCAGGGTGGCGACTACACCAGCGAAGTTTTCCCCAAGCTGCGTGAAGCCGGCTGGCAAGGCTACTGGATCGATGCCGCCTCCAGCCTGCGCATGCAGGATGACGCGGTGATCATCCTCGACCCGGTGAACCGCAAGGTCATCGACCAGCAGCTGGATGCCGGAACCAAGAACTACGTGGGCGGCAACTGCACCGTCAGCCTGATGCTGATGGGCCTGGGCGGCCTGTTCGAAGCCGGCCTGGTGGAGTGGATGAGCGCCATGACCTACCAGGCGGCCTCGGGCGCCGGTGCGCAGAACATGCGCGAGCTGATCAAGCAGATGGGCGCTACCCACGCGGCGGTCGCCGATGACCTGGCCAACCCGGCCAGCGCCATCCTCGACATCGACCGCAAGGTGGCCGAAGCCATGCGCAGCGATGCCTACCCGACCGAGAACTTCGGCGTGCCATTGGCCGGTAGCCTGATCCCCTGGATCGACAAGGAACTGCCCAACGGCCAGAGCCGCGAAGAGTGGAAGGCCCAGGCCGAGACCAACAAGATCCTCGGTCGCTTCAAGAGCCCGATCCCGGTGGACGGCATCTGCGTGCGTATCGGCGCCATGCGCTGCCACAGCCAGGCGCTGACCATCAAGCTCAACAAGGACGTGCCGATCGCCGATATCGAAGGGCTGATCAGCCAGCACAACCCCTGGGTCAAGCTGGTGCCGAACCAGCGCGAGATCAGCATGCAGGAGCTGAGCCCGACCAAGGTCACCGGCACCCTGAACATTCCGGTGGGTCGTCTGCGCAAGCTGAACATGGGTTCGCAGTTCCTCGGTGCTTTCACCGTGGGCGACCAGCTGCTGTGGGGCGCGGCTGAGCCCCTGCGGCGCATGCTGCGGATCTTGCTGGAGCGTTGATCCGCTGAGTGCTTGAAACAACCCGCGTCCTGCCCAGGTCGCGGGTTTTTTTATGCCGGTTGCCGCTGCCAGTGCACCGATGCAATAGCCGTTGATCCCGGTGCGAATTGCCTCGTCACCCGGTGCCGGGTAAAGTGCCGCTCCCCCCGTTTCGCCTGAGGCTGCAGCATGACCCAAACCCTTGATATCGCCGTGATCGGCGCCACCGGCACGGTCGGCGAAACCCTGGTGCAGATTCTCGAAGAACGGGACTTCCCCATCGCCAACCTGCATCTGCTGGCCAGTAGCGAATCGGCGGGGCAGGCGGTGGCTTTTCGCGGTAAGAATATCCGCGTGCGCGAGGTCGACGAGTTCGACTTCGCCAAGGTCCAGCTGGCGTTTTTTGCCGCCGGTCCAGCGGTGACCCTGAGCTTTGCGCCCCGCGCCGCGGCGGCCAATTGCGCGGTGATCGATCTGTCCGGGGCCCTGCCTTCGGCCGAGGCGCCCAATGTGGTGCCCGAGGCCAACGCCCAGGTGCTGGCGGGGTTGCGCAAGCCGGTGCAGTTGAGCAGCCCCAGCGCCTCGGCCACGGCCCTGGCGGTGGTCTTGGCGCCCCTGCAAGGCCTGCTGGATATCCAGCGGGTGAACCTCTGCGCCAGCCTGGCGATGTCCACCCAGGGCCGTGAAGCCGTCAGCGAACTGGCGCGACAGACCGCCGAGCTGTTGAACGTGCGCCCCATGGAGCCGCGTTTCTTCGATCGCCAGGTGGCGTTCAATCTGCTGGCCCAGGTCGGCACGCCGGATGCCCAGGGCCACACCCTGGTGGAAAAGCGCCTGGTCCGAGAGTTGCGTGAAGTGCTGGGGCAACCTTTATTAAAGATTTCTGTCACTTGCATTCAAGCGCCGGTGTTTTTTGGCGATAGCTATAGCGTGACTCTGCAGTCGGCTGCCGAGGTCGATCTGGCTGCGGTGAACGCGGCGTTGGAGGCGGCTCCCGGTCTGGAACTGGTGGAGCCCGGCGATTATCCCACCGCCGTGGGTGACGCCGTGGGCCAGGACGTAGTCTATGTGGGGCGGGTTCGTACCGGTGTCGACGATCCGACGGAACTGAATCTGTGGCTGACCTCGGACAATGTCCGTAAAGGCGCGGCGTTGAACGCTGTGCAGCTGGCTGAATTGTTGATAAAAGACCTGCTGTAAAAGATACTTGGCAACAATTTGCAGAATGAATCTAGCTGGGCGCTATGCTTGGCAGGTCGCTCTGGGAGTGGCCGTCGGGCGCTCCTTGAGCCTGCAGTAAATAATTTCGCGCGGCGGTCGTTCATGATGCCGCGCATTGCCTATTGGCAGCCGCTACAAAACCTTCTCGCTGGCCGAGGAACGTTCAAACAAAGGATGAGGCTATGGTTCAAGTTCGCAAACTGGTGTTAGCAATAGCGGCCGCCTCGGCGCTGTCCTCCGGTATGGCGCAGGCGCTTGGGCTCGGGGAGCTGACCCTGAAGTCGAGTCTGAACCAGCCTCTGGTAGCAGAAATCGAATTGCTCGATGTCAAAGACCTGACGGCCGCCGAAGTGGTGCCCAGCCTGGCCCCGGCAGACGAGTTCGCCAAGGCCGGCGTCGATCGCCAGGCCTTTCTCAATGACCTGCGCTTTACCCCGGTGCTCAACCCCGGTGGCAAGAGCGTGCTGCGGGTAACGTCGAGCCAGCCGCTGTCGGAACCTATGGTCAAGTTCCTGGTGCAGGTGATGTGGCCCAACGGTCGCCTGCTGCGCGATTACAGCGTGCTGCTGGACCCTTACAAGTTCTCCTCGCAAACCGCTGCAGCGGCGCAGACTGCGCCTGTTGGCGCAGCGCCGGTGAATGCGCCGGTCACTCGGGGTTCCAAGGCTGACAAGCCGGCGCAGTACACCACGGCATCCCGCGACACCCTCTGGGAAATTGCCGCCAAGAATCGCAACGGTGCCTCGATCCAGCAGACCATGCTGGCCATCCAGGCCCTGAACCCGGACGCCTTTATCGACGGCAACATCAATCGCCTGAAGACCGGGCGAGTGCTGCGCCTGCCCGATGTGGTGCAGAGCACTGCCTTGCCGCAGCCCAAGGCGATTGCCGAGGTTGCGGCGCAGAATGCCGCCTGGCGTCAGGGTCGCCGTGGCGGCGCCCGGGCCCAGCAGCAAGTGGACGCGACCCGCCGCGGGGGGGCCGACAAGGCGCCCAAGCAGGTCAACGCCAAGGACAACCTGAGCCTGGTTTCTGCGGAAAACGGCAAGCATCGTGGCAAGGGTGCTGCGGGAGACAGCAAGGCGTTGAGCAACAAGCTGGCGGTGACCCAGGAAAGCCTGGACACCACCCGTCGCGACAATGCCGAGCTCAAGGAACGCATGACGGATCTGCAGAGCCAGCTGGACAAGCTGCAGCGCCTGATCGAGTTGAAGAACAACCAGCTGGCCAAGCTGCAAGCCGAAGGCGCAGCACCAGCGGCGCCAACTCCGGCTCCGGCCATGCCGGCGCAACTGGTGGCTCAGCCTGAAGCTCCGGCGGCACCTGTGGTTGCCGCAACTCCTGTGGTGGAGCCAGTGGCCACTCCCGCACCGGAAGCGGCGCCCCAGGCCGAAGAGAATCAATACAGCGACCTGCTGAGCAACCCGATCCTGGTGAGCCTGGCGGCCGGCAGTGCGCTGGTGGCGTTGCTGCTGTTGCTGCTGTTGTGGGCGCGCCGACGCAAGGCGCAGCAGGAAGCGGAAAAACACCTGCGCATGGCGCGGGCGTTGTCCGAGGAAAACACCGATTTCGAGCAAGAGCTGGACCTGCCGGAAGGCAGCTTCGAAGGCCTTGAAGTTCCGCCGCCAAGCGTCAAGCTCGCTCCAGCTCCAGCTCCAGCTCCAGCTCCAGCTCCAGCGCCGGTGGCCGTGGTTGCGCCGGTACCGGCAGCGCCGGTCGAGCGCGCCACCGATGTGCTGGGCCAGGCGCAGAACCATCTGGATGCCGGGCGTTTGAATCAGGCGGCGGCGCTGCTTGAGGAGGCGGTCAAGCTGGAGCCGCAGCGCAGCGACCTGCGACTCAAGCTGATGGAGGTCTACGCGCACCAGGGTGATCGCAGTGCCTTTGTCGCCGAGGAGCGGCAGCTGGTGGCCAACGGTGACAATCATGCCCGGGTCGAGCAGCTCAAGAGCCGCTTCCCGGCAATGGTCGCCGTGGCAGCCACTGCCGGTCTGGCGGCTGCGGCGGTTGCCGCCGAGCTGGACGCCGAGTACGTCAAGGAGCTGCTGCAGGACGAGCCGCCAGCGTCTGAACCTGTAGATGCGCTCGAAGGTCTGGATGCAGATTTCGATCTGAGCCTGGATGACCTGGAGGCGACCTCGCCGGCGGTGGTTGCGCCCGAGCCTGAAGTCCAGCTGGATGAGTTTCCCCAGGACGATGACCTGAGCTTCGGTGCGGTGCTCGAGCAGCAGGCCGCGGCTGCGGAAAACCTCGACGATCTGGATGATTTCGATCTGGATCTGGGGGCCGAGCTGCCAGCGGCGCCTCAGAGCGACGACGATTTCCTGCTGAGCCTGGACGACGATCTCAAGGACCTGCCGGCCGGCGATGTGCCGACCGTTACCGAAGCCGCCCTGGATGACCTGGATCTTTCGGCGGACTTCGACCTGTCCCTGGCCGATGAAATGGACGCCGCCGAGCCCAAGGATGCCTTCGCCTCCGAACTGGACGACGTCAACGCCGAGCTGGATCGCCTGGCCATGGATCTCGATTCGCCACAGGGCCCTAGCTTCACCGCTGAAGACGCCGCGATGGGTGGCGACGAGGCGGACTTCGACTTCCTGTCCGGCAACGATGAAGTGGCCACCAAGCTCGATCTGGCCCAGGCCTATATCGATATGGGTGACAACGACGGCGCTCGGGACATCCTCGGTGAAGTGCTCAGCGAGGGCAGTGAAGGGCAGAAGAACGAAGCTCAGGAGATGCTGGCGCGCCTGGCTTGAAGTTGCTCCAGAGGTAAACACAACGGCAGCCGATCAGGCTGCCGTTTTTGTTGGTGCGGGGCGGGTTCAGACCAACAGGTCTTCGTAGAAGGCGCCGAAGGGGCGGGTAGGGTGGGCGATCTGGATTTCCAGGATCCACAGGCCTACTTGCGGGCAGTCGGCGAAGTCCCCCAGGTCGCCGGCACGATAGATGGCATGGGGAAAGTCGCTGACCCGGTGGCCCTTGATCTCCAGGTTGAGCACCCAGCCCAGCTCGCGGGCCTGCTTCTGGGCATAACGGTAGAGTTCGGCGCCGGCCACCTGGTGGGTTTTCCAGTGCTGGTGCACCTGATCGAAGAGTTGCTTGGCCGCTGCGGCGCAGGCGTGCATTTCGCTATCGTCACCGACCACGAAAGTGGCCCCGCAATCGCCTTCGTGGCGCTCCCAGACCACGCCCAGGTCAATGAAGAACAGGTCGTTGTCGGCCAGCACCGGGTCGCCTGCGGATTTCTGCTTGAAGGTCTTCAGGGTGTTGGCGCCAAAGCGGATAAGCAGCGGGTGCCAGATCCGTTCCATGCCCAGCTCTTGCAGCACTTGCAGGCCCATTTCCCTGGCGGCGGATTCGTGCATGCCCGGCTTGATCCGCCTGGCCATCTGCGCCACGGCTTCCCAGGTCATGCGTTTGGCATGCAGCATGCCTTCCAGGCTGTAGGCCAGGCCCACGGCTTGTTTGTCGGTGGTGATCATTTATCGGCTCTCGATCAGGGTGTTTTTGTTCTTTTTCGCTATATGAATGGCTATATAGCGCTGGCCTGGGGCTGGGCGCAATCTCTGGACGGAAGAATCAATCTGCAACTAAAGCGCGGCGGTGCATGCCGTTGGCGGGTCGCGGCCTTATAATGTGCGCCTTTGCGTATATCAGCAGGCTGTAAGTTCTTGGCAAACATAGATAACCCGGCCGCCGAAATGGCGGCCGCAGGCTTTTCCCGAATCGCTCTGGGTGTTGAATACAAAGGCTCGCGCTATCGCGGCTGGCAGCGTCAGGCCTCTGGCGTGCCCAGTGTCCAGGCCACCCTGGAGCAGGCGTTGTCGCGAGTGGCGGATTCACCCATCACCCTGTCCTGTGCGGGGCGTACCGATGCCGGTGTGCATGCCTGCGGCCAGGTGGTGCATTTCGACACCCAGGCGGTGCGCTCGATGAAGGCCTGGGTCATGGGGGCCAATATCAATCTGCCCCACGACATCAGCGTCAGCTGGGCCCAGGAGATGCCGGCGGATTTTCATGCGCGTTTCAAGGCAATCGCCCGGCGCTATCGCTATGTGATCTACAACGATCAGATCCGTCCGGCCCATCTCAATGAAGAGGTCACCTGGAATCATCGGCCGCTGGATGTCGAGCGCATGGCCCAGGCGGCGGCGTTCCTGGTGGGCACCCATGATTTCAGCGCCTTCCGGGCGGGGCAGTGCCAGGCCAAGTCGCCGATCAAGGAGATCCATCACCTGCGGGTCACCCGTCACGGCAAGATGATCGTCCTGGATATTCGTGCCAGCGCTTTCCTGCATCACATGGTGCGCAACATTGCCGGTGTACTGATGACCATCGGTGCTGGCGAGCGTCCGGTGGAGTGGGCGCGGGAAGTGCTGGAAAGCCGCATCCGCCGCACCGGCGGGGTCACCGCCCATCCTTTCGGGCTGTACCTGGTACAGGTCGAATACAAGGATGAGTTCCCATTGCCCGAACGATTTATCGGGCCACATTTCCTCACGGGTTTCTCGGGCCTGGACGGCTGACGCCCGGAAAAGCATTTGCTACCATCCGGAACTTTCCGAATTTGCCCCTGGGGTTCAAACGATATGCCAGCTGTTCGCAGCAAGATTTGCGGTATTACCCGCATCGAGGATGCGTTGGCGGCGGTGGCGGCAGGGGCCGATGCCATCGGGCTGGTGTTCTACGCCAAGAGCCCGCGAGCGGTGACGGTGCAGCAGGCGCGGGCGATCATCGCCGCCTTGCCGCCGTTCGTGACCACGGTCGGGCTGTTCGTCAATGCCAGTCGTTGCGAGCTGGGGGAAATCCTCGATGCCGTGCCGCTGGACCTGCTGCAGTTTCACGGTGATGAAACGGCGGCGGATTGCGAGGGCTATCACCGTCCTTACATCAAGGCGCTGCGGGTCAAGGCCGGGGACGATATCGCCGCGGCCTGCAGGGCTTATCCAGGGGCCAGCGGAATCTTGCTCGACACCTATGTCGAGGGCGTGCCCGGGGGAACCGGTGAGGCCTTCGACTGGTCCCTGGTACCGCAGGGCCTGAGCAAACCGATCATTCTTGCGGGTGGCCTGTCGGCGCAGAACGTGGCCCAGGCCATTGCCCAAGTTCGTCCTTATGCGGTGGATGTCAGCGGCGGCGTGGAGCAGAGCAAGGGCATCAAGGACCCGGAGAAGATCCAGGCATTTATGCGGGCGGTGCGTCACAGCAATGAGTCGATGTGACGGTTGGCAATCTGCCGCCGTCCATAACACCACTGTACAAAACAGGCAGGCGTCGCTTTCAGGCGGGGTCGAAATCGATTGGCAACCGCTCTATTGCGGGTTGTCGGGATGGCTGAGGGAAGCTTCGTTGCAGGCAGGTCGAGCCAGGTGCTGACCGCGGCAGCGAAGGGTTCATCGCCGCACACATGAATTTAGCTCAAGGGCATACGCGGGGCTCTGAACCACAGTGTTCGGGCCGCCGGTACTGGAGAAAGAAAGCATGAGCAACTGGTTAGTAGACAAACTGATCCCTTCGATCATGCGTTCCGAGGTGAAGAAAAGCTCGGTGCCTGAAGGTCTTTGGCACAAGTGCCCGTCCTGCGAGGCGGTGCTCTATCGTCCGGAGCTGGAAAAGACCCTGGACGTTTGCCCCAAGTGCGACCACCACATGCGCATCGGCGCGCGGGCCCGTATCGACATTTTCCTCGATGCCGAAGGCCGGGTTGAGCTGGGTGCCGACCTGGAGCCGGTGGACCGCCTGAAGTTCCGTGACGGCAAGAAGTACAAGGACCGCCTCAGCGCGGCGCAGAAGCAGACCGGCGAGAAAGACGCGCTGATCTCCATGAGCGGCACCCTGCTGGGCATGCCGATCGTGGTTTCGGCCTTCGAGTTCTCCTTTATGGGCGGCTCCATGGGCGCCATCGTCGGCGAGCGCTTTGTCCGCGCCGCCAACCATGCCCTGGAAAACCGCTGCCCGATGGTCTGCTTCGCTGCCTCCGGTGGTGCGCGGATGCAGGAAGCGCTGATCTCCCTGATGCAGATGGCCAAGACTTCCGCCGTGCTGGCGCGTCTGCGTGAAGAAGGCATTCCGTTTATCTCGGTGCTGACCGATCCGGTCTACGGGGGTGTTTCCGCCAGCCTGGCGATGCTCGGCGATGTGATTGTTGCAGAGCCCAAGGCCCTGGTGGGCTTCGCCGGCCCGCGGGTGATCGAGCAGACCGTGCGGGAAAAACTGCCTGAAGGCTTCCAGCGCAGCGAGTTCCTGCTGGAGCACGGCGCCATCGACATGATCATCTCCCGTCAGGAATTGCGCCCACGCCTGGGCAACCTGCTGGCGCAGATGATGGGCCTGCCGACGCCGGAGTTCGTGGCTGCGCCCGTCGAGCCGATCGTGGTGCCACCGGCTCCAGCCAACCTATGACCCAGCGCACCCTGGGCGAATGGCTCGCCTACCTTGAGCAGTTGCACCCTTCGGCCATCGACATGGGGCTGGAGCGCTCGCAACAGGTAGTGGCCCGGATGGGGCTGGGCAAGCCGGCGCCCCGGGTGATCACGGTTACCGGTACCAACGGCAAGGGCTCTACCTGTGCCTTTGTCGCCTCGCTGCTGCGGGCCCAGGGCCTGCAGGTGGGGGTCTACAGTTCGCCGCACCTGCTGCGCTACAACGAGCGGGTGCAAATCGATGGCGTCGAGGCTTCCGACTCGCAGCTGTGCGAAGCCTTCGCCGCGGTGGAGGCCGGTCGCGGCGACACTTCCCTGACCTATTTCGAGATGGGCACCCTGGCGGCTTTCTGGCTGTTCCAGCGGGCCAATCTGGATGCGGTGGTGCTGGAAGTCGGCTTGGGCGGGCGCCTGGATGCAGTCAACCTGGTGGATGCCGACCTGGCATTGGTCACCAGCATCGGCGTCGACCATATCGAGTACCTGGGGGATACCCGGGAATCGGTGGCTTACGAGAAGGCCGGGATCTTCCGTCCTGGCGCGCCAGCGCTGTGCGGCGACCTGAACCCGCCGCAACCCTTGCTGGACAAGGCACGGGAGCTGGGTTGCCCGCTGTTCCTGCGGGGCCGGGATTTCGACCTGGCACTTACCGATGCGCATTGGCAGTGGCGCGGCCTTGATGCCCAGGGCAATCCGGTCGAGCTGCGGGATTTGCCGCTGCTGGACCTGCCCATGGAAAACGCCGCCCTGGCCTTGCAGGCTTACCTGCTCAGCGGTCTGCCCTGGCAGCCTGAGCAGATTCGCGCGGCCTTGCAGCAGACCCGGGTCACCGGGCGCCTGGATCGGCGGCAGATCAGCTGGCAGGGCAAGCGCCTGAGCCTGTTGCTGGATGTCGGCCATAACCCGCATGCGGCGCAGTACCTGGCCGAGCGTCTGGCACGCCGTCCGCTGACTGGTCGGCGCCTGGCGGTGTTCGGTCTGTTGGCGGACAAGGATCTGCCTGGGGTGGTCGCCAGCCTGCAGGCGGTGGTCCAGCATTGGGCGGTAGCGCCCCTGGACTCGCCTCGGGCGCGTCCCGTGCAGGAACTGCAAGCCGCGCTGGAGAACCTTGGCGCGGCCGTGACGTCCTATGCCAGCGTGGTTGAGGCCCTGGAGGCTCAGTGCGGGCAAGCCGGCGAGGATGACGAAATCCTCCTGTTCGGATCTTTTTATTGTGTTGCCGAGGCGCTCGAATGGCTGGCCCGGCGCTCCACGGAGGAAGCTGCACATGGCTACGTTGGATAAGGTCTACAAGCAGCGGATGGTCGGAGCCCTGGTGCTGGTGGCATTGGCGGTGATCTTTCTGCCGATGCTGTTCTCCCGTGAGGACGAGCAGCGTCAGGTGACGGTGGAAGCGCCTGCCGCGCCGCAGGCGTCGGTGATGCCGCAGGTTCAGGTCGAGCCGGTGGTGGTGCCGGAGCAGCAGGTTCTGCCGCAGGAGCCGGTGCCGGTAGCCGAGCCGGTGGTTCAGCAGCAAGCTGCACCCTCCCAGCCTATCGCGCCAGTGGTGGCGCCCGTGGTGGCCAGCAAGCCGGTGCCGGCCCCCAAGCCGGTGGCGACGCCAGTGCCTGTGCCGCAGCCGCAACCGCAACCGGTGGCCAGTGCCAAGCCCGATACCCGTCCCAGCCGGATCGACGCCAATGGCTTATCCGTCAGCTGGTCGGTGCAGTTGGCCAGCCTGTCGAGCCGCGAGGGTGCGGAATCCCTGCAGAAAACCCTGCGCAGCCAGGGCTATAACGCCTATATCCGTTCCGCCGATGGCAAGAACCGGGTCTTTGTCGGGCCGCTGATCGAGCGTGCCGAGGCGGATCGCCTGCGTGACCTGCTGGGTCGCCAGCACAACCTCAAGGGCTTCGTGGTGCGCTTTCAGCCTGAGCGTGGCTGAGGCAAGTGCCTGATTGCAAAAGCACAGTGAATCGCAGCTTACCGACAGCCAAGCGCTCTGTTAAAATGCGCCGCCTTATCCGTCTGTAGGCTGCACCGTGCCATTTACCTGGGTCGACTGGGCGATCGTTGCAATAATCGCCATCTCCGCTTTGATCAGCTTGAGCCGTGGTTTCGTCAAGGAAGCCTTGTCGCTGCTTACCTGGATCATCGCCGGAGCCGTAGCCTGGATGTTCGGCGGCTCATTGTCCGAGTACCTCGGCGCCTACATCGAAACTCCTTCGGCTCGCGTGATCGCGGGCTGCGCAATCATGTTTGTCGCCACCTTGCTGGTGGGGGCAATGATCAACTATCTGATCGGCGAATTGATTCGCGTCACCGGCCTCTCCGGGACCGATCGATTCCTCGGCATGGCCTTCGGCGCGGCGCGTGGCGCGTTGCTGGTGGTCGTGGCGGTCGGGCTCTTGAGCCTGGGGCCGGTGCAGCAGGATTCCTGGTGGCAGCAGTCGCGACTGGTGCCACAATTTCTATTGGTTGCAGACTGGTCCAAGAACCTCTTTCTGGGGTGGAGCAGTCAGTGGCTGGCCAGCGGTATCAGCGTACCCGCTGACATACCGTTCAAGGAGCACCTCTTACCGGCCAAAACGCCTCAGTAAGATGGGTTCAGTTCAGTTTCATTAAGTAGGGGTTGCGTCGCATGTGTGGCATCGTCGGTATCGTCGGTAAGTCGAACGTCAATCAGGCGCTGTATGACGCGCTAACCGTGCTCCAGCACCGCGGCCAGGACGCTGCCGGTATTGTGACCAGCCACGATGGCCGGTTATTCCTGCGCAAGGACAATGGTCTGGTGCGTGACGTGTTCCAGCAGCGGCACATGCAGCGCCTGGTCGGTCACATGGGCATCGGTCATGTGCGTTATCCGACCGCGGGCAGCTCGACCTCGGCCGAGGCCCAGCCGTTCTACGTCAACTCGCCGTACGGCATCACCCTGGCGCACAACGGCAATCTGACCAATGTCGAGCAGTTGGCCAAGGAGATCTACGAGTCCGACCTGCGCCACGTCAACACCAGCTCCGACTCTGAAGTGCTGCTCAACGTGTTTGCCCACGAGCTGGCCCAGCGCGGCAAGCTGCAGCCTACCGAGGAAGACGTGTTTGCCGCGGTGACCGACGTGCACAACCGCTGCGTTGGCGGTTATGCGGTGGTGGCGATGATCACCGGCTACGGCATCGTCGGTTTCCGTGATCCGCACGGTATTCGTCCGATCGTCTTCGGCCAGCGTCATACCGACGAAGGCGTGGAGTACATGATCGCTTCGGAAAGCGTTTCCCTGGATGTGTTGGGCTTCACCCTGATTCGCGACCTGGCTCCGGGTGAAGCGGTGTACATCACTGAAGAGGGCAAGCTCTATACCCGTCAGTGCGCCACCAACCCGCAGCTCACTCCGTGCATCTTCGAGCACGTCTACCTGGCGCGCCCGGATTCGATCATCGACGGCGTTTCGGTGTACAAGGCGCGTCTGCGCATGGGCGAGAAGCTGGCAGAGAAGATCCTGCGTGAGCGTCCCGAGCACGATATCGACGTGGTGATCCCGATTCCCGACACCAGCCGCACCGCCGCCCTGGAGCTGGCCAACCACCTGGGTGTGAAGTTCCGCGAAGGCTTCGTGAAGAACCGCTATATCGGTCGCACCTTCATCATGCCGGGCCAGGCTGCGCGGAAAAAATCCGTACGCCAGAAGCTCAATGCCATCGAGCTGGAATTCCGCGGCAAGAACGTGATGCTGGTGGACGACTCCATCGTGCGCGGCACCACCTGCAAGCAGATCATCCAGATGGCCCGCGAAGCCGGCGCCAAGAATGTCTACTTCTGCTCCGCGGCCCCGGCCGTGCGCTACCCGAACGTGTATGGCATCGACATGCCGAGCGCTCACGAGTTGATCGCGCACAATCGTTCGACCCAGGACGTGGCGGACCTGATCGGCGCCGACTGGCTGATCTATCAGGACCTGCCGGACCTGATCGAGGCCGTGGGTGGCGGCAAGATCAAGATCGAGAACTTCGACTGCGCGGTGTTCGACGGCAAGTACGTCACCGGCGACGTCGACGAGGCCTACCTGAACAAGATCGAGAACGCTCGTAACGACGCGTCCAAGGTCAAGACTCAGGCGGTGAGCGCCATCATCGATCTGTACAACAACTGATCCAGAGCATTTGAACAGGCATTAGGAGTAGGCGGCATGAGTCAGGATTGGGATGCCGGTCGGCTGGACAGCGACCTTGAAGGCGTAGCGTTCGATACCCTGGCGGTGCGCGCCGGTCAGCACCGTTCGCCGGAAGGCGAGCACGGTGATCCGATGTTCTTCACCTCCAGCTATGTGTTCCGCACCGCCGCTGATGCGGCGGCGCGCTTCGCCGGCGAGGTGCCGGGCAACGTCTATTCGCGCTACACCAACCCCACGGTGCGTTCCTTCGAAGAGCGCATTGCCGCACTGGAAGGGGCGGAGCAGGCGGTGGCCACGGCCACCGGCATGGCGGCCATTCTCTCGGTGGTGATGAGCCTGTGCAGCGCTGGCGATCATGTGCTGGTGTCGCGCAGCGTGTTCGGCTCGACCATCAGTCTGTTCGAGAAGTACTTCAAGCGCTTTGGCGTGGAAGTCGATTACGTGCCCCTGGCGGACCTGTCCGGCTGGGATGCGGCGATCAAGGGCAATACCAAATTGCTGTTCGTCGAGTCGCCGTCCAACCCGTTGGCCGAGCTGGTGGACATTGCCGCCCTGGCCGAAGTGGCTCACGCCAAGGGCGCGATGCTGGTGGTCGACAACTGCTTCTGCACCCCGGCGCTGCAACAGCCGCTGAAGCTGGGGGCGGACGTGGTGGTGCATTCGGCAACCAAGTTCATCGACGGCCAGGGTCGTTGCATGGGCGGGGTGGTGGCCGGGCGCAGCGAGCAGATGAAGGAAGTGGTGGGGTTCCTGCGTACCGCAGGCCCGACCCTGAGCCCCTTCAATGCCTGGATCTTCCTCAAGGGCCTGGAAACCCTGAGCCTGCGCATGCGCGCCCACTGCGCCAATGCCTTGGCCCTGGCCGAATGGCTGGAGCAGCAGGATGGCGTTGAGAAAGTGCATTACGCAGGCCTTGCCAGTCACCCGCAACACGAGTTGGCCAAGCGTCAGCAGCGGGGTTTCGGTGCAGTGGTGAGTTTCGAGGTCAAGGGTGGCAAGGAGGGCGCCTGGCGCTTTATCGATGCCACTCGACTGATCTCGATCACCGCCAATCTGGGTGACAGCAAGACCACCATCACCCATCCGAGCACCACTTCCCATGGCCGCCTGGCTCCCCAGGAGCGCGAGGCTGCGGGGATTCGCGACAGCCTGATCCGGATTGCCGTGGGCCTGGAGGATGTGCTTGACCTGCAAGCCGATCTGGCTCGCGGTCTGGCTGCCTTGTGATCGAGTTGTCCACGCCCCAGGGCGGTGGCAATGGACGTGTCGCGCTGGTGACCGGCGCGGCGCGGGGCATTGGCCTGGGTATTGCGGCCTGGCTGCTCAGCGAAGGCTGGCAGGTGGTGTTGACCGACCTGGATCGCGAGCGTGGCTCCAGGGTGGCCAAGGTTCTGGGGAGCAATGCCTGGTTCATCGCCATGGACGTGGCCGATGAGCAGCAGGTGGCCCAGGGCGTGGCCGAGGTGCTGGGGCAGTTCGGGCGCCTGGATGCGCTGGTGTGCAATGCAGCGGTGGCCGATCCGCACAATATCACCCTGGAAAGCCTGAGCCTGACGTACTGGAATCGTGTAATGGCGGTGAACCTGGGTGGGCCGATGTTGCTGGCCAAGCATTGTGCGCCCTATCTGCGCGCTCATGGCGGTTCCATCGTCAACCTGGCGTCGACCCGGGCTCGCCAGTCTGAACCGGACAGCGAGGCCTATGCGGCCAGCAAGGGTGGCCTGCTGGCCTTGACCCATGCCTTGGCGATCAGCCTTGGGCCGGAAATTCGCGTGAATGCGGTGAGCCCCGGCTGGATCGATGCCCGTGATCCCGCGGTACGGCGTGCCGAGCCTCTGTCCGATACCGACCACGCGCAGCATCCGGCAGGGCGGGTGGGTACGGTGGAGGATGTGGCGTCGATGGTGGCCTGGCTGCTGTCGCGCAGTTCAGGGTTCGTCACCGGCCAGGAGTTCGTGGTGGACGGTGGCATGAGCAAGAAAATGATTTATCAGCCGTAAGGCAGATCAAGCTTCAAGCTTTCAGCGGTAAGCGGTAAGCGGCAGGGTGTCAGTGGTTTTTCTTGTGGCTTGCAGCTATGCGCTTGCAGCTGTTTTTGAAAAAACTTCAATCCTGCTATTGACTTAGCATCGCTAGCTGCGTAAATTTCGCGGCCTCAGCGAAGCAAAGGGTGATTAGCTCAGCCGGGAGAGCATCTGCCTTACAAGCAGAGGGTCGGCGGTTCGATCCCGTCATCACCCACCACTTCCTGAGTGTCTTTCGCAAGAAAGACGGAAGCTTCCACGGAAGCCTCCAACCGACGCGCAGCGGTAGTTCAGTCGGTTAGAATACCGGCCTGTCACGCCGGGGGTCGCGGGTTCGAGTCCCGTCCGCTGCGCCATATTTTACAAGTCAGGTTCGCCTGGTTTGAGATCGGAAGCCCTAAGGTACTTCGATCAGACGAGTTACTGGACGCAAGTCCAAGCGATACGCAGCGGTAGTTCAGTCGGTTAGAATACCGGCCTGTCACGCCGGGGGTCGCGGGTTCGAGTCCCGTCCGCTGCGCCATATCAGTTTCAAGGACCACTGAACGCCTTGAAACAGCGAAGTAGGCCTAAGGCCTGTTTTGTATAGATAGCAAAGACCCTGGTCGAAAGACCGGGGTTTTTTGTTTCTGCCGTTCTTGAAATCCGTCGGGGTTTTTTGAATGCGCTGATCGATCATGAAAAAACCGCCTGTGAGGCGGTTTTTTTGTGCTTGAAAAAGCACCTGGTCAGAAGCCCAGCTTGTCTCGCAGGCTGTAGTACCAGGCGCCCAGGGCGGTGAATGGCGTGCGTAGCAGTTGGCCGCCGGGGAAAGGGTAGTGGGGTAGGTCGGCAAAGGCGTCAAAGCGCTCTGCCTGGCCGCGCAGGGCCTCGGCCAGCAGCTTGCCGGCCAGGTGGGTGTAGGTCACGCCGTGGCCGCTGCAGCCCTGGGAGTAGTAGATGTTGTCTCCCAGGCGACCTACCTGGGGAAGGCGCGACAGCGTCAGTAGGAAGTTGCCGGTCCAGGCGTAGTCGATCTTCACGTTCTGCAGCTGTGGGAAGGCCTTGAGCATCTTCGGACGGATGATCGCTTCGATGTTGGCCGGGTCGCGGGCGCCATATACCACGCCACCGCCGAAGATCAGGCGCTTGTCGCCGGAAAGGCGGTAGTAGTCCAGCAGGTAGTTGCAGTCCTCCACGCAGTAGTCCTGTGGCAGCAGGCTGGCGGCCAATTCGTCGCCCAGGGGTTCGGTGGTGATCACCTGGGTGCCGCAGGGCATGGACTTGGCGGCCAGCTCCGGGACCAGGTTGCCCAGGTAGGCGTTGCCGGCAACGATGATGAACTTGGCGCGCACTTTACCCTGTGGCGTATGCACCACGGGATTAGCGCCGCGCTCGATGCGCACGGCTGGGGATTGTTCGTAGAGGGTGCCGCCCAGGGACTCCACGGCCGCTGCTTCGCCCAGGGCCAGGTTCAGTGGGTGGATATGGCCGCCGCTCATGTCGAGCATGCCGCCCTTGTATTGATCGCAGGCCACGATCTCGCGAATCCGTCGCTCGTCCAGCAGTTCCAGTTGAGAGTGGCCATAGCGCTCCCACAGGCGTTTCTGCGACTCCAGGTGGCCCATCTGCTTGCTGGTCAGGGCAGCGAACACGCCGCCGTCCTTCAGGTCGCATTGGATCTGGTACTTGGCCACGCGCTCGCGGATGATCTTGCCGCCCTCGAAGGCCATCTGCCCGAGCAACTGTGCCTGCTTGGGGCCAACACTGCGTTCGATCACATCGATATCGCGGCTGTAGCTGTTGACGATCTGCCCGCCATTGCGCCCGGAGGCGCCGAAACCGACCTTGGCGGCTTCCAGCACGGTGACACGAAAACCGTGCTCCAGCAGAAACAGGGCGCTGGACAGGCCGGTGTAGCCCGCACCTATCACGCACACATCGGTTTCAACCTCGCCTTCCAGTGGTAGGCGTTCGGGGGCCGCATTGGCGGAAGCCGCGTAGTAAGACTCTGGGTAGGGAATATGCGCCATCCTGCGACCTCGTGTGTTTAATATATTTTACGACCGCGTCGATGCTACCTGAGTTGCAAAAGGGCTGCCAGACGGGGAAAAACTTCTTCACAGGCACAAAATTAAAAAATTCGCATATTCATAGGCTTAGCTGCAAAAAAGGTGTTGACACCCCTTTGGAATTCCGTAGAATGCCGCCTCACAGCAGGCACGTAGCTCAGTTGGTTAGAGCACCACCTTGACATGGTGGGGGTCGTTGGTTCGAGTCCAATCGCGCCTACCAAACAAAATCCGCTCTGCTGGGCGGTCTAGAAGGGGTTCACCGAAAGGTGAACCCCTTTTTTGTTTTGGCGGTCCTGAAGTTTCAAGTGAGTGACTCGCTAATCCAGGGAATGCCTTGGTTGATAGTGGAAGCCGCGGTATGGCGCGGCTTCCTTCGAGGGTGAGTCAGCCTACGGCTGTAAAGGCGCTGCCATTGAAGGTGCGCAGCGGGTTACCGCGTTCGACCCGATGGTGGGCATCGCGACGCTGCAGGCGCTGGGCTTGCGCGGATTGCTCTTGTCGTTCTGCCAGCCGTTGCTGGATCAACAGGCGTGCCAGGCGCTTGTTGTCGTGCTGGCTGCGTTCGGACTGCACTTTCACGCTGATGCCGCTGGCCAGGTGCGTGGCGCGTATGGCTGAGTCGGTGGTGTTGACGTGTTGCCCGCCGGGGCCGGACGCGCGCATGGTTTCGAAGCGGATCTGACCGTCCACGCTGTCCTGTGGGGTCTCGAACAGTTGGCCGGCGAAATACCAGTTCTTGCGCTTGTGGTCGGGGCGGCAGGGGCTCTTGCAGGTCCACAGCAAGGTTCCGCTCCAGTGCCTGGCCAGTTGCATGGCGTGCTCGCCATCGAGGCTGAGCAGCACCGACTTGTAGCTACCGCGTTCATAGCCGGCAACCTGCTCGATGATGTCCAGGCGCACGCCTTGCGCCTCGGCCTCCTGATGCAGTCGGCGCAGGGCCTTGGTCACCGCCAGTTCGCACTCGCTGGGCCCTTGGGCGGAGGACAGTTGCAATAACAGCATCAGCAGCACCCTCGGCGTTTGTAGGTCAGTACCGGCTTGAGCCGGGCGATGACGTGCAGTAGTCCAGCGTCACGCAGGCTGCCGACCACGCTGTCGATGCTCTTGTAGGCTTCAGGAGCCTCTTCGTACATCAGGCCACGGTCTTCGCAGATCACTCGGCTGCCCAGTTGGGTGCGCTTGAGCTGGTCGAAACTGAAGCGTGCCGCCAGGCGGCCCTTGCAGTCGCTGCGCAGCCATTTGCGCCCCGCGCCGTGGGCCAGCGAGTACAGGCTGGTAGTGGCCGGAATGGGTTGCACCAGATAGCTGTAGTCGCCGCGGGAGCCGGGTATCACCACTGGACCTTGATCCGAGGGCGTGGCGCCCTTGCGATGCAGCCAGCCTGCCGTGCCATCGATGTTCGCCGCAGACACCAGGTTGTGGTTGATGTCCAGCACGCAGCTGCCCTTGGCCCGCAGGTTGTGCAGCAGGCGTTCGGCAATCAGTTGTCGGTTGGCTTCGGCAAAGCGCAGGGCCTGCTCGTGTTGTTGCAGGTACTGGGTGCCGGCGGCGCTGTCCACCACCAGGGCGGCATGCCCGTGCTGCTCGACGTGGCCGCGCAGAATGGCTTCCCCCAGGCCCCGGGAGCCGCTGTGCACCAGCAGCAACAGGGCTTTTGGATTCAGCTCCAGGGCTTGCAGTGCGCTGGCGTCGTAGACCTGGTCGAGCTGCTGCAGCTCGGCAAAGTGGTTGCCGCCTCCTATGGTGCCCAGCGAGTGTTCGTGGCCGTTGGCGGGCAGAGCCAGCTCTGCCCGTTGTTCATCCCACTGCTCATCGAGGGGCAGGTCGATGTTGCCGATCTTGCGTTCCAGCTTGTCCAGGTTGAGGCGAGTGCTGGAAAGGTCGGTTTGCCACAGCGCCATGCCGCAGCCGATGTCGTTGCCCACCAGGGCCGGGTAAATCACCTCGGTGGAAAAAAATGCCGCGCCCACCGGATAGCCTCGGCCTGGGTGCAGGTCCGGCATGCCGACAACCTGGCGCATGCCGGGCAGTTGAGCGGTGGTGTGCAGTTGCTGGAGCGCTTTGTCTTCGATCCAGGTGGTGTCGGAGGCGATCAGAGAGACGCCGTTCGACAAATGACGGATGCAAGTGTCCATGTCCAATTCCTGATTGGAAAAAATATTCAGGTAATGGCAGGACGCAGCGAGGGGTTAAGCGAAGACGCTAGCTAAGTAGCGGATACAGCGTTTAAACCAGGCACGTCCTGCAAGGGGTGATCAGCTGTTGCATGGTGGATCTCCTTGGCAAAAGTGTGGAAAGGGGCGCGAAGGTTAATCCTTTGCCCGGGCTCTGGCAATGGGATTTGCTGATGAACGGTAGGGGCGGCGACGCTGAGGTTCTCTGGGCAGGAGTCAGCTGCCATTGGCGGCGGTAAGGCCCCTGAGGGTTTTTCTCGGCCCCTGAAGGCTTTTTTCCGCTGCCTGAGCGATACTCCCGGGTTTTCCGGACGAGGTGGCAGCATGCGGGTTTTGATGGCGGCAATGATTGCACTGGCAGTGGCCGGTTGCGCGAGTTCCAGCATGGACGAAGCTCGGACAAAAACTCCCAACAAGACCCTGACCTCGGCCAAGGCCGATCAATTGGTGGCGCAGTGCGTGCAGTTCGCCTGGCAGGACGAGGCGGTATTCGGCGTCGACGCTGCGGCCTACCTGCAGCCCGGCAAGGGTGGCGGCTACACCGTGTACACCCGTGGCGCGGAAAGCTTTGTCGATATCAAGGCGCAGGCGTCGGCAACTCTGGTGAGCTTCTATGCCGCTACGGAAGGCGCTGTCACCAAGCGGCGTCTGGCGGCTTTGGCAACTTGCCTGTAGTTGGTTCTGGCGCATGGCGCGATAGCCTGAACTTTTCAATCTTCGACCCGGCCTTGGCCGGGTTTTGTTTTTTCTGGCGGCGGGCTTTTCAACTAGTTGCACGGCTGGATCTTGTTTATTTGCGAAAATAGCCGATTCGCGCATAGAAAAGCTTGTAATACATTGACTCTTTGAATTGTCAGTGCAAATAAGAAAGTTCAGGGTTTAATAGGGCTGGCGCGAAGTTTTGTAAATTGTTCCGGTTGGTTAATTTTTAACTCGATGAAAAAAGTCGAAAAAAGTGCGCTAAGTTACAAGTGCTCGACAAAACAGCGAGCGTTAATTAATCAATGGAGTGAAAGATATGAACAACCCACAAGCTCAACTCAAACACGGTCGTGTTGTTTCGCCTTCCAGTCGCGGCTCGGTCGCCGTGGAACTGGGAGTGCTGGCTACCTGGCAGGTAAACGAAATGGAAGGCGGGAAAAACTTCCCGGCGTTGGCCGCCGGACCGTTCCCGAAGCCCTACGACAGCGATGTGCCAAGCTTTGCGCCACCCGCCGATGGCCATATTCTCAGCGGCGGCAAGGTTGATGAGCGTGACTGCATCAACTTCACCAACGAGGAAATGTCGAAGAAACTCAAGCGTCCGTTCAACTGGCCGCTGGTGAGTGTCGACCCAGGCCAGGTGTTCCGGGTGCAATGGGTATATACCGCACCGCACGTGACCCGTGGCTACAGTTGGTTCATCACCAAAGATGGCTGGGACCCGCAGCAGCGTATCAGTCGTGCACAACTGGAGCCCAAGGCGTTTTATCAGGACTTCTATACTGAAGTTCCATACGACAAGTTTGGTTCGGTGTTGAAAGCCAAGACCGACCATGAAGTGGTGCTGCCAAAGAACAAGAAGGGCCACCATGTAGTGGTGTTGATCTGGAATGTGGCCAATACCGGTAATGGTTTCTATCAGGCTTTCGATCTGGACTTCAAGTAAGTCGCAGTTTTACAACAGTGTTTAATGGTTCTGAAGGAATAGAACATGGACAAAATCGATTTCACGTCGATCAATACTCAAGCCGCGGATGCCGCATCCTTGATGCCGAGCATTGCCGGCAAGAAGATCCTCATGGGTTTCTGGCACAACTGGGCCGCCGGCCCGGCCGACGGCTACCAGCGCGGCCAGTTCGCCAACCTCAACCTGGTGGATGTGCCCAAGGAGTACAACGTGGTGGCGGTGGCCTTTATGAAGGGCAACGGCATTCCCACGTTCAAGCCCTACAACCTGTCGGATGCCGAATTCCGGCGTCAGGTCGGGGTGCTCAACAGCCAGGGGCGGGCGGTGCTGATTTCCCTGGGGGGCGCCGATGCGCATATCGAGTTGCACAAGGGCAGCGAGCAGCCCCTGGCCAATGAAATCATCCGTCTGGTGGAAACCTACGGCTTCGATGGCCTGGATATCGACCTGGAGCAGAGCGCCATCGACTTTGCCGACAACAAGAGCGTGCTGCCGGCGGCCTTGAAGCTGGTGAAGGATCATTACGCCGGCCAGGGCAAGCATTTCATCATCAGCATGGCGCCGGAGTTCCCGTACCTGACCAGCAATGGCAAGTACGTGGCCTATCTGCAGGCTTTGGAGGGCTACTACGACTTTATCGCGCCGCAGTATTACAACCAGGGCGGCGATGGGCTCTGGGTACAGGAGGCCAATGGCGGCGCGGGCGCCTGGATCGCCCAGAACAACGATCAGATGAAGGAGGACTTCCTCTTCTACCTGAGCGATAGCCTGGCCTCGGGTACCCGGGGCTTCACCCGGATTGCCGCGGACAAGCTGGTGATCGGCCTGCCGAGCAACGTCGATGCCGCTGCCACCGGCTATGTCATCGACCCGGCGGCGCTGAACAATGCGTTCAAGCGCTTGCAGGGTGCGGGCCATGGGATCAAGGGCTTGATGACCTGGTCGGTGAACTGGGATGCCGGAATCAATCGCCAGGGCGTGCACTACAACTGGGAGTTCCGTAACCGTTATGCGCCGCTGATCCACGGTGAGGTCGGCGAACCGGAGCGCCCTGGCGCACCGGGCAACCTGCAGCTGCTGGGCAGCAGTCGCAACAGCATCAGTCTGGGCTGGGGTGTTGCCGGTGGAGTGCGCCCGGTGGAGTTCTACACCTTGTATCGGGACGGCAATGCGGTGGCTCGCACGCCCACTCCGAACATCGAGGATCAGGGCTTGAGCGCCGATACCCAGTACAGCTACTTCGTCACGGCCACTGATACCCAGGGGCGTGAGTCGTTGCCCAGCCGCAGCCTGAGTGCCAGGACCACAGGCGGTGTGGTCGATCCAAGCTTCCCTGAGTGGAGCACCAGCCAGCGCTATCTCAAGGGCGATGGGGTGAGCTACGAAGGCAACAGGTACCTGTGCCTGCAGGAGCACACCTCCAATCCGGCCTGGACCCCAACGGCGGCCTTCACCTTGTGGAGCAAGGTGCTGCTGGAGCGCCATGGTTGAACCTTGCGGGTCATTGCTGGATTGAATGACCCGACGGCCCGCACGGATCTTGCCGATCCGCATGCGGGCCGTTTTTTTTGCTGTGATGGTCCAGGCGTAGGCCCGGGACATGAGCTATTAATCAGCTGCGCGAATCTGTCGCTCGAGCAACTGGAGGCGAGACAATGTTGATGCATTGGATGTTGGCGGCGGTGCATTTGCTGGCGTTTGCCGGTGCTTTCGCCGCGGTGCTGGCCCGTGGCACGGCATTGCGCCGTTTGGCCGACGGCACCGCGCTGCCCAGGGCGGCGCTATGGGCCGACAATCTTTGGGGCGTGTCGGCTCTGGTGCTGCTGGTCAGCGGCTGGATGAGGGCGTTCGCCGGCTACGAGAAGGGTACGGACTATTACCTGCAGCAACCGTTGTTCCAGCTGAAGATGGCCTTGTTCATCAGCATTCTGTTGCTGGAAGTGCTGCCCATGCTGACCCTGATCAAATGGCGGATTGCGCAGGTCCGTGGCAAGGCACTGGATACCGGGAGGGCTCGGCTGTTCGCTGGCATCAGTCATCTCCAGGGGTTGCTGGTGCTGCTGATGGTGGTGGCGGCCAGTGGCATGGCGCGAGGGGTGACCTGGGAGCATTTGTAATCATTGGTAAGCGCTGCTGCACTCGGGTTCGACTTGGGAGTAGGCTCGCGGCTCGAACAATGGGCAATGGATGCTGACGATGTTGCAAATGAACAAGCTGGTGCCGGAGCTGCTGGTTACGGATCTGCAGCGCAGCCTGACTTTCTATCGCGATACCCTGGGCTTCCAGGTGGAGTATGAGCGCCCGGAACAGTTGTTTGCCTTTCTCTCCTTTCACGGCAGCCAGTTGATGCTGGAGCAGGACGACGAGGAGGACTCGGCATGGCGTGTCGGCCCCCTGCAGGCGCCTTTTGGTCGTGGCATGAACCTGTCCATCGAGTGTCCTGACATTCACCGGCTGGCCGCTGCTCTGGCCCAGGCCGGGATCGCCCTGCGCCGAGAAATCCAGGAGTGCTGGTATCGGCAGGACGAGCGGTTGCGCGGTCAGTTGAATCTGCTGGTGCAGGACCCGGATGGCTATCTGTTGCGCTTTAACCAGAATATTGGCGCAAGGTCGCTGGTGGAAGGCTGATTCCCGGTGCGACGCCTGCAAGAGTGCGGCGTCGCGCAGGGGGAATCAGTGATCGGATTCGCCGTCCGAGGACGGGCGAGGATCAAGGATGGAGCTGGGGAAAGTGGCTGGGCGTCTGCAATAGTCGCGATCTGCTCGGGACCGGCAAGCGGTTTATGGAGAAAGGCTCAAGGCTCACAAAAGGCGCGCCGCGCCAGCCTTTGTGCAAGGGCAAAGGGCGGGTGCTCATGCTGTTCAAGGGGTTTCGCGTTTGTCCGGGGCAGTGAGTCCGGCCTGGATTCGTTGATAGATTTCCTCACGGTGTACTGCAACGTCTTTGGGTGCATTGATGCCAATGCGAACCTGTTGGCCGCTGACGCCGAGAATGGTGATCGTAATGTCATCACCGATATTTATGCTTTCACCGACTTTGCGGGTGAGTATCAGCATGATCTTCTCCTTGATAGCTTGGTAGGGCACCAGATTTAAACAGTGCAGAGATCGGTCTTAGGTATAGATATAGATTAGTGCGAAGTTCCACGCAGTGGATGCCTCTTTCTGACGCGCAGGCAATCTATTAATTCCCCAGGCGCAACTATACAGAGCCAATAAATTTCATTCTTCCTGTTTCGGTCCGATTTTGTGACGGAGTCTCTCGTGCCTCGAGTGCTAAAATCGCCACCTCAGACTTTCTAGGGGTGAGTTGTGCGCACAGTAGCGATGATGATGGCCGTATTGGCCTTGGCGGGTTGTGGCGAAGGCAAGCGGGCCGAGGCCGGTAAGAGCGCGGCTGTAACCCAGGTTCAACCGGCTCAGGCCACCACCGCAGCGCAGTGGGATGTGCTGGTGGGCAGCGAGTTGCCCCAGGCAGTGAGCGATCTGACCGGTTGGCTGATCGAGCACGGGGTTATTTCCAGGGTGGTGACCCTGGACGGCAAGCAGCGGGTGTTGGTGGGGCCATTTGCTTCCCAGGCCGAGGCCGACGCCAAGAAGGCCGAGGTGATCGAGAAACTGGCCAAGGCCAAGATGCGCAATATCGATGTCACGGTTATCCAGCACCCGGGCGCGGAATAAGCCTGTGGCGAAAGCCGGCAGTGGCGCCCGCAGCTTGCGGGCGCCCTTGGTTCAGCCGCAGCTCTTGAGGTTGACCGCGCCGACGAATGGGTTGCCGTGCCCCATCACGCAGGCCACGCTCTGGTTGCGTTGGCGTTCCCAGTCCTGCACCGGGTAGGTCTTGTTCCAGGCTTCGAACAATTGTCGATCCTGTTTCGACAGCTGCAGCCCGTACTGCTGGCTCATGTAGAAGTAGGTGCGAGCGATCATGCCGCGGATCGAAGGGCGGGGCATGACTTTCTTGGCCTTGAAGTCCACCTGGGTCAGGCATGAGCCATATTGTCCCGATTGCTCCGGCAACCAGCCGAAACTGAAGTTGCTGCGATCGCCATTCACTTCGCCAATGCTCGGTACCAGATTGTGCAAATCGGCTTCAGCGCGCTGGTAGGTCGTATCGCTGCGCGTGCAGTTCTTGCGCCCGCCTTGTTGCCAGCACTGGCGTTGGTGGCCGATCTGCCAGGCCGGCACTATGTGTTCCCACTCGATGCGTTCCGCGCGCTTGGCGTTCTTGCGCGGCACATAGCCGCAAGCTGCCAGGTTCACCCGGTTACCGGTGTATTTGCAGCCGCAATAGAACTCGGTGGACTGCGGGGCGTAGAGCTTCCAGGCCACCTTCTTGGCTTCGTTGAAGGTGCGAGGGGCGTCGGCGTGGGCGGTGCAGGCAAGGAACAGCAGTAATGCGGTAAAACAACGAACACTTATCAACTCAGTCTTCCTTCGGCACGACCCAGAAAATCTGCACGCCGCCATCGTCGCGATAAGCGAGGGTGACGTTGTCGTTTTCGGCGATTTCCTCCAGCAGTTGCTCCCATTCGTCCTGGGGTTCATCGGCGAGACGGAAAATCAGTGCGGCCTTGGCTTTCTGTGCGGTGGGGGAGTTGATGATTTTCTGGATGCGTATGCCCAGGCGTTCGTAGGAGCTGAGGGGCGTTTGGGTCGTGGCCACGGAACAATCCTTAATAAGCTGTACGTGCATACAGTATTTAACTGTAGGACATTTCGCAACTGCTTAGAATTCAAGAAGTTCCTCTGACCACGTTTTGCGAGTTTGTCTCACAAGGCGCAGAGATTTTTTACTGTATGGAGGGGAAAAGAAGGCATTGGAGCCTGGGCCACCCGCCCGAGTGGGCGAGTGGCGGAGGGTGCTCGACCGGGGCCGGTCGAGCGGGGTGCATCAGTATTCCCAGAACATGCGTTGCAGTTCTTTGCTGTCCTGAGTCTTGGTCAGGGCGACCATGGCCAGGATCCGGGCTTTCTGCGGGTTCAGGTCGTGAGCCACAACCCAGTCGTACTTGTCGTCAGGCTGTTCGGCGTTGCGCAGTACGAAACCGCCGGCGTTGACGTGGGAAGAACGAATGATCTGCACGCCATTCTTACGCAGTTCCTGCAGGGCCGGCACTACGCGGGAAGACACCGAACCGTTGCCGGTGCCGGCGTGGATGATAGCTTTGGCGCCGCCTTGGGCCAGGGCCTTGTAGGCGGTGTCGCCGACATTGCCGTAGCCGTAGGCGATTTCTACGTCAGGCAGGCTCTTGATGTTCTTGATGTCGAATTCCGAATCCATGGTGTGGCGCTTGGCGGGCAGGCGGAACCAGTAGGATTTGCCTTCCACCACCATGCCCAGCGGGCCCCATGGGCTCTTGAAGGCTTCGGTCTTGATATTGATCATCTTGCTGACATCACGACCCGACTGGATCTCGTCGTTCATGGTCACCAGAACGCCTTTGCCCCGGGCGTTCTTGCTGCCGGCCACGGCCACCGCGTTGTACAGGTTGAGCATGCCGTCAGCCGACATTGCGGTACCTGGGCGCATGGAGCCGACCACCACGATTGGCTTGTCGGTCTTTTCCACCAGGTTGAGGAAGTAGGCGGTTTCTTCCAGGGTGTCGGTGCCGTGGGTGATCACGATGCCATCGACGTCCTTGCTGTCGGCCAGTTCGGCGACGCGGCGGCCCAGTTGCAGGAGGTTTTCGTTGGTGATGCTTTCCGAGGCGATCTGCATCACCTGCTCGCCACGAACATTGGCCAGTTGGCTCAGCTCGGGGATGCCGGCGATCAGTTGTTCGATGCCGACCTTGGCGGCTTGATAGGTGGCGCTGTTGGCCGCGCTGGCGCCGGCACCGGCAATGGTGCCGCCGGTGGCGAGGACCACGACGTTGGAGAGTTTCTGTTGGGTTTCAGCCTCTTTGGCCTGCAGCGCTGCAGGTAGAAGCAGGAGGAGGGCCAAGGCGCCCGGAGCGAAGGATTTGAAGGCAGATTTCATTATTTGCTCTCTAGTAGTGAGACGGTGCTGATGCAGGTTCATCTAGAAACACCCCGGCCGCAGATCTGTATGCGGCGGGGCAGTGGGGATGGAGCAGGATCTGTACCAGCGCTACCTTGGTCGCCTAAGTATTTTAAGTTACTGATTTATATCAATTTTATTTCATTTATTAATGGCGGGCGAAAAGCCTGCGTCCGGCTTTCCGAACATTTCGCGCCTGGCCGTTCGGCAATCCGATAGAACCCTCTCCAAGCCTCGGGGTTGAGCATTTACAGAGAGGTTAAAGAATGCCCGGATGCGGTCGATGGCCTATTCAGGACTTTTTCAATAGGGAACTCACATGTCACTGTCAGTCGGATTTTCAGGATCACCAACCATCTTGATCAATGGCAAATCCCCGGCGACCATCGATGCCTTGAGTAGCGCCACGGCCGAACAGGCTTCGGAGGCACTGGGGACCGATGAGTCCGGCACCCTCAGGGTCGGTTCCGGCAAGCAGGCGGAAAAATCGGGGTCCGATGATTCGGAGCAGGAAGCCAAGAGCACCCATAGCATCGTCGTACAGATGCTGCTCAAGCGCATGAAGGAATTGCAGGCGCAGCTCAAGGAGCAACAGCAGCAAATGGCTGCGGCCCAGGCTGCGAACTACTCGAGCCCGGAAGCCAAGCAGACCGCGGTCATGGCCATTCAAGGGCAGATTTCCAATACCGCTGGAGCGCTGGCGGAAGTGTCCGGCAACCTGGTGAAGGAATTGGAAAAGGAAACCTCTTCGGGCGCGGGCAACCTGCTCAGCACCACCGTCTGAGCACCTCTGCCCGGCGCTTGCCGCCGGGCGGCTTTGGCGTTCTGGTCGCCGGCTTTCGCGGTCGGCCCAGCTTCTTTTCCGATCTCTGATTGGCGTTGACAAACGTAGGCGAGCTTCGCATAGTTCGTTTTACGCAAACGTTTGCGCGACCCTTGGAAGGCGACAATCGTCTATCTTTCCCAGGCACGACGCGGATCGCCCGGCGCTATCGGCAACCGCCTCATCGCACGTTCGCTGCTCACAATAATCATAAGATCGGAGTGAATCCATGAAGCTGCCATTCGCTGGACGTTTACTCGCTGTTGCCGTTCTGGCTGCCGCATCCGCCGCGCTTCCTCTCTCCTCGGCCCTGGCCGATACCGCGCAAAAACCCAAGGTCGCCCTGGTGATGAAATCCCTGGCCAACGAGTTCTTCCTGACCATGGAAGATGGCGCCAAGGCTTACCAGAAAGAGCACTCCGCCGATTTCGATCTGGTGTCCAACGGCATCAAGGACGAAACCGATACGGCCAACCAGATCCGCATCGTCGAGCAGATGATCGTCTCCAAGGTCAACGCCCTGGTGATTGCGCCCGCCGACTCCAAGGCCATGGTGCCGGTGATCAAGAAGGCGGTGGATGCCGGGATCACTGTGATCAACATCGACAACCAGCTCGACCCTGGCGTGCTGAAAAGCAAGAACATCAGCGTGCCATTCGTAGGCCCGGACAACCGCAAGGGCGCGCGCCTGGTGGGTGAATACCTGGCCAAGCAACTCAAGGCCGGTGACGAAGTGGGGATCATCGAAGGGGTGTCCACCACCACCAACGCGCAGCAACGCACCGCAGGCTTCAAGGATGCAATGGACGCCGCGCAGATCAAGGTCGTGTCGCTGCAGTCCGGTGACTGGGAGATCGATGCCGGCAACCGTGTAGCTTCGGCCATGCTCAGCGAATACCCGAACCTCAAGGCGCTGCTGGCCGGCAACGACAGCATGGCGGTGGGCGCGGTTTCCGCGGTACGGGCGGCCGGCAAGGCAGGCAAGGTGAAGGTGGTGGGCTATGACAACATCAACGCCATCAAGCCGATGCTCAAGGACGGCCGAGTGCTGGCCACCGCCGACCAGTTCGCCGCCAAGCAGGCGGTGTTCGGCATCGAGACCGCGCTGAAGATCATCAAGGGCGAGAAGGTCGACAGCAGCGCCAATGGCGTGATCGAAACTCCGGTTGAGCTGGTCACCCAGTAGTCATTACGGCGGCACAACGGCGCTCGCCTGCACAGGCGAGCGCATGGAGAGTTTCCTATGTCAGTTTCCGCTGCGAACGCTGTCCTCTCGGTCAGCGGTATCGGCAAGACCTATGCGCAACCCGTATTGAGCGACATCGACCTGACGCTGTTGCGTGGGGAGGTGCTGGCCCTGACCGGGGAAAACGGCGCCGGCAAGAGCACCTTGTCGAAGATCATCGGCGGCCTGGTCAGCCCCACCACCGGCCATATGCAGTTCAATGGCCAGGACTACCGCCCCGGCAGCCGGACCCAGGCCGAAGACCTGGGCATCCGCATGGTCATGCAGGAACTCAATCTGCTGCCGACCCTGTCGGTGGCCGAGAACCTGTTCCTCGACAACCTGCCCAGCAGCGGTGGCTGGATCAGCCGCAAGCAACTGCGCAAGGCGGCGATCGAGGCCATGGCCCAGGTCGGTCTGGATGCCATCGACCCCGATACCCTGGTGGGCGAGCTGGGCATCGGCCATCAGCAGATGGTGGAGATCGCCCGCAACCTGATCGGCGATTGTCATGTGCTGATACTCGATGAGCCGACCGCCATGCTCACCTCCCGCGAGGTGGAGATGCTCTTCGAGCAGATCACCCGCCTGCAGGCCCGTGGGGTGTCGATCATCTACATCTCCCATCGCCTGGAAGAACTGGCCCGGGTGGCTCAGCGCATTGCCGTGCTGCGTGACGGTTGCCTGGTGTGTGTCGAGCCTATGGCCAATTACAACAGCGAGCAGCTGGTGAACCTGATGGTTGGCCGTGAACTGGGCGAGCATATCGACCTGGGCGAGCGCAAGATCGGCGCGCCGGCGCTGACTGTGAGCAACCTCAGTCGCGCGGACAAGGTCCGTGATGTGTCGTTCGAGGTGCGCAGCGGCGAGATCTTCGGCATCTCCGGGCTGATCGGCGCGGGGCGCACCGAGCTGTTGCGGCTGATTTTCGGTGCCGATGTCGCCGACAGCGGCAGCATTGCCCTGGGTTCGCCGGCCCGCACGGTGAGCATTGCTTCGCCGGTGGATGCGGTGGCCAATGGCATTGCCCTGATCACCGAGGATCGCAAGGGCGAGGGGCTGCTGCTGACCCAGTCGATCAGCGCCAATATCGCCTTGGGCAATATGCCGGCGATTTCCAGTGGCGGCCTGGTCAAGTCCGAGGACGAAACCTTGCTCGCCCAGCGTCAGATCGAAGCCATGCGCATCCGCAGTTCGGGCCCGGCGCAACTGGTGTCCGAGCTGTCCGGCGGCAATCAGCAGAAGGTGGTGATCGGTCGCTGGCTCGAGCGTGATTGCTCGGTGCTGCTGTTCGACGAGCCCACCCGGGGCATCGATGTTGGCGCCAAGTTCGATATCTATGGCCTGCTGGGCGAGCTGACCCGTCAGGGCAAGGCGCTGGTGGTGGTGTCCAGCGACCTGCGGGAGCTGATGCTGATTTGTGATCGCATCGGCGTGCTCTCGGCCGGGCGCCTGATCGACACGTTCGACCGGGACAGCTGGACCCAGGACGAACTGCTGGCCGCCGCCTTTGCCGGCTATCAAAAACGCGATGCGTTGCTCAATGAAGCGGCGCCGAGGAATGCATCATGAAAACTGCAGCGGTAAGCAGCAAGCGAAGCGGTCATTACTATGGCCTGGGCACTTACCTGGGGCTGGCCGGGGCGCTGCTGGGGATGATCGTTCTGTTCTCCCTGCTCAGCAGCCATTTTCTGTCCTATGACACCTTCAGCACGCTGGCCAACCAGATTCCCGACCTGATGGTGCTGGCGGTGGGCATGACCTTCGTCCTGATCATCGGTGGCATCGACCTGTCCGTGGGCTCGGTGCTGGCCCTAGCGGCGTCCACGGTCAGCGTGGCGATCCTCGGCTGGGGTTGGGGCGTGTTGCCGGCGGCGCTGCTGGGCATGGCCTGTGCGGCACTGGCGGGAACCGTCACCGGTTCGATCACCGTGGCCTGGCGCATTCCGTCGTTCATCGTGTCCCTGGGGGTGCTGGAGATGGCCCGGGGCGTGGCCTACCAGATGACCGGCTCGCGCACGGCCTATATCGGCGATGCCTTTGCCTGGCTGTCGAATCCGATTGCCTTTGGCATTTCGCCGTCGTTTATCATTGCCCTGCTGATTATCTTCCTGGCCCAGGCGGTGCTGACCCGCACCGTGTTCGGCCGCTACCTGATCGGCATAGGCACCAACGAAGAGGCGGTGCGCCTGGCGGGGATCAACCCCAAACCCTACAAGATCCTGGTGTTCAGCCTGATGGGCTTGTTGGCGGGCATCGCTGCACTGTTTCAGATTTCTCGCCTGGAAGCGGCAGACCCGAACGCGGGCTCCGGCCTGGAGCTGCAAGTCATCGCCGCGGTGGTGATTGGCGGCACCAGCCTGATGGGCGGGCGTGGCTCGGTGATCAGCACCTTCTTCGGCGTCTTGATTATTTCCGTGCTGGCTGCAGGCCTGGCGCAAATCGGTGCATCCGAACCGACCAAGCGCATCATCACCGGCGCAGTCATAGTGATTGCCGTGGTGTTGGATACCTATCGCAGCCAGCGCGCCAATCGGCGGGTTTGATTCATGGCAACAATCAAGGATGTGGCAGCGCTGGCGGGGATTTCCTACACCACGGTGTCCCATGTACTGAACAAGACACGTCCGGTCAGCGAAGAGGTGCGGCGCAAGGTCGAGGCGGCGATCAAGAGCCTCGACTATGTGCCCAGTGCCGTGGCCCGCTCCCTGAAGGCCAAGACCACCGCGACCATCGGCCTGTTGGTGCCCAACAGCCTCAACCCCTATTTCGCCGAGCTGGCGCGGGGTATCGAGGATTACTGTGAGCGCAATGGTTACTGCGTGATCCTCTGCAATTCCGATGACAACCCGGACAAGCAGCGCAACTACCTGCGGGTATTGCTGGAGAAGCGCATCGACGGGCTGATCGTGACTTCGGCGGGCGGTGATCGTGGCCTGGCCGAGGGGCTGGCCGGGGTGCGCACGCCGATGGTGATAGTCGACCGTGGCCTGGAAGGGGTGAACGCCGACCTGGTGCGCATCGATCACCATCATGGCGCCTACCTGGCCACCCGGCACCTGCTGGAGCTCGGGCATCGGGACATTGCCTGCATTGGCGGTCCGGCCGATACCAGCGTGGCGCAGATGCGTCTGGCGGGCTTTCGCCAGGCATTGCAGGAGGCGGGTGTCGAAGTGCCGGCCGGGCGCATTCTGGAAAGCGATTTCAGCAGCACCGGCGGTTATCACGCGGCGGCGCAGTTGCTCGACGGGCAACCGCCGAGCGCGATCTTCGCGGCCAACGACATGATGGGCATCGGCGTGCTGCGCGCCGCGGCCGAACGCAATATCCGCGTACCCGGCGAACTCTCGGTGATAGGTTTCGACGACATTCTCATGAGTCGTTATGTCTATCCGGCCTTGACCACGGTTGGCCAGTCGATCCTGCAGTTGGGGGAGACCGCCGCCGAGTTGCTGTTGCGCCGCATTGCCACGCGGGAGCTGCCGGTGGACCAGCGCATCGTGACACCGAGTATTGTCCTGCGGGAGTCGACGGCGCCGCTTGGTGGCGCATTCGCCGAGTACCGCTGAACCCCATTGATTGAGTAGCGATGTATGTCAGCAAAAGTAGCGGTAGTGGGTAGCCTCAACATGGACCTGGTGACCCGGGCCGAGCGCCTGCCCCGAGGGGGCGAGACGCTGACGGGCAAGTCCTTCGCCACGGTATCCGGCGGCAAGGGCGCCAACCAGGCGGTGGCAGCGGCGCGCTTGGGCGCGCAGGTGTCGATGGTCGGCTGTGTCGGCGACGACGCCTATGGCCAGCAACTGCGCGACGCCTTGCTCGCCGAGGGCATCGATTGCCAGGCGGTGAGCGTGGTGCCGGGCTCCAGCGGCGTGGCGCTGATTGTGGTGGATGACAGCAGTCAGAACGCGATCGTCATAGTTGCCGGCGGCAATGGCCAACTGACCGAGCAGAAGGTGGCTGCGTTCGATGCGGTGCTGCAGGCGGCCGATGTGATCATCTGTCAGCTCGAAGTGCCATTGGACACCGTGGGCTACACCCTCAAGCGGGGGCGCGAGCTGGGCAAGACGCTGATTCTCAATCCCGCGCCGGCCAATGGCCCGCTGCCGCCGCAGTGGTACGCCTCGATCGACTACCTGATTCCCAACGAAAGCGAAGCTTCGGCACTCAGCGGAGTGACGGTGGATTCCCTGGCCAGTGCCGAGTTGGCCGCCGCACGCCTGATCGCTGCCGGCGCGGGCAAGGTGATCATCACCCTGGGGCCGCAAGGTTCGCTGTTTGCCGATGGCAAGAGCTTCCGGCATTTTCCGGCGCCCAAGGTCCAGGCGATTGATACCACGGCGGCAGGGGACACCTTTGTCGGTGGTTTCGCCGCGGCCCTGGCGGCCGGCAGAAGCGAGGCCGAGGCCATAGGTTTCGGCCAGGTCGCCGCGGCGTTGTCGGTGACCCGCGCCGGTGCGCAGCCCTCCATTCCCACGCAGTCCGACGTTCAGGCCTTTATCCCTTCATGAAAAAAACACCTTTGCTCAACATTGCCCTGTCGCGCCTGGTGGCGTCCCTGGGGCACGGCGATATCGTGGTGATCGGCGATGCCGGGTTGCCGGTGCCGCCCGGGGTCGAGCTGATCGACCTGGCCTTGACCCATGGCGTTCCCGACTTTCTCGGCACCCTCAAGGTGCTGCTTAGCGAGATGCAGGTGGAGCGCCATGTGCTGGCCGAAGAGATCCTGCTCAAGCAGCCGACGCCGCTGGCGGGGCTTGAGGCGTTGGCCTCTGGCGGTGAGCTGGGGCAGCGCCAACTGATGAGTCACGAGGAATTCAAACTGCTCAATCGGCAGGCCCGGGCGGTGATCCGTACCGGAGAGTGCCAGCCGTATTGCAATATTGCCCTGGTTGCCGGGGTGACCTTCTAGGCTGCTGTCGGCCTGTTTCCCTTTCTGCACAAGGAGTGCGCCATGCACCGCTATGCTCAGCTGTTTCAACACTGGTTCAGGAGTCTGCTGCTCTTGTCTTTGCTTACTGCTACCGGCGCTCAGGCGGCGGAAAAAATCGATCTGATCATCGACACCGACCCGGGGGCCGACGATGTGGTGGCCTTGCTCTTCGCCCTGGCATCGCCCGAGGAGTTGCATATCCGCGCCTTGACCACCGTGGCGGGCAACGTGCGCCTGGACAAGACCTCGCGTAATGCCCGGCTGGCGCGCGAGTGGGCCGGTCGCGATGAGGTGCCGGTCTACGCCGGGGCGCCCAAGCCGCTGCTGCGTACGCCTATCTATGCCGAGAACATCCATGGCAAGGAGGGGATTTCCGGGGTTACCGTGCATGAGCCCAAGGCGCCTCTGGCCAAGGGCAGTGCGATCAACTACCTGATCGATACCTTGCGCGCGGCCAAGCCCCACAGCATCACCATCGCCATGCTCGGACCACAGACCAACCTGGCACTGGCGCTGATCCAGGCGCCGGACATCACCCAGGGCATCAAGGAAGTGGTGGTGATGGGCGGTGCGCACTTCAATGGCGGCAATATCACCCCGGTGGCCGAGTTCAACCTGTTCGCCGACCCCCAGGCTGCTGAGGTGGTGCTCAAGAGTGGGGTCAAGCTGACCTACCTGCCCTTGGACGTGACCCACAAGGTGCTGACCAGCGAGGCACGCCTGCAGAAGATCGCGGCCCTGAACAACAATGCCAGCAAGGTGGTGGGGGATATCCTCAACGAGTACGTCAAGGGTGATATGGAGCACTACGGCATTCCCGGTGGCCCGGTGCACGATGCCACGGTGGTGGCCTATCTGCTCAAGCCCGAGCTGTTCAGTGGGCGTCAGGCCAATATGGTTATCGACAGCCGCGAAGGGCCGACCTTCGGCCAGACCATCGTCGACTGGTACGACGGCCTGAAGCAGGAAAAGAACGTGTTCTGGGTTGAGAGCGGTGATGCCCAGGGCTTCTTCGATCTGCTGACCGAGCGCCTGGCGCGTCTCAAGTAAGGCGTATCCCCGCGGGTGCCAGCTCGCGGGGTGCTAGTCCCAATCCGGGGTCAGGACGCCCGGGTGGTCGGGCGGGTACTTTTCCAGGACCTGCTCGATAAATGCCCGGGCGGACTGGGTTCCCAGTTCCTTGACCAGCAGGTCTATGCCAATGATTGCCAGCTCTTCCGGGCTTCCCGGGCTGTAGGAGCACTGGCCCTGGGGCCATTTGGCTTTGATGTCGGCGTCGATGCTCAGGGTGGCCATGAAATATCTCATAAAATCGGATAGGGCGGCTGCCAGGACGGTTCCTGGGCGGGTGCTTGCCAAAGCGCAGAGTTAACCATGTTGCCAGGGCTTTGGCACTGCGACTTAGGCATCAAGTTCGGGCTGTGCGACACTGGCGCTTTTCCTGTACGCAAGGAACTCCCTGTGCAGATCGACTTGAATCAGCCTGACGCCTTGACCCTGGAGGCGGTGCGTCAACTGCTGGCTTCGGCCAGCGACAAGGTGCATACCCAGTTGCGCGTGACCAGGGGCGGGATTGCCTACATCTCTTCCGGAGTCGTGGGTGGTGCCGAGATCGAAGGACTGCTGTTTCGCCTGGAGACCTGGGCGGCCGGCTCTGGCTATGTGGGGCCGATAGCGGCCAGCGATGGGGTCTGGGTGATGCAGATCTTCAATGCGCTCAAACAGAACTGGCCGAAGCCGGCGTTCGATTACATCGACGTTTATTGAGCGTCGTTCATATTCAGTGACGATTGTCCTGTGAATCCGCTGTGGCGCCTGAGGCAGACTTGGTCGCCGCCCGTGGTATAGGGCAAAAGGCCATTTGTGTTGAAACCAAAAGCCAAATTGGCTGTCGCACGATCTCTGCTTAATTTTTGAAAGGAGGCTGCATGCCTTGGAAGCTCGCTTCATTCACTACCTTGTTGGCCGCCGTCGTCCTCAGTGGATGCAGCGCCACCGGGTCGACAAAGGAGCCTGTGGCTGCTGAGTCCGGGCACACACGTTGTGAAGCAACAGCTGCCGAATTCGCCATTGGCAAGAAGGCCTCTCCCGAGTTGTTGGAGCAGGCCCGTACTCGTGCTGGTGCGCAATATGCTCGGTTTCTCAAACCCAACGACATGATCACCCTGGAGTACCGTTCCGAGCGCCTGAACCTCAATACCGACGCCAACCTGGTGGTGAACCGGGTCAATTGTGGCTGACGGTTGAGGTTTTCCGAGCACCCATAAAAAACCCCGTCACTTGGACGGGGTTTTTTTAGCTCGCTGAGAAATTACTCAGGGCGAACCTGTGCAGCTTGCATACCCTTTTGGCCTTTCTCAGCCACGAAGGAAACGGTCTGGCCTTCTTTCAGGCTTTTGAAACCGTCGCTTTCAATAGCTTTGAAGTGTACGAACAGGTCGTCACCGCCACCTTGAGGAGTGATGAAGCCGAAGCCTTTTTCATCGTTGAACCATTTTACGGTGCCGGTTTGGCGATTAGACATGGTGTATCTCCAAGAAACATATATTTTCAGTAGTGCTGTGCTGCTCAGGCCAACTGGGCACACCGAGCTATCATAGTCGAAATGTTCGGCTTGGGAGCCCCCTGTAGTCGTTGTTTACCCGACACAGGTCAGTGTTTTGTCTTCTGTACAGGCTACAGGCCCCGGTTTAAGGGGCTTTGAGGCAAAACAGGAGGTGATAAAAAAACCCATAAAAACTGCGTAAATTATGCAAAAAGTCCTGTTTCAGGCGCGAGAGACAGCGCTGAGGGCGGCCCTTTTAACGTATTGGCGGGTTACTTGGTTACCCGGCACGCGGCAATGGCGTCCAGCGCCCGGGTGCGTAGTTCTGCGCTGGGCTGCTTGGTTTTGCTCATCAGCTCCTTGATTTCATCGGTGGTGAACTTCTCATTCAGCTTGTCTGCGCCGCAGGCGCAATGCTTCTCGGCGCTCTTGGCGTCGATGCTCTGGCTGGCGGCTGCGGTGCAATCCTTCATGTAGTCGGCGCGTGCACCGGCAGGCCATGCGGCATGAGCGCTCAAGGGCAGGAGGAGGGCGATAGGGGCGGCGAGGGCGAACAGTCGGTTAAGGCGCATGAGTCGGGTTCTCCTGAAGTCGATAACAAAGACGACGATTCTCGGGGTATTTGAGGTTCGACGTACATCTCAAGTTCACTTTCTTCAATAAAAGACCGGAAAGTGCTATTTCGGAAATTTGCCGCGCAGTGCCTGCGATTTATCTGTGCTAGCATGCCGCGCTTGGGTATTTCAGGCTTAGCAGGGGTTCCACCCGTGCGCTCGATACCTTCTTTTATTTGAATCCCAGTCACTCTGGTTCGTCCCTGGCAGGCCGAAAGGTCTCTGCCACTGTGAGGCAGGCTTTCCCGCGGGAAAGGCAGGGCGGATCTTGTACTGGCTCATCCCAACCCACGTGACCTTTGGTAGGGGTCACCACTAGGAGAGGAGGCGCCATGCCCACTATTACTCTTCCCGATGGCAGTCAGCGTTCGTTTGACAAGGCCGTGTCCGTAGCCGAAGTTGCCGCCTCGATCGGCGCAGGCCTGGCCAAGGCCACCCTGGCCGGCAAGGTCGATGGCAAGCTGGTCGATGCTTGTGACCTGATCGAACACGATGTCGCTTTGCAGATCATCACCCCAAAAGATGAAGAGGGACTGGAGATCATCCGTCACTCGTGCGCCCACCTGATCGGCCACGCAGTGAAGCAGCTGTACCCGACCGCCAAGATGGTGATCGGTCCGGTGATCGATGAAGGCTTCTATTACGACATCGCCTATGAGCGTCCCTTTACTCCGGACGATTTGAGCGCCATCGAGCAGCGCATGCACCAGTTGATCGAAAAGGACTACGACGTCATCAAGAAAATGACGCCGCGCGCCGAGGTCATCGAGGTGTTCCAGAGTCGTGGCGAGGATTACAAGCTGCGCCTGGTTGAAGACATGCCCAATGAACAAGCCATGGGCCTGTACTTCCACGAAGAATACGTCGACATGTGCCGTGGCCCGCACGTGCCGAACACCCGCTTCCTCAAGGCATTCAAGCTGACCAAGCTGTCCGGCGCCTACTGGCGTGGCGATGCCAAGAATGAGCAACTGCAACGAGTCTATGGCACTGCCTGGGCGGACAAGAAGCAACTGGCCGCCTACATCCAGCGCATCGAAGAAGCCGAGAAGCGCGACCATCGCAAGATCGGCAAGCAGCTTGATCTGTTCCACCTGCAGGAAGAAGCGCCAGGCATGGTGTTCTGGCACGCCAATGGCTGGACTATCTACCAGGTGCTCGAACAGTACATGCGCAATGTCCAGCGCGAAAACGGCTACCTCGAGATCAAGACTCCGCAGGTTGTCGACCGCATCCTCTGGGAGCGTTCCGGGCACTGGTCCAACTACGCCGAGAACATGTTCACTACTTCCTCGGAAAGTCGCGACTACGCGGTCAAACCGATGAACTGCCCGTGTCACGTGCAGGTGTTTAATCAGGGCTTGAAGTCCTACCGCGACCTGCCGCTGCGTCTGGCCGAGTTTGGTGCCTGCCACCGTAACGAGCCGTCCGGCGCCCTGCACGGCATCATGCGCGTGCGCGGTTTTGTCCAGGATGACGCGCACATCTTCTGCACCGAAGATCAGGTGAAGAAAGAAGCTGCCGACTTCATCAAGCTGACCCTGGATGTCTACAAGGACTTCGGTTTCAGTGACATCGCGATGAAGCTGTCGACCCGTCCGGTCAAGCGTGTGGGTTCTGAAGAGCTATGGGATCGCGCCGAAAGTGCCCTGGCCGATGCTCTGAACGAATCTGGCCTGGAGTGGGAGTACCAGCCGGGTGAAGGTGCGTTCTACGGTCCGAAGATCGAGTTCACGCTGCGTGACTGCCTGGGTCGTAACTGGCAGTGCGGTACCCTGCAGTACGATCCAAACCTTCCAGAACGCCTGGATGCCAGCTATATCGCCGAAGATAACAACCGCAAGCGTCCGGTCATGCTGCACCGCGCGATTCTCGGTTCGTTCGAGCGTTTCATCGGCATGCTGATCGAACATTACGCGGGCGTGTTCCCGGCTTGGCTGGCGCCAACCCAGGCGGTGATCATGAATATCACTGACAAGCAGGCCGATTTTGCCCTTGAAGTGGAAAAAACACTCAATCAAAGCGGATTTCGTGCCAAGTCCGACTTGAGAAATGAAAAGATCGGCTTTAAAATCCGCGAGCATACTTTGCTCAAGGTTCCCTATCTCTTGGTTATTGGAGATCGGGAGGTCGAGATGCAGACTGTCGCTGTGCGTACCCGTGAAGGTGAAGACTTGGGCTCGATGCCTGTCGCCCAATTCTCGGCGTTGCTCGCACAAGCGGTTTCCCGGCGTGGTCGCCAAGATTCGGAGTAATTATTATTAAGCGTGATATGAGACAAGATAAACGAGCTGCACCGAAAGCCCCGATCAACGAGAATATCTCGGCACGCGAGGTTCGGTTAATTGGCGCTGACGGCGAGCAGATTGGCATCGTCTCGATTGATGAAGCGCTTCGTATCGCTGAAGAAGCCAAGCTGGATCTGGTGGAAATTTCCGCCGATGCGGTCCCACCTGTTTGTCGGGTGATGGATTACGGCAAATCGATCTTCGAGAAGAAGAAGCAGATTGCCGCCGCGAAAAAGAACCAGAAGCAGATTCAGGTTAAAGAAATCAAGTTTCGTCCAGGGACGGAGGAAGGGGATTACCAGGTAAAACTACGCAACCTGGTACGTTTCCTGAGTGACGGGGACAGGGCCAAGGTATCCTTGAGATTCCGCGGCCGTGAGATGGCCCACCAGGAGCTGGGGATGGAACTCCTCAAGCGGGTTGAAGCTGACCTGCAAGAGTACGGTTCGGTCGAACAGCATCCGAAGATGGAAGGACGCCAGCTGATCATGGTCATCGCCCCGAAAAAGAAGAAGTAATCAACAGGGCACGGCAGGCCTTCTGATTATGTTTATCAACTGAATGCGGAGTATCCGAACATGCCAAAGATGAAAACCAAAAGTGGTGCTGCTAAGCGGTTTCTGAAAACTGCTAACGGTATCAAGCACAAGCACGCTTTCAAGAGCCACATTCTGACCAAAATGTCGACCAAGCGTAAGCGTCAACTGCGCGGTAGCAGCTTGCTGCATCCGTCTGACGTGGCAAAAGTCGAGCGCATGCTGCGCCTTCGTTAATTTTTGGATCAAGAATAGAGGAAGTAACTCATGGCTCGTGTAAAGCGTGGCGTCATTGCCCGTAAACGTCACAAAAAAATTCTGAAACTTGCTAAAGGCTACTACGGCGCTCGCTCGCGCGTATTCCGTGTTGCCAAGCAAGCGGTAATCAAGGCAGGCCAATACGCCTACCGTGACCGTCGTCAGAAAAAACGTCAGTTCCGCGCTCTGTGGATCGCTCGTATCAACGCTGGTGCTCGTACCAACGGCCTGTCCTACAGCCGTCTGATCGCTGGCCTGAAAAAGGCGTCCATCGAGATCGACCGTAAGGTTCTGGCTGATCTGGCAGTGAACGAAAAAGCGGCGTTTGCTGCGATTGTCGAGAAAGCTAAAGCCACCTTGGCTTAAGTACCCCCGACAGTCATCCGGGCTCACTTTCGTGGGCTCTGATGTTAAACGTCATAAATAGGGGAAGAGCCTTCAAGCTCTTCCCCTATTTTGTATCTGGAGTCTGTACATGGAAAACCTGGATGCGCTGGTTTCTCAAGCTCTTGAGGCCGTGCAACACGCTGAAGACATCAATGCCCTGGAACAGATCCGGGTTCACTTCCTTGGCAAGAAGGGCGAACTGACTCAGGTGATGAAGACCCTGGGCAATCTGCCTGCCGAAGAGCGTCCGCAAGTCGGTGCGCTGATCAACGTTGCCAAGGAGCGTGTAACAGAGGTTCTCAATGCCCGCAAAGCGGCTTTCGAGGAGGCGGAACTCAGCGCCAAGCTCGCCGCCGAGTGCATTGACGTAACCCTGCCGGGCCGTGGCCAGACCTCTGGTGGTCTGCACCCGATTACGCGGACCCTGGAACGTATCGAACAGTTCTTCACCCATATTGGCTACGGCATCGCCGAAGGCCCAGAGGTCGAAGACGACTATCACAACTTTGAGGCGCTCAACATCCCAGGCCATCACCCGGCCCGGTCGATGCATGACACCTTCTATTTCAACGCCAACATGCTGTTGCGTACCCATACCTCGCCGGTACAGGTCCGCACCATGGAATCGCAGCAGCCGCCGATTCGCATCGTCTGCCCAGGCCGTGTGTATCGTAGCGACTCCGATATCACCCACTCGCCGATGTTCCATCAGGTCGAAGGCCTGCTGGTCGATCGCGACATCAATTTCGCCGACCTGAAGGGCACTATCGAAGAGTTCCTGCGGGTGTTCTTCGAAAAAGAACTGGCGGTGCGTTTCCGTCCTTCGTACTTCCCGTTCACCGAGCCATCCGCCGAAGTCGATATGGAGTGCGTGATGTGCAGCGGTAAAGGCTGCCGTGTCTGCAAGCAGACCGGTTGGCTGGAAGTCATGGGCTGCGGCATGGTTCACCCGAACGTGCTGCGTATGTCCGGGATCGACCCGGAAGAATTCCAGGGCTTTGCCTTTGGCATGGGCGCCGAGCGTCTGGCCATGCTGCGTTACGGTGTCAATGACTTGCGCCTGTTCTTCGACAACGACTTGCGGTTCCTTGCGCAATTTCGCTAGTCGCGCGTCCGTAACGAATCTATTAGGAGAGCAGGATGAAAATCAGTGAACAATGGCTGCGCGGCTGGGTTAGCCCGCAGGTAAGCCGCGACGAGCTGGTGGCTCGTCTGTCGATGGCGGGTCTTGAGGTTGACAGCGTTACGCCAGTCGCCGGTGCCTTCAGTGGCGTGGTGGTGGGCGAGGTGCTCAGCACCGAACAGCATCCGGATGCCGATAAACTGCGGGTGTGCCAGGTCAGCAATGGTTCGGAGACCTTCCAGGTGGTCTGCGGCGCGCCCAATGTGCGCCCGGGCCTGAAGATTCCGTTCGCAATGATTGGCGCCGAACTGCCTGGCGACTTCAAGATCAAGAAGGCCAAGCTGCGTGGTATCGAATCCAACGGCATGCTGTGTTCCCAGGCGGAACTGCAGATTGGTGAAGGCAACGATGGTCTGATGGAGCTGGCGGCAGATGCTCCCGTGGGCGAGGACATTCGTAACTACCTGAGCCTGGACGATGCCAGCATCGAGGTCGATCTGACTCCCAACCGCGGCGATTGCCTGTCGCTGGCCGGCATGGCGCGTGAGGTTGGCGCGCTTTATGCCGCGAAGGTGCAGCGTCCGGAAGTCAAAGCCGTGGCCGCCGTACATGATGAAGTGCGTCCCGTAGAAGTACTGGCACCTGCTGCCTGCCCACGTTATCTGGGCCGGGTCATTCGCAATGTCGACCTGTCCAAGCCCACTCCGCTGTGGATGGTCGAGCGCCTGCGCCGGGCAGGCGTGCGCAGTATCGACGCTGCCGTGGACATCACCAACTACGTGATGCTCGAACTGGGCCAGCCGCTGCATGCCTTCGATCTCGCCGAGATCAATGGCGGCATTCGCGTGCGCATGGCGGAAGAGGGCGAGAAGCTGGTGCTGCTCGATGGTCAGGAAGTCACCCTGCGCAGCGATACCCTGGTGATTGCCGACCATACTCGGGCCCTGGCAATCGCTGGCGTGATGGGTGGCGAGCACAGTGGTGTGACTGCCAATACCCGTGACGTGTTTCTGGAAAGTGCCTTCTTCGACCAGATTTCCGTAGCGGGCAAGGCCCGTTCCTATGGGCTGCACACTGATGCTTCCCATCGCTACGAGCGTGGCGTGGATTGGCAACTGGCGCGTGAAGGCATGGAGCGTGCAACCGGTCTGTTGCTGGAAATCACCGGTGGTGAGGCAGGCCCGATCATTGAGACGGTCAGCGAGCAGCATCTGCCATCGGTTGCGCCAGTGACCCTGCGTGCCGAGCGCATCACGCAAATGCTGGGCATGGAAATGGATGCTGCCGAGGTCGAGCGTCTGCTGCGCGCCCTGGGCCTGACTGTGACCGCCGAAGGGGCAGGGCAGTGGCGCGTCCAGGTGCCAAGTCATCGCTTCGACATCAGTATTGAAGTCGATCTGATTGAAGAGCTTGCGCGTCTCTATGGCTACAACCGCTTGCCGGTTCGTTACCCGCAGGCTCGTCTGGCCCCTCAGGCCAAGGCTGAAGCCCAGGGCGATTTGCCAGCGCTGCGGCGTTTGCTGGTGGCTCGTGGTTATCAGGAAGCTGTCACTTATAGCTTCATCGATCCGAAGCTGTTCGAACTGTTCAGCCCCGGTGTCGAGCCTTTGCTGTTGGCTAACCCGATCTCGGCAGATATGGCGGCCATGCGCTCCTCGTTGTGGCCCGGCCTGGTCAAGGCGCTTCAGCACAACCTGAACCGTCAACAAGATCGCGTCCGCATGTTTGAAAGCGGCCTGCGCTTTGTCGGTCAGTTGGAAGGCCTGAAGCAGCAGCCAATGCTGGCGGGTGTCGTGTGTGGCAGTCGCCTGCCGGAAGGTTGGGCGCAAGGCCGTGATGGCGTGGACTTCTTTGACGTCAAGGCGGACGTTGAAGCGGTGCTGGGTTTCGCCGGCGCTTTGGATGCATTCACTTTTGTGCCGGGACAGCATCCAGCACTGCATCCTGGCCAGACTGCGCGTATCGAGCGTGATGGTCGTGAAGTCGGTTATCTGGGGGCTATCCATCCAGAGTTGGCGAAGAGCCTGGGCCTGGATCGTCCGGTCTACGTCTTTGAACTGGTTCTGGGCGAGGTGGCTCAAGGTCGCTTGCCGAAGTTCCACGAGCTGTCGCGCTTCCCGGAAGTCCGTCGTGACCTGGCTTTGTTGGCCGATCGTGATGTGGCGGCCAGCGCGGTATTGGACGTGATTCGTGAAAATGCAGGCGAGTGGCTGACGGACCTCAGGCTGTTTGACGTCTATCAGGGTAAAGGCATTGATCCGCATAGAAAAAGCCTTGCCGTCGGCTTGACCTGGCAGCATCCATCGCGCACTCTTAATGACGATGAGGTGAACTCCACGACGCAAAATATCCTCACCTCGCTTGAACAAAGGTTGAACGCCACGTTAAGGAAGTGACGTATGGGGGCTCTGACGAAAGCTGAAATGGCCGAGCGTCTCTACGAAGAGCTAGGCCTGAACAAACGCGAGGCCAAGGAATTGGTCGAGCTGTTCTTTGAGGAAATCAGGCACGCTCTCGAAGATAACGAACAGGTCAAATTGTCCGGTTTCGGTAACTTCGACCTTCGGGATAAACGCCAGCGTCCTGGCCGTAACCCGAAAACGGGTGAGGAAATCCCGATCACGGCTCGCCGTGTGGTCACCTTTCGTCCAGGGCAGAAGTTGAAGGCCCGAGTTGAGGCTTATGCTGGAACCAAGTCATAACGACGAGCTGCCGGTTATTCCGGGTAAACGCTACTTCACCATCGGTGAGGTCAGCGAGCTCTGTGCGGTCAAACCGCATGTGCTGCGTTATTGGGAGCAGGAGTTTCCTCAACTCAACCCCGTCAAACGCCGCGGAAACCGCCGGTATTATCAGCGCCAAGACGTGCTGATGATCCGGCAGATCCGCGCGTTGCTTTACGACCAAGGGTTCACTATCGGAGGAGCGCGTCTGCGACTTTCCGGTGATGAGGCCAAGGACGACACTACCCAGTACAAGCAACTGATCCGTCAGATGATCTCTGAGCTGGAAGATGTGCTTGTGGTGCTCAAGAAATAATTCAGGGTAAATACTTCCACTTTTCAAAAGCTTGCGGTATATTCCTCAGCGTTTCCTGAGAAGTGAAACAGGTTTCACGCCTAGTCGGGGCGTAGCGCAGTCCGGTAGCGCACTAGCATGGGGTGCTAGGGGTCGAGTGTTCGAATCACTCCGTCCCGACCATATTTTTCAATGACTTAGCCCAATCTGAAAAGGTTGGGCTTTTTCATTTCTGGAAAGCACGTCCATGTTTCCTCCCGCGCAGTTGTGATAGCTGCATCTATTGGAGGGCATTGCTCCATATCTCGCCGCAGATCTCCACCTCCACCTCCGCTTCGATGAAGGGAGCATGACGTGCTCAGTGTGCTCAAGTCTCATCCTCAATGAACCGCTATGGTTGCTGAGTAGTGGGGCGCCTGATCTTGGCGCGCCGCGAGCAAATCAGCGCAAGACGCTGTGTCTGTCATGATCATCCCAGTGCTTTTCGTCCGCTATCGTTTTCACTCCGTGTCCCTTAGCCACTGTCCCAGAACTGCGCCACCATGAGGCGGGGTAGCCTGTATGGTCTGGACAATGGCTCCAGCGCCACATAGGCATACAACGTATACCCCAGAGGTTCGATCCATTCTTGTGTAACGCCGCTACTGCTGCCTGGCTGACGGGGTTCTGCCGAGCGTCTTGACCGAAAACTATCAATGCCCGTCGATGAGGTACCCTGCGCCGGCGACCGGAAATCATCTGGGGCAATGCCGTCGTCAGCCACAAAGGGCGCTTCCCCCCTGGCTCATGCATCTGCTGGGCCATGGCTCCAGCCTTCACGGTTGCATCACCAAAGAAGACAGCTGTCGTCTGCAAATCTTTAATCTTCTTGGTCGGGGTATTGAAGTCCTTCTCGCCGCATGTGAGACGCTCGAACAGTCAGCCGGGCACAACCAGCTGGCCGCTCGCCTAATTTAGCGATGATATGGATGTTTCTTATGAAGAATGTCAGGGCTCCTTGGTAGTTGTCCGGCGTATTCGACGCTGTGATGAGAGCATGGCGCTAGCCAGCCGCTCTCCCTTTAAGCGGATTTTGGTCCGATATGGATCAACAATTCTTTTCTGGATAGAAATGCACTGATCCTTGATGAATAGCTGCTGTCGTGCCTCGAAAACGACTTGTGACGATGTAGGCTGAACGATATTGCTTATTCAGGATGGCATCCTGTCCGGAGTACGAAGGTTCATGCACTGATACCTGAAAGGTGGTCATCGGGATGACGCTCTTTGAGCACCTGAGCAACCTACATTTGAATAGGATTCGTCACCAACCTACCAGGACTCCTGACATCGAACAGGGCTTTAGCAAGATTGTGGTGGAGATGGATTTCTATCATTTGAGTCGCTAGCCGGTCACTATCGTTGGTTTCTAGGTGGGCTCCCTTCTGAGGTTTGGCTGGCATGAGATTGAAGGTGCTTTGGGGAGGAGGGAGGGTAAGGTGGAACATTGTTATATGTAGGGCTTAGTTTCTAATTGTATTAATTTGAGCTGTCGCGTAATTGCGGCTGCTGCCAGGGTGGTAGTTGGCGTTGAAGTGCGTGTTCTCGAAAAGATAAGTGGTATTAAATTTTGCAATGGTGGTGCAGTTGTTGGTTGGCGATAGCAGATTAAAAGTTAATTCTAAGTGATGCTGCCTGTCCATTAATGCGGGATGCAATGATTGGGTTCAACTTGATAGGGGGTATGATGCAATATTTTATCGGTGGTCAGAGGAACATAAGTTATTAGTGGGGGAGCCTTTTTTATTCACTTGATCTAGTCGTCCGCAACTCCGTATGTGTCACGATGAAGCCACCAAAGCCTAGGGGGTTGAGTCTCTTGGGGGCACTTTAGCTGCCCGTGAGCTAAGAAAATTGACTCTTTGTTTTCAATGATTGACTGGAGAGTTTCAGTCTTGAGAGAGCTGATTTGGGTTGAAGATTAGATGCATTCGTAAGGCGATGCTCTGAAATGTATCGGTTTTGGTGCAATTATCATACGAAATAGTACATAATGCAGGGTCGATGAATAGGGATGCATAGATGTTTTTTACTTCGAAATCGTATGGTGATACTGACTTCATAACAGGTATGCGAGCGTTAGCCGCAATCGCAGTTCTGTTCATTCATACTGGTGGAGCGGGTTTGAGGGAGTTCGGTGGTATGGCGAATAATTTCGTCGACCTTGGGAAATCCGGAGTCTATGTTTTTTTCGTAATATCAGGTTTTAGTGTTGCTCAGTCGTTAGTTACATCGAGTGGTTATTTAGATTATCTAAATAAGCGGATTTGGCGAATTGCACCGCTATATTATTTTTGGATTGTGCTGTCAATCATGCTGTCTGTAACAGCGACCTATTGGCAGAATAAATTTGGGGTTGTCGTGGATGCCTATAATATTATTATGCATTTGGGATTTGTTAGCTTTGCGGATTACAGGATTACAAATTCAATTCTGGGTGTTGAGTGGTCAATTTCGATAGAGGTGTTTTGGTATTTGTTTGTGCCGCTCTTCGTCTTTCTAAGTAGAAATAATATATTGGCACTAGTGATGGTTGTCGCGAGTGCAGCAATCTATGCGATTGCTGTGAAGAATACGAACATACTCCCAGTTCCAGCGGTTGATTCGGCTTTAGCGATGCATTGGAGCCCAGTTCCATATTTATTTAATTTCTGTTTGGGTGTGGCTGCGTTTAGGTTGAGAGCACATTTTCCTCAGTCGTCGAAAATTGGTGATGTTGTACTTTGTGCTACTGTTGCTTTGGTGGTTTTTTATTGTGCTTTTCCGTCATTAGTTAACAAGGTTTTTAGAAATGACTTTTTCCTGATGTCGTTAATTACGTTTGTGCTTATTGTTTTTGGAACCCTTAAGAGCTGTCTGTTCAAGGTTTTTTTGGCTAATAGACCTGTCATGATGCTTGGGGCTATTAGTTATGGGATATATCTTTGCCATATGCCAATAATTAATTTGATCTCGAGGTTGTTCTCTGGTCTGGATGAGTACAGTTTTGCGTTTTTCGCTATAGTCACGATCACGTCATGTTGTATTTCGTTGCTCACCTATCATGTGATCGAAAAGCCAGGTAGCGCGTTCGGAAAAAAGTTTAGTATGTTGCCTTTTTTTGTCCGGGCCAAAACACCTTCTGCTCCGATTTAGATATGTGAAAAAGGGTAAAGACCGCTTCAGCGGGTTTCCTTTGCTGAGAAAAGTCATATCGATTATCAGTGCTTGAACTACTAGGTTTTTATTTTGGAGGTGGGCCTAAGTAGATTGCGTAGTCCGCAGCTTGGTGATGGTCCGCCCATGAGATTAATGCGCGGACCATACCGGGCGAATCTAGGATATTGGTGCAATATCCGACCCAAAAGCTTGGCAGATGGTTATTTTTTATATTGAGGTTCTGACCTTGGCAGGCGCTACAGTCAGGCTAATCGTCGATCAATGGCAGAGAGCCGTTTTCTCGCGAGTGCTGGTCTGGTTGTTGTTCACACCTGCGCTTGCCTTGGGCAAGGAGAGCGTTGAGCGGGTAATAAAAATTTTGGTGAGAGGAATATCCTGACACCAGTTTCTCGATTTTTCAGTGGCTGATGTTGGTATATGAAGGCCATGAATCAAACTTTAGCCAAGTGCAGCAATCGTCCAACTGGCTGGCATCACCCTGCGATGTAAAGCCGCTGTCACCCTCATACCGCAGGTACATCAGCCAGGCATGTTCGCCGTTTCGCAACATGCAGATGCTTGGTCCGTCGGTGATTGACACCCAAAGCTCAAATTGGGGCACTTCATCAAAGCGCTCCAGTGCCTCCCTCAGTTCTTCCCGAGATGTAATGTCTTCAGTGTGCCCATTGAAAAAGATTGATATCGCCATGGTTGACACTCAGTGGTTGGCATACAGAGCAAGGGTTGGTTGCATTTTTCAGCTTCACACGAAGTCGGTTGCACGAGCTGCTGGGGCGCGCCGCGACTCAAACGCCCTCGCGCAATATACTCCGCACAGCCGCGTAGGAATCTGTTGATATAGCAGGCTCTGTGGCCCACCAGCCAACAGGATGTACGGCCGCTGCAATGCCACCGAGCCCTGCAAAGACAGATCGAAAGAGCGGCAACCTTCGCAGCAAATCACATGGATGCTAGAGCAGTAATGAAACGCGACATTATGTTGTTGGCCTGCGCCCTGGCGCTGGCCGTGCCTGCCTGGGCACAAGGCAAGCGACTGATCCCGAGCAGCGAACAGGCCACCGCTGGCTACCTTTCTTCGCAACTGTTGCTCAAGCCCTGTGCGGATATAGGAGCACTGGGGTTCGCCGATGACGAGAATGCGCAGCGCAGCGCCGCCGCCGCACGAAAGGCGCTGCCGGCGGGCACCTGTGCCAATGCTGCCCTGGTGGAAAAACTGTTCAAGGCGCGGTTTCTGCTGAATGCGACACCGGCCATGATCAATGACCCATGGCGGCTCGATCCGCAGATCGTCCGGCAGGAGCAGGCCATCGGTCGATGCCAGGACACTCAGTGCCTGGCGCGGGAACTGGATCGCACAATTGCCGTTCTGTCACCGGTGTACCTCGGTGCCCGGCAACAATGGCCCAGGGGCAAGGGGCTGTGCACTGGCGAACCGGCCGAGACACCTGCCAACAAGGTGCTGGCACTGTTGGCTCCGGATTCAAGTAAAGCGATCACGGACGCATGCGCCGAAGACGAAGTACTTGCGACGACCTGTCGTGGCCCCCATGGCAAGTGGCTGTTTGTCAGCTGTGCCATGAGCGGTAACCAGGTCAATGCCCAGCAATGGCTTTTCCGGGCCAGCAAGACGCCCCCCGAACCGCTGTTTGCGACCGAGGAGGGCCCCCTGGCGGTGCTCGAAACCACCTGCAACAGCATGCCCGACCTGATGACCAGCGCCCGGGTCAGTGTGGGGGAACACTTCCTGAGTTACTACCGTTACGACGGCAAGACGTATCGGCAGGTGTATTCCTATAGCAGTGAATTCGTGGGCACTGATGCTAACGGCAATGATCTGATGATCGCCCTGGGCGGTGTGGACTCCCAGGTGGTTTGTCGATAAGTTGCCCGGCTGGCGCCGCCAGCTGCATGCACACATCAATGAAAGGAATCTCGCGATGAAGTTCGGCTACACCATTGTTTATGTCCCCGATGTCGAAGCCTCGATCCGTTTCTTCGAGCAGGCCTTCGGTTTCTCCCGACGCTTTTTGCATGAGTCCGGCGATTACGGCGAGCTCGACAGCGGCGCCACCACCCTGGCATTCGCCAGTCACGGCCTGGCGCAGTCCCACGGGGAAGGTGGTTATCAGTTCTGCAACCCCGGGCAGAAAGCCCTGGGCATGGAAATCGCCCTGGTTACCGACGACGTGCCCCAGGCACATGCCAAGGCCCTGTCCTTCGGTGCCACTGAGCATGCCGCGGTGCAGCACAAACCCTGGGGGCAGGTGGTGTCCTATGTGCGCTGCCCGGCCGGAATCCTGATCGAACTGTGTACCCCGGTCGGGCAGTGAGCCATTGGCGTCAGCCGCTGTTCGGCTGCGTCCGCTGCAACTCGTCGAGCACCGCCAGAAATGCCTCCACCAATGGGCTGCGGCCTTGCCGACGGGTCAGCACCAGCAACTGCGCGGTGGCCTCGGGGTCGCTGAGGGGCCTGTAGGTCACGCCGTTTTTCGCCAGGGTCTGGGTGCAGCTTGGTACCAGGGCGATGCCCTGGCCGGCGGCCACCAGGGCGATGATCGAGGTGATCTGCCGCCCGCTGGGGCCTGGCCGCAACGGCAGGCCATTGCGCCGGTAGAGTTGCTCGATCGCTTCGTTGAGCCCTGAACCGTAGTCCGCCGGAAACAGGATCAGGGGATACTCGCTGAGCTCGGCCAGGCTCACCTGGTCCCGGGCAGCCAACGGGCTATCACTGGAAATGGCCGCCACCAAGGGCTCGTCCCCCAGGGACAGGGCCTGGATCTCAGGTTGCTCATCGGGGGGCTGCATCCGCCCCATGCCGATATCGATGCGCCCATCGACAATCTGCGACCACTGGCTGACCGAGGCGCCTTCCACCAGGGTCAACTGGACATCGGGAAAGCGCAGGGCAAAGGCCTGCAGCGCCTGGCTGAACAAATCCGAGAGGGCGATCGAGCTGGCGTAGCCCAAAGCCAATTGCCCGGCGCAGCCCTTGGCCAGCTTGCCGGCCATCACCTGAGTCAGTTCCATTTGCTCCAGCACGGCCCGGGCATAGGGCAGAAAGTGCCGGCCTTGGGCCGTAAGCGACACGCTGCGGCTGGTGCGGTCGAACAGGCGAAAGCCCAGCTCGCCTTCCAGGGCCGAGATCTGTCGAGTCAGAGGCGGTTGCGCGAGGTGCAGGCGCTGGGCGGCGCGACCAAAGTGCAGCTCTTCGGCGACGGTCAGAAAGTACCGCAATTTGCGTAGATCGAGCATCCTGTTCCCTGGGTATTGATCGGTCGTAAATCGGTATTGGTCTTGGATCGACGGCGCATTTTATAAAGGCCTCTCGGCATAAAACGAGAGGCTTCATGAATTCGCGTCAGCATAGTGCCCGCAGCGCCCTGTTTCTCTGTGGTTGCGCGGCTTTTCTCAACCTCTATGCCACCCAGGGCATCCTCCAGGAATTGGCCCAGAGCTTCGCCGCCAGCACCCGGGAGGTGGGCTGGAGCATCACCCTCACCACCCTGGCGGTGGCCATTACCGCGCCCTTTGTCAGTCGTTTCAGCGGCGCTTTCCAGCAACGTTCGGTGATAGTGCTGGCGGCCTTGCTCCTGGCCCTGCCGGCGGCGCTGGCAGCCTGTGCCAGCAGCCTCAATCAGTTGCTGGTCTGGCGCTTTGCCGAAGGCATGCTGATCCCGGTGGTATTCGCCACCAGCGTGGCCTATATCGGTCAGCGCTGGAGTGGCGGCAGCGTCACCGAAGTCACCAGCCTGTATGTGGCCGGCACCGTGCTGGGCGGTTTCGCCGGGCGCTTTCTCACGGGTTTGATGACCCAGTACCAGGGCTGGCGCGAGGCCTTTGTACTGTTGGCCGGCCTGAGCCTGCTGCTGGGAGTGGCCATCCACTGGCTGCTGCCGGCCAACCCTGTGCTACCCGTCAGAAGCGTGCCCGGCGGGCTGCGCGAACTGTGCCGCAGGCCGTTGCTGGCCGCCTACGGTGTGGGTTTTTGCGTGCTGTTCTCGCAAGTGGCGACCTTCACCTACGCCGGAATCTACCTCAGCCAGGCACCGTTCGACCTCGGCGCTGCGGCCCTGGGGGCGATCTACACGGTGTTTCTGCTGGCGCTGGTGGTGATACCCATCGCCGGGCGCCTGGGCAAATCTCGGCCCCAGGCTCAATTGCTGGTGGCCTCGGCCCTGCTTGGAGTCAGCGGCTCGGCCCTGACCCTGCTGCCCTCGCTGTGGCTGATCGTGCTGGGCCTGGCCCTGAGCTCCACCGGAGTATTCCTCGCCCAGGCCGCGGCCAACGCCTTCACCACCGCCACCGCGCGGCACAACAAGGCCGGCGCGGTGGGCCTGTACCTGACGTTCTACTACCTGGGAGGCAGCTTCGGCGCCCTGGTCCCGGCGCTGTTCTGGAACCGCTGGGGCTGGCCGGGCTGCGTGGCGCTGATCGTGGTGTTCCAGGTGCTGTCGTGGTTGATCGCCTGGGGCGGCTGGAAGCCGTTGCCGGGAGTGGCGAGCGAGAGCGCTCCGAGTACTTGCAAGCGACACCTGCATCCGTGAACAAGGAGATTTCCAGATGAGCATGAGTGATCTGCTGTGCCAGCAGAGCCAGTTGTTGAAACACCTCGAACCGCTGCTGAACGACATGCCCGCCTGTGCGTTGAAGCACATGTTGTTCGAAGCCTTCTGGAGTGAAGAGGCCGGGCTGGTGAGCATCGAACAGTCCTTCCAGGCTCTCACCGCCATGCGGCCCGAGCCCCAGGCACTGTGCCAATTCTTCGCCAGCTGGTCGTTGACTCATCATCATCTCGGCAGCCTGGCGGGCCTCGGCAACCGCCTGACGTTACTGGCGCGTTCCGGCCCCGACGAATCCGCCGCTGCGCTGTATCGGGCCTGCGGCAGCCTGCAACGGATCACCGACGAGGAGCTGGGGGCGTCAGGCAATACCCCGTATCCGGAGCTGTTCGACAACATGGCCAGTACTATCTGCGGCAGCGATCAGTGGCGCCTGAAGGCCAACAGCCAGCCTTCGGCGCAGATGTTCCGGTACTGGATCGAGGCCCGTTGCCTGCGTGATCGCGACCTGTCCCAGGGGCTGCTGCTGAGCCTGATCCACAGGATCTACAGCCATGGCGAAGCCCGGTTCATCGGCCCCCTGTATCGACAATGGCTGACCCGCGACCTGGGCATGCCGGTGGCGGTGGCCTGGGCTACGGTGGCCTGGGCCAAGGTGCAGGCCGAAGTGGCTCCCAATCAACACTATGTCCACGCCCTAGAGGCTTTGGCCGGTTACGCCGATGCCATGAGCTGCAGCATCAACCAGCACGCAGCGCGGGAAATCTTCGTCCAATACCTGCAGCGCAAAGCCCGGGTCATGCGTGATTGCCTGCAACGGCCAAGCGCCTGAGAGCGCCCCGGCACCTTGTTCACCCACACTGCTCAAGGCTCATTTCACTCGATTGTCCAGGCGGTCCATGCCATGCAAAAACCACAGTCCCAACCCCCGTCGGCCCATGGCGCTATCCGCCGCCGCTCCCTGCTGGCCGGCTGCAGCGCCCATGGGGTACACGACGGCCTGACGGATGTGATCTATGTGCTGCTGCCGATCTGGCAGGCCCAGTTCGCCATGAGCTATGCCCAGGTCGGCCTGTTGCGCGGTGCCTACTCGGGCATGATGGCCGGCTTCCAGTTGCTGGCCAGCCGCGCCGCCAAGCGCTGGGGGCGCGAGCCTCTGCTGGTGGGCGGCACCGCCCTGGCGGGGCTGGCCTACCTGCTGGCGGGGCAGGCCACGGGGCTTGGCGTGCTGCTGCTGGCACTGCTGCTTGGCGGCCTGGGGGCCAGTACCCAGCATCCCCTGGCGTCATCCCTGATCACCGACACCCACGAAGCCGGCGGCGGGGTCAAGGAAGCCCTGTCGCAGTACAACTTTGCCGGTGATATCGGCAAGACCCTGATCCCCGGCCTGGTGGGCCTGTTGCTGACCCTGGTCAGCTGGCGCACCAGCGTCAGCCTGATCGGCCTGCTGGGGCTGGCGGCGGCCTTGTTGCTGTGGTGGCTGATACCGTCCCGGGCCAGCACCCTGGCGATGAATGAACAGGCACCGAAGACGGTCCGGGGCCAGGGCTCGGCCAGCGGCCTGCGCGCGCTGATTCTCACCGGCACCCTGGACAGCGCCGTGCGCATGGGTTTCCTGACCTTCCTGCCGTTCCTGCTCAAGACCAAGGGCGCCGGCACCGCCGGTATCGGCCTGGCCCTGACCCTGCTGTTTGTCGGCGGTGCCTTCGGCAAGCTGTTCTGCGGTTATCTCGGGGCGCGCATAGGCATGATGAAGACCGTGTGGATCACCGAGTCCAGCACCGCCAGCCTGATAGTGCTGGCGGTGTTCCTGCCCTATGGCGGCCTGATGTTGATGTTGCCGTTGCTCGGGCTGGTACTCAACGGCACCTCCTCGGTGCTCTATGGTGCGGTGCCGGACCTGGCCGGCGCCGGCCAGCGCGAACAGGCCTTCTCCTTGTTCTACACCGGCACCATTGGCGGCGGGGCGCTGGCGCCGATGCTGTTCGGCAGCCTGGGCGACAGCATCGGCATTGCCCTGGCGCTGATGGCCCTGTCGGCGACCCTGTTGCTGACATTACCGCTGTCCTGGTCAGTGCAACGGGGCCTGGATGCCGCCCCGGGTTTGTCGGGGCAAGCTGGCTGAGGCTGGAAGGCCTGATGCCAGGGATGATTTATCGAGCGCAGTTTCTACAGTGCGGTTTGATTACTCTGATCATGGCAAGGAACTGGAGAGGCGATATTAAGAATTTTCCTACATACGCCATCTGGATCACTCCCTAGAATCGCCCCCGTTCACCCGGCCTGGGGCCATAGGCAACGCGTCAAGCGGGGCCACTGGTCAGGGTGGACGGCACTTCATCCGGTGCCCATCTGTGCCATGCCCACTGCCTTCTGCAGTGGGTATGGCACTCCCCCAAGCACTCCCGCCACGGCCTGCCGTACGCATTCCTGCACGATTTTTCACACAGATTTACAGCTCGCGGAAAACCTCCGCGCTAGCCTGTGGGCACTGCCTGCAGTTGCACCGGAACGCCCTCGCGGCAAGGGTTGCGGCTGCACCGCGAGGCAATACTAGATCGATCAGTCAGTCTATGAATGCACCGGCAAAGTCCGGGCTATCAAGGTGCCGCATGAGAGTCGCCGATCCGCGCAAGACCGAACTCCGCCGCCAGCAGATCCTCGCCGCAGCCGTCAGCTGTTTCGCCGAGCAGGGTTTCCATTCCACCAGCACCGCGCAGATCTGCGCCGCCGCCGGCATGAGCCCGGGCAACCTGTTTCATTACTTCCCGAGCAAGGCGGCGATCATCGAAGCCATCGCCGAGGAAGACCACCAGGCCATGAGCCGTCTGTTCGCCGAATGGGCCGGCACCGAGCATGCCCTGGACGCCATCGAGGGCATCGCCCTGGCGATGATGCAGGCCAGCAGCGATCCGTTGTTGGCGCGCATCAGCATCGAAGTGGCGGCCGAAGCCACGCGCAATCCGCAGGTGGGCGCGCTGTTCGCCGCCAATGAAGCGCGGGTCAAGGCCGACCTCGCCGCCCTGTTGCGACGTGGCATGGCCGCCGGGCAGATCGACCCGCAGTTGGACCCGGCCATGGCCGCGGTGTGGCTGCTGGCGCTGAGCGAAGGGGCGATTGCCCGGGTGGTGATGGAGGAGGGGTTCCAGCCCCGAGCCCATGAACCGATGTTGCGCCTGATCATCCGCCGCTTCCTTGCGGTGCAGCCGCCCGAACCCGGCTGATCCGCCGCCCGGCAAGGGCCCGTCGGCCCTTGTCGAATTGCCCCAGCACCTCCCGCGCCGGTTTCCGGCCGGAGCCCTGTGCCCGTGATGCGGGCGCCGCTGAACCCTCGAGTAGCCATGCCATGAACCCGATTGCCGCCACCCCCGAACAGCGTCGCGCCGAGCGTTTGCGGCGCCTGGCCAAACACACCCCGCGGCTGTTGCTGGGCACGCTGCTGACCCTGGGCCTGGCGCTGCTGGCCCTGTGGCTGCCGGAAACCCAACTGCCGGAAGGCGGCCCAGAGCAACCGCCGACCATGAAGGTCAGCACTGTGCGGGTGCAGGCCGGGCACGTCGGCCAGCGCGTGTTTATCAGCGGCAACCTGGTGCCGCGGGAAGAGATCGCGGTCGGCACCGCCCTGCAGGACCAGCGCCTGGCCTCGATCCAGGTGGAGGAGGGCGACCGGGTCGAAGCCGGGCAAGTCCTGGCGCAACTGGAAACCGTCAATCTCGATGCCCAGGTGCGCCAGGCCGAGGCCGCGCTCGCTCGGGCGGCGGCGCTGATTCGTCAGCAGCAGGCCCTGAGCGCCGAAGCCCGGGCCAGCCACCAGCGCCTGGAGCAACTGGGCGGCATCGGCGCCGCCAGCGCCCAGCAAGTGGACCAGCAACGGGCCCAGGCACGTTCCACCCAGGCCGCCCTGGCGGCGGCCCAAGCCGAGCAGGCCCAGGCCCAGGCGCAACTGGCGGATGCCCGGGCGCAACGGCAGAAGGCCACGCTGCTGGCCCCGGTGGCCGGGGTGGTGTCCGAGCGCCTGGCCCGGGTCGGTGCCTTGAGCGGTGCCGAGCCGCTGTTCCGGCTGATTCGCGACAACCAGCTGGAACTCGACGGCGAGCTCAGCGAAAGCGCCTTGCGCGCCCTGCAGGTCGGCACTCGGGTGCCGGTCCAAGTGGTCGGGTTGGCAACCCCGGTGGCCGGGCAGGTGCGCCTGCTGGCGGCCAAGGTCGACCCCGCCAGCCGCCGTGGCCGGGTGCGCATCACCCTGGCCGAGCAGCCCGGGTTGCGCGCCGGCAGTTTCGCCAGCGCCAGCCTGGAACTGCCGCAGCAGACCCCGGGCCTGGTGCTGCCGCAACGGGCCCTGACCTTTGCCAGTGACGAGCAGGCCTCGGTGGTGGTGCTGGACGAGGCGGGTAACGCCAGCCTGCGGCAGATCAGGGTTGGCCAGCGTGACGGCAGCCAGGTGCAGGTGCTGTCCGGGCTGGTGGAGGGCGAGCGGGTGGTAGCCCGGGCCGCGGCCTTCGTGCGTGACGGCGACCAGGTGCGCCTGGCCGACGATGAGGAGCTGCAGCCATGAGCCTGGGTATTTCTTCCTGGGCGATCCGCCGGCCGATCCCGACCCTGGTGCTGTTCCTGGTGCTCAGCGTGGCCGGCTGGCTGTCTTTCCTGCAGTTGCCGATCAATGCCAACCCCCGGGTGGATTTCCCGGTGATCACGGTGCTGGTGTCCCAGGTCGGTGCGGCGCCCACCGAGCTCGAGCATGGGGTGACCCTGCGGGTCGAGCGCGCGGTGTCTGGCCTGGCCGGTATCCGCCACATCAGCTCCACGGTGGCCGACGGCATCTCGGTAACCACCGTGGAATTCCAGCTGGGGATCGACCCCGGGCGCGCCGCCAACGATATCCGCGATGCCATCGCGCTGATCCGCGCCGACCTGCCGCAGACCATCGAAGAACCGATGATCACCCGCATCGATGTCGAAGGCGGGGCGATCCTCAACTACTCGGTCAAGGGCAGTGCGCGGTCCCTGGTGGCGCTGTCCTGGTTCGTCGACGACACCCTGAGCCGCGAACTGCTGGCGCTGCCCGGGGTGCAGAAGGTGCAGCGCCTGGGCGGGGTCGAGCGCGAGGTCAAGGTCGAGCTGCTGGCCGAGCGCCTGCAAGCCCTGGGCATCAGCGCCGAGCAGGTCAATGCACAACTGCTGCAGAGCAATATCAACCTGCCTGGCGGGCGCACCCGGCTGGGCAACAGCGAACAGTCGATCCGCACCCTGGGCAGCGCGCTGACGGTAGAGGCCCTGGGCAGCATGCCGATCGCCCTGGCCGAGGGCCGCTGGGCGCGCCTGGAGGAGCTGGCCAGGGTCCACGATGGTGCCAGCCAGGCCCGCTCCCAGGCACGCCTGGACGGCGAGGAAGTGGTGGGTTTCGCGGTATTTCGCGCCAAGGGCTCCAGCGACACCCAAGTCGCCGCCGCGGTGCAGGCGACCATCGCGCGCCTGCAACAGCAGCATCCGGACCTGGAAATCCGCCCGCTCTGGTCCTCGGTGGACTACACCCTGGCCAGCTACGACGCCACGCTGATGACCCTGATCGAAGGGGCGCTGCTGACCGTGCTGGTGGTGTTCATCTTCCTGCGCAACTGGCGCGCCACCCTGGTGGCCGCCATTGCCCTGCCGCTGTCGATCCTGCCGACCTTCGCCGTGATGGCGCTGCTGGGCTATTCGCTGAACAGCATCACCCTGCTGGCCCTGACCCTGGTGATCGGCATCCTGGTGGACGACGCCATCGTCGAGATCGAGAACATCGAGCGTCACCTCGACCAGGGCAAGCGCCCCTATCAGGCGGCCATCGATGCCAGCGACGCCATCGGCTTTGCCGTGGTGGCGATCACCGCGACGATTGTCGCGGTGTTCCTGCCGGTGAGCTTTATCGGCGGCTTTGTCGGCCAGTACTTCACCCCCTTCGGTATCACCGTTTCCGCGGCGGTGCTGGCCTCGCTGCTGGTGGCGCGGCTGGTGACGCCGCTGCTGGCGGCCTACCTGCTGCAACCCAAGGCAGCGGGCACCGCTCATGCTGCAGCGCCCCCCGGTCGCTGGCTGGCCGGCTACCTGCGGCTGCTGGAGTGGGCCCTGCGCCACCGGCGCAGCAGCCTGGGGCTGGCCGCGCTGTTCCTGCTCGGCTCCCTGGCCCTGGTGCCGCTGCTGCCTTCGGGCTTTATGCCGGTCAACGACCTGAGCCTGAGCCGGATCGATGTCGCCCTGCCGCCGGGCACGCCCCTGGCTCGCACCGACCAGGTGCTTGCCAGCATGGCCGGGCAACTGCGCCAGCGTCCCGAAGTGCTCTCGGTGTTCGCCACCGCCGGCGGCGAGGATGCCTCCGGGGCCACCGATGTCGCCACCGGCCAACTGCTGGTGCGCCTGCTGCCGGCGCACCAGCGCGAACTCAGCCAGAAAGCCTTCGAGCAATCCCTGCGGCCGCTGCTCGATGGCTTTGCCGACCTGCGCTACGCCTTTCGTGGCGAAACCGCCGCGCGGGACCTGTCGATCATCCTGGTGGGGCCCGACGGCCCGCTGCTGAGCCAGGCCGCCCATGCCCTGCAACGGCAGATGCGCGGCCTCCAGGGCATCGCCAATGTGCAGGTCAACGAACCTTTGGCGCGCCCGGAGCTGTTGATCCAGCCACGCCTGGACGAAGCCGCCCGGGCCGGGGTCAGCGCCCAGGCCATCGGCGATGTGGCGCGCATCGCCACGGTGGGCGAGATCAACGCCAGCTCGGCGCGCTTCAATTTCCACGACCGCCAAGTGCCGATCCGGGTGCTGATGCCGCTGATCGAACAGGGCGACCTCAACGCCCTGGGCAACCTGGGTGTGGGCAGCGCCAGCGGCGCGGTGCTGCCGTTGAGCGCCGTGGCCGATATCGGCTACGGCAGCGGCCCGGCGCGGATCGAGCGTTTCGCCAGGTTGCGCCGGGTGTCGGTGGATGCCGACCTGGCCGGGCTCAGCCTGGGCGCGGCGCTGGCGGCCATCGAGCAACTGCCGGCCTTGCAGCAGCTGCCCGAAGGCGTGCGCCGGGTCGAGTACGGCGATGGCGAGTACATGAACGAGATGTTCGACAAGTTCGGCCTGGCCATGACCCTGGGCATCATGATGGTGTTCGCGGTGCTGGTGCTGCTGTTCCGCGATTTCCTGCAACCCCTGACCATCCTCAGCGCCTTGCCGCTGTCCATCGGCGGGGCCATTGGCGGCCTGCTGCTGTATGGCGCGGCCATCGACCTGCCGGTGGTCATCGGCCTGTTGATGCTGATGGGCATCGTCACCAAGAACTCGATCCTGATGGTGGAGTTCGCCATTGAAAAACGCCGCGCCGGGCTGTCCCGGCACCAGGCGTTGATCCAGTCCGGGGCCGAGCGCGCACGGCCGATCATCATGACCACCCTGGCGATGATCGCCGGCATGGTCCCGGCGATGCTGGTCAGCGGTGCCGACGCCGGGTTCCGCGCGCCGATGGCGGTGGCGGTGATCGGCGGGCTTGTCACCTCGACCCTGCTCAGCCTGGTGCTGGTGCCGGTGCTGTTCAGCTACCTCGACGACCTTAACCAGTGGCTGGCGCCACGCCTGGCGCGGCTGACCTCGGTCACCGCCGAGGATCGTGCCGCCGCTCGGCCCTGAGCGGCTAGCGATTGCGCGCCAGGTGCGGCTGCGTTTCCCAGGCGCCGCCCAAGGCCCGGTACAGATCGACCTCCGCCAGCAACTGTGCCAGGCGGTCGTTGATCAGGCCCTGCTGGGCACTGAACAGCGAGCGCTGGGCGTCGAGAAACACCAGGTTGCTGTCCACGCCGATGCGATAGCGGTGCTCGGCCAGGTCGTAGTACTGCTGGCTGGCCTGCACCAGGTTGTCCTGGGCGTTGAGTTGCTGGTGGTAGGTCTGGCGCGCGGCGAGGCCGTCGGCCACTTCCTGGAAGGCGGTCTGGATGGCCTTTTCGTACTGCGCCACACCGATGTCCTTCTGCAGCCGGGCGTAGTCCAGGCTGGCCCGCAGGTTGCCGGCATTGAAGATCGGCAGGCTGATCTGCGGCTGGAAGGTCCAGGCCCCGGCACCGCCCTTGAACAGCCCCGACAGCTCCTTGCTGCTACTGCCGGCGTTGGCGGTCAGGCTGACACTGGGGAAGAACGCCGCCCGCGCCGCGCCGATATTGGCGTTGGCCGCCTGCAACTTGAACTCCGCCTGGAGAATGTCCGGGCGGCGCTGCAACAGGCTCGACGGCAGCCCGGCCGGCACCCGGGCCAGCATCTCCTCGGCCAGCGGGCGCGGTGGCAGGTCGGCGGGCAGCGGCGCGCCCACCAGCAGGGTCAGGTTGTTCAGGTCCTGGGCCACCTGGCGCTGATAGCGGGCCAGGCTGGCACGGGCGCTGTCGACGCTGGTGCGGGCCTGGGCCAGGTCCAGGGCCGAGACCTTGCCGGCGCTGCTGTTGCGTGCGGTCAGGCGCAGGCTCTGCTGGTAGGTGTCGAGGGTCTTGGCGCTGAGTTCCAGCAACTGCTGGTCGGCGCACCAGGTCAGGTAGGCACTGGCGACATTGGCCACCAGGCTCAATTGGGTGCTGCGCCGGCCTTGCTCGCTGGCCAGGTAAGTCAGTAGCGCCTGCTGGCTGAGGCTGCGCACGCGGCCGAAGAAATCCAGCTCATAGGCGCTGATGCCCAGGTTCGCCGCGTAGCTCTGGCTGATCAGCGCCTTGCCGCCGGTCATCTGCTCCGGCAGGCGCTGGCGCTTGCCGGACACCCCGGCGGTCACCGCCGGCAGCAGGTCGGCACGCTGGATCCGGTACTGGGCCTGGTAGGCGGCCACATTCAGGGCCGCCACCCGCAGGTCGCGGTTGTGCTCCAGGGCGCTGTGGATCAACTGCTGCAGCAAGGGGTCCTGGAACAGACCCTGCCAGTCGCTGCCCGCAGTCCCGCTGGCTGCGGTATCGGCCGCGGCCGAGGGGTACTGCGCGGGTACCGGCGCCTCTGGGCGCTGGTAGTCGGGAGTCAGCGAGCAGCCCCCCAGGGCCAGCACCAGGGTCGCCAGGAACAGTGGGGAGTGACGCATGGATCAGCCTCGTGACAGGGCCGCAACGCCAGGGGGGCGCCGCGGGGTTTCAGGCGCCCACCATCCATTTGGCCAGGCCGTGACGGCCACTGACCCCGAGCTTGGCGGCGGCGCGCTTGAGATAGGTTTCGATGGAGCTGTTCTTGACGCTCAGGCGCTGGGCCATTTCCGGCACAGTGCCACCGGTCAGCAGCCCCAGGCACACCTCTTTTTCCCGCGCCGAGAGGTTGATGTCGCCCAGTGACAGGCGCTCGTCGAACTCCCGTTGCAGCGGGCTGCGCTGGCGTCCGTCCAGCGGCTGCACGCTCCAGCTGCGCAGTTGCTTGAGGGCCTGTTGCCGATGGAGTTGGGCATGGCGTTCCAGCAGCGGCAGCAAGGTCGCCGAGAGGCTCTTGAGAAACGACAGTTCGGCCAGGGAAAAACCGCCCTGGCTGCCGGCACGGTAGAGGGTGATGACACTGCGGCGGTTGGCCTTGCGCGACACCAGGTGGCACTGGTGCGGCGTCTGGCGCGCATCCCGGCCACGGGCCTGGGCATTCATCTGGATCAACAGTGAGTCGTCCATGTCCAGCATCTTGTGCAACAGCGGGTCATGCCGGCGCGGTGGCTCGGGCAGCGGCAGGTCGTCCTGCAGCCCGGCGCGGCCGAGCACGGTGATCTCCAGGGAACAGGCTTGAGGCTCGTCGAGGGTCCATTCGCTGAGCACCAGCTGATTCACCGGCACCAACTGGTTCACCAGATGCAGCATCTTCGCGGCGAATCGGCCCTGGCCGGTGCTGGAAATCAATTGCCCCAGCTCCAGGTAGAAGTGTGGGGTTTCCATGGGGGTGATACTGCGGGTCGGATTCATATCCTTATCATCCTTGATCAAGACAGATCGCTATCGAAACGGGCTGGTCGCGGCGATGCGCGCCAGTTTGCTGATGAACCTGATCCGGTCCCAGGGGATGGATTTAAGCCTATGCGGTGATGGGGCGTCTGTAGGGGGTAACCGGGACACCCCGGGCCATGCCGACCCTGGCGAAGGCTCTGCGCCGGGGTCGTGCAGGGCCGGCCAGGGCCCGCAGGCGTTCGCTCCGGGCCCGCTGCGGGGGCTGGCGCCAGGGGATTGGGGGGCAGGGTAGGCAAAGCCGATTCTGGTCAGGAGCCTCGTCTACGGATAGTCAATTTCCTACAGCCAAATCAGCTGATCCGCAGCACCGGGTAGCAGTGCCCGGGCACGCGCTGCCAAGGCCGCCGGCCCAGGCCCGGCGGGCCCCCGGACTGTCCGGGTTTCGGGTGACATACAGGGTAGGGGGGCGATGCTTAAATCCGCGGACGCCGGTGTCCGGGCCATCACATGAGAAGGATCTTATGACGCGTGTATCTGCCACCACCCTGAGCGATCCGATCGCCCCCTCCATGTCTGCCAGCCTGGTTTCCCGTGCCGCCCGGGTGCCCTCATGAACGCCGCGCCAAACCGGGCCCAGGGCCTGCCGCTGACCAGCGGCCAGCGTGATATCTGGCTCGACCAACTCAGCCGTGGCGACTCGCCGCTGTACAACATCGGTGGTTACGCCGAGCTCAAGGGGCCGTTCCGGCCCGAGCTGATCGAGGCCGCCGTGGAGTTGCTGATTCGCAAGCACGATGCGCTGCGCACGCGGCTGTCGCTTGAAGGCAGCAGCGATGGCCTGCCCCTGCAGTACTTCGACCACGACGGCCCGCTGCCGCTGGTGTTCCACGACCTGAGTGGCGTGGATGATCCACTGGCCAGCGCCCAGGCGCAGGTGCGCGCGCAGATGCAGCAGCCCTTTGCCCTCGATGGCCAGTACCTGTGCCGCTTTTCCCTGTTCCGCCTGGGCCCCGAGCATCACCTGATGCAGTCCGAGATCCACCACCTGATTCTCGATGGCTGGGGTTTTGCCCAGCTGTCGCAATCCCTGAGCCAGCTCTACAGCGCCCTGGCGCGGAGCGAGCAGCCCGACATCCAGGCGCCGTCCTTTGTCGACTTCATCGACGACGACGAGCGCTACCAGCAGTCCAGCCGCTATGCCCGCGACCGCGACTACTGGCTGGCCAAGTACCGCAGCCTGCCGGAGCCGCTGTTGCGTCCGCGCTACCCGGCGCCGGCCGCCGGCAGCACGCCGGGCGCGGCCCTGGTGCAGGCCTTCCCGGCGCAACTGCATGAGCGCATGAAAGCCCTGGGTCGCAGCGCCGGCGCCTCGGCCTTCCATGTGCTGCTGGCGGCGCTGCATGTCTACTTCACCCGCAGCCACCAGCGTGAAGAATGGGTGCTGGGGATGCCGGTGCTGAACCGGCCCAATGCCGCCTTCAAGGTGACCATCGGCTCCTTCACCCAGGTCAGTGCGGTGCGCATGGATTTCCCCCGCGAGCTGAGCTTCGAGGCCCTGGTGGGGGCGGTGCGCGACGTGCTGAAACAGGATTTTCGCCATCAGCGCTTCCCCTTGAGCGAACTCAATCGGGCCCTGGGCCTGCTGCGCGAAGAACGCGGGCAGTTGTTCGAGCTGTCGCTGTCCTATGAGCTGGAAGACCTGCAGTACCGCTACGGCGAGGCGGCGGCCTCTTCGGTGAAGGTGTCCAACCGCCACGAGCCCACGCCCCTGGCCATCCACCTGCGCAGCAACAGCTTCGATGACAGCGCCTGGATGCACTACGTCTACGATGCGCGGTTTTTCCAGGCCTGGGAGATCGAGGCCCTGGCGGCCGGGTTGATCCATGTGCTGGAGCAGGGCCTGGAACAGGTCAGCCTGTCGGCGGCGCAGTTCTCGCTGCTCTGCCAGGAACAGGCAACGCGCCTGCAAGCCTGGAACGCCACCGCCCGGGCCCCGGCTGCCGAACAGCGGATTCACGCCCGGGTCGCCGCCCGGGCCAGCGCCACGCCCCAGGCGATTGCTCTGGTGGACGGCGAACAGCGCCTGAGCTACCAGCAGCTCGACCAGCGGGCCAATACCCTGGCGCTGCAGTTGCAACAGCTGGGGGCCGGCCCCGACCAGCGCGTGGCGATCGTCGCCCGGCGCAGCCCGCAAACCCTGGTGGGCCTGCTGGCGATACTCAAGGCCGGGGCGGCCTATGTGCCAATCGATCCGGCCCATCCGCCCGAGCGCCTGGCCTACCTGCTGGAGGACTGCGCGCCGCTGGCGGTGCTGACGCAGAGCCACTTGCGCCAGCAACTGCCGCCGCTGAAGGTGCCCCTGCTGGAACTCGACAGTGCCGCCTGGCAGCAGGGCACGGCGCAGGCGCCACAGGTGCCGGGGCTGACCGCGCGGCACCTGGCCTATGTGATCTATACCTCGGGCTCCACCGGCGAGCCCAAGGGCGTGATGGTCGAGCACCAGAGCCTGTCGAGCCTGGTGGACTGGCACTGCCAGGCCTTCGACCTGCAGCCCGGCCGGCATACCTCGAGCCTGGCCGGTTTCGGTTTCGATGCCATGGCCTGGGAGGTCTGGCCGACCCTGTGCGCCGGTGCCAGCCTGCACCTGGCGCCGCTCGGCGAGGATCGCGAAGACCTCGATGGGCTGCTCGCCTGGTGGCGCGCCCAACCCCTGGATTCGAGTTTCCTGCCGACCCCGGTGGCCGAGTACCTGTTCAGCCAGGGGCTGGGCCATCCGACCCTGCGCAGCCTGCTGATCGGCGGTGATCGCCTGCGCCAGGCCCCTGCGGCGCAACGCTTTGCCCTGGTCAACAACTACGGCCCCACCGAAGCCACGGTGGTGGCCACCTCCGGGCTTATCGAGGCCGGCCAGGCGCTGCATATCGGCCGGCCCATCGCCAACACCCGGGTCTACCTGCTGGACGCGCAGCAGCGCCCGCTGCCTATCGGCTGCGTCGGCGAGCTGTATATCGGCGGCGGCGGGGTGGCCCGGGGCTATTTCCAGCGCGCGCAATTGACTGCCGAGCGCTTCCTCGACGACCCCTTCAGCGAACAGCCCGGGGCGCGCATGTACCGCACCGGCGATCTGGCTCGCTGGCGGGCCGACGGCAACCTGGAGTACCTGGGGCGTAACGATGATCAGGTGAAGATCCGCGGCCAGCGCATCGAGCTGGGGGAAATCGAAACTCGCCTGGGCGCCCATCCGGCGCTGCAAGAGGCCCTGGTGCAGGTGTGCGACGGGCAACTGGTGGCCTGGTTCTGCGCCCGTGAAGCGCTGGCGCCCAGCGAGCTGCGAGATTACCTGCGCCAGCACTTGCCGGAATACATGCTGCCCTCGGCCTATGTCCGGCTCAGCGCGCTGCCGCTGACCGCCAATGGCAAGCTGGACCGCAAGGCGCTGCCGGTGCCGGGCCCCGAGGCCCTGGTCAGCCGCGTCTACGAGGCCCCGCGAGGGCCTGTGGAAAGGGTGCTGGCCGAACTCTGGGCCGAGGTGTTGCAGGTGCCCCAGGTGGGGCGTCACGACCACTTTTTCGAACTGGGCGGGCACTCGCTGTCGGCCCTGCAACTGATCCAGCGCATGGGCCAGGCAGGGCTGGTGGCTGATGTGCGGGTGCTGTTCGGGCAACCGACCCTGGCCAGCCTGGCGGCAGCGGTGCAGGACCGCCAGCCGTTGTCGATCCCGGCCAACCGGGTGCCGGCCGACTGCCGGCAGATCACTCCGTCGCTGCTCAGCCTGGTGACCCTGGAGCAGGCCGTGATCGACCAGGTGCTGCAAGGCATTCCCGGCGGCGCGGCCAATGTGCAGGAAATCTACCCCCTGGCGCCCTTGCAGGAAGGCCTGCTGTATCACCACATGACCTTTGCCGAGCAGGACCCCTACCAGCAGCACGCGCTGTTCGCCTTCAGCAGTCGGCAGGCCCTGGAGGATTTCACCCAGGCCCTGCAGGCGCTGATCCAGCGCCACGACATCCTGCGCACCAGCCTGGCCTGGGAAGCCCTGGACACGCCGTTGCAGGTGGTCTGGCGCCAGGCCCCGATGGGGGTGGAGGAGTTTGTGCCGGGCGCTGCGGGCGGTTCGCTGCTGGAGCAGTTGCGCCAGCACTACGGGCCACGGCAGCGGCCGCTGGATCTGCGCCAGGCGCCGCTGCTGGCCCTGGCCTGGGCCTTTGACCCGCAACACCAACGCTGGATCGCCATGCTGCGCTTCCATCACCTGGTCAATGACGCCACCTCCACCGCTGTGCTGCTGAAGGAGATCGCCGCCCATATGCGTGGCCAGCCGCCCCAGCAACCGGCCTTCGCCTACCGCGACTACGTGGCCCGCACCCGCCTGGGGCAGGCCGACCATGCAGAGTTCTTCCGCGACTACCTGGCCGGGGTCGATGCGCCGACCCTGGCCTTCGAACTGCCCGAGCGCCTGGGTGATCAGGCTGGCCTGCAAGAGGCCGGCAGCCTGCTGGATGCCGAGCTGAGCCAGCGCCTGCGGGCCCAGGCACAGCAGCATGGCGTCAGTGCCGCCAGCCTGTTCCACCTGGCCTGGGGCCTGCTGCTGGGCCGCAGTTGCGGCCGCGAGGACCTGCTGTTCGGCACCGTACTGCTGGGGCGCATGCAGGCCGGCCCGGGGGCCGACCAGGCCCTGGGCTTGTTTATCAATACCCTGCCGCTGCGCCTGCAACTGGCGGGGCAGAGCGTGGTCGATGCCCTGCGCCAGACCCAGCAGCGGCTCAGCGCACTGCTGGCCCACGAGCATGCGCCGCTGTCCCTGGTGCAGCGCTGCAGCGCGGTGGCGGCACCAACGCCACTGTTCAACGCCTTGCTCAACTACCGGCATGGGCTCGACGCCGGGGCCGTGCTGCCGCCAGAGGTGCGACTGCTCGGCAGCCAGGAAGTGGCCAGCTACCCGCTGATGCTGGCGGTGGATGACCTCGACCGAGGCTTTCGCCTGGGCACTCGGGCCCCACGGCGGATCGGCGCGCAGCGCCTGCTGGACTACCTGGAGTGCGCCCTCACGGGCCTGCTGCAAGCTTTGGAACAGGCGCCGCAAACCCTGCTGCAGAGCCTGCCTATCCTGCCCCCCGACGAGGCCCGGCACCTGCTGCTGGAACTCAATGACACGGCCTGCGACTACCCTCGCGAGCTGACCCTGCACGGGCTGTTCGAGGCCCAGGTGCGGCGTACCCCCGAAGCCATTGCGCTGCAGGCCGGCGAGCAACGGCTGAGCTATGCCCAGCTCAATCGGCGGGCCAACCAGCTGGCCCATCAACTGCGCGAGCAGGGCGTGGGCCCGGATGTGCGCGTGGCGATCTGCGTCGAGCGCAGCCCAGAGCTGCTGATCGGCCTGCTGGGCATTCTCAAGGCCGGTGGTGCCTACGTGCCGCTGGACCCGCAATACCCCACCGAGCGCCTGCGCTACCTGCTGCAAGACAGCCATCCGCGGGTGCTCTTGGTGCATCAGCCGACCCGCGAGCTGCTGCGCAGCGAGGACCTGGCCCTGCTGGATTTCGACCGCAGCACCTGGCAGCACCAGAGCGAGGACGATCCGCAGGTGCCGGGGTTGAGGGTTTCGCACCTGGCCTATGTGATCTACACCTCGGGCTCCACCGGCACGCCCAAGGGGGTGATGGTGGAGCACCGCGGCCTGGGCAACCTGATGCACTGGGGCGCCCAGCTGTGTCCGCACTCGGCGGGCGGCACTCTGCTGCAGAAGGCCCCGTTCAGCTTCGACGGCTCGGTGTGGGAGCTGTTCTGGCCCCTGGTCAGCGGCATGCGCCTGCTGCTGGCGCGGCCCGGTGGCCAGCGCGACCCGGCCTACCTGGCGCAGTTGGTGATGGAGCAACAGGTGAGCATGATCAAGTTCGTGCCGGCGATGCTCCTGCAGTTCCTGCAATTGCCCGAGTCGGCGCAGTGCCACAGCCTTCGCGAGGTGTTCTGCGGCGGTGGCGAACTCACCGCGGCGATTGCCGGGCTGTTCCGCCGACGCCTGCCCTGGGCCCGGCTGCATAACGTCTACGGGCCCACCGAGGCCACGGTGGACAGCAGCTTCTGGACCCTGGAACCCGGGGCACCGCTGCCGCCGGGGCAATTGCCGATCGGCCGCGCCATCAGCAACACCCGGCTGTATGTGCTGGATGCCCACGACCAGCCGGTGCCGCGGGGTGTCAGTGGCCAATTGCATATCGGCGGGGTCGGGGTCGCCCGAGGCTACCTGGGCTTGCCGCAGCTGCAGGCCGAGCGCTTTATCGACAGCCCGTTCGTGGCCGGCGACCGGCTCTATCGCACCGGCGACCTGGTGCGCTACGACGCCGACGACAACCTGCAGTTCCTCGGTCGCAACGATTTCCAGGTCAAGCTGCGCGGCCTGCGCCTGGAGCTGGGGGAGATCGAGGCAGGCCTGGCCGAACATCCGGCCTTGCGTGAAGTGGCGGTGCTGCTGCGCAACGAGCGCCTGGTGGCCTACTTCAGCCTGCATGCCGGGGTGCCGGCGCCGGGCATCGAGGCCCTGCGCAGCCATATGCTGGAACGCCTGCCGGAGTACATGTTGCCGGCGGCCTTCGTGCAGCTTGACGCGCTACCGCTGAGCGCCAACGGCAAGCTTGCGCGCGAGGCGTTGCCCGAGCCCGGGGCCGAAGCCTTGCTCAGCCGCGCCTACGAGGCGCCCCAGGGCGAACTGGAAAACACCCTGGCTAGGCTCTGGGCCGAGGTGCTGCAGGTTGAACGAGTGGGGCGCCACGACCACTTCTTCGAGCTGGGCGGACACTCCCTGCTGGCGGTCAGCCTGGTGGCGCGCATGCACCAGGAGGGCCTGCACACCGATGCCCGGCTGCTGTTCAGCCAGCCGACCCTGGCGGCGCTGGCCAGCCACACCCGGGAAGGTTCCCAGCGCCTGCAGATTCCCGCCAACGGCATCCCCCAGCTCAAGCGCCAGCGGCGCCTCTGAACCCCGCGCCGGGCGCCGGCTGCAAGGCCGACGCATGGCGTGGCGGGCCTGCGGGACAGGCCGGGAGATTGTCCCGGCTTCCCCCGCCAGACAGTCCACAACGGATGTTCTAGCGTCTCACGGCTGGCGCGAATCCCGGCGGCCGTGCCGTTCCCAAGCGCCTGCCGGCCGCTGCCATTTGGCGCAGCGGGCGGCCTCGGCAACGTGCAGTTTTTCCTTCCACCCATGGCGAATACTCAGGCAGGTTACCCATGCAGTTCAGCGAATTGATGGCCGTACTTTCGACCCTAGCGATCCGTTTGCAGCAGGATGATCAGGACCTGCTGGTGCAGGGTGACGACCAGTCCCTGGACGACGGTCTGTGGGACAGCCTGGTGCTGCACAAGGCGCAGTTGTTGCAACTGGTGGCCGGGCAGGGCGGCAGTTGGTTGAGCCCGGCTTTCAGGATCACCCCCGAGATGCTGCCGCTGGTGCAACTGGACCCGCCGGCCATCGAGCGCATCGTTGCCGGGGTGCCCGGTGGCGCGGCCAATGTGCAGGACATCTACCCCCTGGCGCCGCTGCAGGAAGGCATGCTCTACCACCATCTGGCGGCCAGCGCCGGCGACCCCTATGTGCTGCAGGCGCGCTTCGCCTTCGCCAGCCCGGAGTTGCTGCAGGCCTTTGCCGGGGCCCTGCAATGGGTGATCGAGCGCCACGATATCCTGCGCACCGCGCTGGTCTGGGAAAACCTCGACGAGCCGCTGCAAGTGGTCTGGCGCCAGGCGCCGCTGTTGTGCGAGGCCGTGCAGCTGGACCCGGCGGGTGGCCCGGCCCTGGAACAGTTGCAGCAGCGCTACGACTGCCGGCATTTCCGCCTCGACCTGCGCCAGGCGCCGCTGCTGCGCCTGGTGCATGGGGCCGACCCCGGGCAGTCGCGCCAGGTGGCCTTGCTGCTGTTCCACCACACCGTCCTGGATCACGCGGCCCTGGACCTGGTGCGCCAGGAAGTCCAGGCCTTCCTGCTTGGTCGCACGGCCCAGCTGCCGGCACCGGTGGCTTTTCGCGACCATCTGGCCCAGGCCCGCCTGGGCCAGAGCCAGGCGCATCACGAAGGGTTTTTCCGCGACATGCTGGGTGATATCGACGAGCCGACCCTGCCGTTCGGCCTCGGCGAGGTGCAGGACGCCAGCCGGGTGATCGAAGAGCACCGGCAGACCCTGGACCGGCCGCTCAGCCAGCGCCTGCGCGCCCAGGCCCGGCAGTTGGGGGTGAGTGTCGCCAGCTTGTTGCACCTGGCACTGGGGCGGGTGCTGGGGCAGGTGTCCGGGCGCGAGGCGGTGGTGTTCGGCACCGTGCTGCTGGGGCGCATGCAGGCCGGCGAAGATGGCGAACGGGCCCTGGGGATGTTTATCAATACCTTGCCGCTGCGGGTCGATGTCGGCGCCCAGAGCGTGCGCGACGGGGTGCTGGCCACCCATAGTCGCCTGAGCGCCTTGCTCGCCCACGAACACGCCTCCCTGGCCCTGGCCCAGCGCTGCAGTGGCGTGGCCGCGCCAACCCCGCTGTTCAGCGCCATGCTCAACTACCGCCACAGCCAGGCCGCCGACGCCGCCGAGGTCCAGGAACTGGTGCCGGGCATCCAGGTGCTGGGGGCCGAGGAACGCACCAACTACCCGCTGACCCTGAATATCGACGACCTGGGTGACGACCTGCGCATCACCGCCCTGGTGGACCGGCAAATCGGCGCCGAGCGTATCGGTGGCTACCTGCTGTGCGCCCTGGAAAGCCTGGCCCTGGCCCTGCAGGACAACCCCGAGGCGCCGCTGCACAGCCTCGACATTCTGCCGGCCAGCGAACGCAACTACCTGCTGCATGGCCTCAATACGCCGCTCGGGCACTACCCCGACAGCCCGCTGATCCATCAACAGGTGGAAGCCCAGGCCCGGGTCCAGCCCGAGGCACCGGCGCTGATCTTCGAGGGCCAGCGCCTGAGCTACGGCCAGCTCAACCAGCGCGCCAATCAACTGGCCCACCGGCTGCTGGCCCTGGGCGTGCGTCCGGACCAGCGGGTGGCAATCTGTGTCGAGCGTGGCCTGGAAATGATCATCGGCCTGCTGGGTATCCTCAAGGCCGGCGCCGCCTACGTGCCCATTGACCCGGCCTATCCGCGCGAACGCATCGCCTACACCCTGGAGGACAGCGCGCCGGTGGCGCTCTTGGTACAGGCCCAGACCCAGGCCCTGGTGGCCGACCTGCGGGTGCCGCTGATCGACCTCGACAGCCGCACCCTGGCCCACGAGTCCCTGGACAACCCCGAAGTGCCGGGGCTGACCCCGAGCCACCTGGCCTACGTGATCTACACCTCCGGCTCCACCGGCCTGCCCAAGGGGGTGATGATCGAGCACCGCAACGTGGCTCGGCTGTTCTCCGCCACCCGCGACGGGTTCGACTTCAACTGGCGCGATGTGTGGGCGTTGTTCCACTCCTTTGCCTTTGACTTCTCGGTCTGGGAAATCTGGGGCGCGCTGATCCATGGCGGCCAGTTGCTGATCGTGCCCCAGGCCGTCAGCCGCTCGCCCGAGGCCTGCTACCGGCTGCTCTGCGAGGCCTCGGTGAGCATCCTCAACCAGACCCCCAGTGCCTTTCGCGCGCTGATCAGCGCCCAGGGCCAGAGCCGCCTCAAGCACTCCCTGCGCCAGGTGATCTTCGGTGGCGAGGCCCTGGAACCGGGCCTGCTCAAGCCCTGGTACGCGCGGGTGGAAAACGTCGGCACCCAGCTGGTGAACATGTACGGCATCACCGAAACCACGGTGCACGTGACCTATTGCCCCTTGCAGGCGGCGGATGCGCAGCTGGTGGGCAGCAGCCCCATCGGCCGGCGCATCCCCGACCTGCAGCTGTATGTGCTCGACGCCCAGCGCCAGCCGGTGCCGTGCGGCGTGGTGGGGGAGCTGTATGTGGGCGGTGCGGGGGTGGCCCGGGGTTACCTCAACCGCGAGCAACTCAATGCCCAGCGCTTTATCGCCCACCCCTTCAGCGAGCAGCCGGGGGCGCGGCTGTACCGCAGCGGCGACCTGGCCCGCTGGCGGCCCGACGGCAGCCTGGAATACCTGGGCCGCAACGATGACCAGGTGAAGATTCGTGGTTTCCGTATCGAGTTGGGGGAAATCGAGGCGCGCCTGGCAGCCTGCGACGGGGTCAGCGAAGCGCGGGTGATTGCCCGGCAAGAGCCCGGTGGCGACCCGCGCCTGGTGGCCTATGTGATCCCTCGGCCCGGTGCGCAGCCCGGCGCCACGCAACTGCGAGAGCAACTGCGCCAGCACCTGGCGGACTACATGCTGCCCGCCGCCTATGTGCTGCTCGACGCCTGGCCCCTGACCGGCAACGGCAAGCTCGACCGCAAGGCCCTGCCGGCCCCCGACGGCGAAGCCGTGGCCCGGGGCGAATACCAAGCGCCGGTGGGCGCGGTGGAACAGACCATCGCCGGCATCTGGCAAGAGCTGCTGCAACTGCCGGAAGTCGGCCGCCAGGACAACTTCTTCGAGCTGGGCGGGCATTCGCTGCTGGCGGTGAAGCTGATGGAGCGCATGCGCCAGGTCGGCCTCAGCGCCGATGTGCGGGTGCTGTTCGGCCAGCCGACCCTGCAAGCCCTGGCCGCCGCCGTGGGCGGGCAGCACGAGGTGCCGGTGCCGGCCAACCTGATCAGCGCCGATTGCCAGCACATTACCCCGCAACTGCTGCCCCTGGCCGACCTCGACCAGGCGGCCATCGACAGGGTGGTGGCGCTGGTGCCGGGCCGCACCGCCAATGTCCAGGACCTGTATGCCCTGGCGCCCTTGCAGGCGGGCATTCTGTACCACCACCTGAGCAGCGCCGAAGGCGACCCTTATGTGCTCCAGGTGCAGTTCGAATTCGCCAGTGACAATGCCTTGCAAACCTTCACCCTGGCCCTGCAGCAGGTGATCCAGCGCCACGATATCCTGCGCACCAGCCTGGCCTGGGAAGGCCTGGACGAGCCGGTGCAAGTGGTCTGGCGCGAGGCGCCGCTGGCCGTCGAAGTGGTGGAGCCGGACCCGGCCGCCGGCCCGTTGCTGCAGCAGTTGCAACAGCGCTTCGACCCCCGGCACTACCGCCTCGACCTGACCCGGGCGCCGCTGCTGCGCCTGGTGGTGGCCCGGGATGGGCAATCGCCGCGCTGGCTGGGCATGCTGCTGTTGCACCACCTGGCCCTGGATCACACGTCCCTGGATGTGCTGGTGAGCGAAATCGGTGCGGTGCTGCAAGGGCAGGGCGGGCAACTGCCGGTGCCAGTGCCCTATCGCAACTACGTGGCCCAGGCCCGCCTGGGCCAGAGTGAAGCGCAGCACCAGGCGTTCTTCCGGCAGATGCTCGGCGATATCCAGCAGCCGACCCTGGCTTTTGGCCTGCAAGACGTGCAGCGCGACGGCAGCGGCATCCATGAGCAGCGGCTGCTGCTGGCGGCGGCGCTGTGCCGGCGCCTGCGGGAACAGACGCGGCGCTTCGGGGTCAGTGTCGCCAGCCTGATGCACCTGGCCTGGGGCCAGGTGCTGGGGCAGTTGGCCGGAGGCGAAGCGGTGGTGTTCGGCACCGTGCTGCTGGGGCGGATGCACGGCGGCAGTGGCGCCGACCGGGCCCTGGGGATGTTTATCAACACCTTGCCGCTGCGTATCGACCTCGGCAGCCTGGGGGTGGAACAAGCCCTGCGCGAGACCCATGGCCGGCTCGCCCAGTTGCTCGGCCACGAACATGCCTCCCTGGCCCTGGCCCAACGTTGCAGTGGCGTGCCGGCGTCGCAGCCGTTGTTCAACAGCCTGCTCAACTACCGGCACACCCGGCTCGATGGCGACGACCAGCACAGCCCGGCGAACTGGCAAGGGATTCGCGTGCTGGCTTCCGAGGAGCGCAGCAACTACCCGCTGACCCTGAATATCGACGATGACGGCAGCGGCCTGCGCCTTGGCGTGCAGGCGGTGCAGCAGGTCAATGGCCAGCGGGTCTGCGCCTACCTGGAATGCGCCCTGGGTCACCTGGTCCAGGCCCTGGAGCAGACACCGGCCAAGGCCCTGCTGGAGATCCCGATCCTGCCCGCAGCGGAGCGCCGGCAACTGCTGCTGGAGTTCAATGCCAGTGCTCGTGACTACCCGCATCAGCAGACCCTGGCGCAGCGTTTCGAGGAGCAAGCCGCTGCCCATCCGCAACGGCTGGCGGCGGTGCATGGCGAGCAGAACCTGAGCTACGCCGAACTCAATACCTGGGCCAACCGCCTGGCCCATCACCTGCTGCAATTGGGGGTGCAGCCGGGGGACAAGGTGGCGCTGTTGCTGCCGCGCTCCCTGGAGCTGCTGGTCGGGCAACTGGCGGTCTGCAAGTGCGCCGCCGCCTATGTGCCCCTGGACATCAACGCCCCGGCCGAGCGCCAGGCTTTCATGCTGCAGGACAGCCAGAGCGTGGCCCTGCTCAGCCGCAGCGACCAGCCCCTGGACAGCCCGCTGCGGCGCATCGACCTCGACCGCCTGGCGCTGGCGCCATTGCCCGGGCACAACCCGGCGCTGGCGCAATCCTCCGCGGCGGTGGCCTACATCATGTACACCTCGGGTTCCACCGGCACGCCCAAGGGGGTGCTGGTGCCGCACCGCGGCATTACCCGGCTGGTGCTCAACGATGGCTACAGCGATTTGAGCGCCGCCGACCGGGTGGCCTTCGCTTCCAACCCGGCCTTCGACGCCAGCACCCTGGAAGTCTGGGGGCCCTTGCTCAATGGCGGCCGGGTCGTGGTGGTCGATCACCACACCCTGCTCGAACCCCAGGCCTTCGGCCAGCTGCTGGGCGCTGCCGGGGTGACCCTGCTGTTCCTCACCACCAGCCTGTTCAACCAGTACGTGCAGGCAATTCCCCAGGCCCTCAAGGGCTTGCGCATGCTGATGTGCGGCGGCGAGCGGGCCGACCCCACGGCCTTCCGGCGGATGCAGGCGCAAGCGCCGCAACTGCGCCTGGTGAACGGCTACGGGCCGACCGAAAGCACCACCTTCGCCGTGACTTACGAGCCGCGGCAGGTGCCGGCCGAGGCCGACAGCCTGCCCATCGGCCGGCCGCTCGCCAATACCCGGGTGTATGTCCTCGATGCCCGTCAGCAACTGCTGCCCATTGGCGCTCAGGGCGAGATCGTGATTGGCGGCGACGGCGTGGCCCTGGGCTACCTCAACCGCCCCGAGCTCAGCGCCGAGAAGTTCATTCGCGACCCCTTCAGCGAGCGCCCCGACGGGCTTTTGTACCGCACCGGGGATATCGGCCGCTGGCGCGAGGACGGCCTGCTGGAGTGCCTGGGACGCCTGGACGACCAGGTGAAGATCCGTGGCCTGCGCATCGAGCCCGGGGAGATCCAGAGCCGCTTGGCGGCCTGTGCCGGAATCAAGGACGCGGCGGTGGTGGTGCGCGAGGACGAACCCGGCGACAAGCGCCTGGTGGCCTATTACACCCAGGCGCCACAGGCCCCGGCGCTGACCGCGCAACAGCTGCGTGAAAGCCTGTTGCAACAGTTGCCCGAGTACATGGTGCCGCTGGCCTATGTGCAGCTTGAGGCGCTGCCCCTGACCAACAACGGCAAGCTCGATCAGCACGCACTGCCGGCGCCGGATGCGGCCACCCTGCTCAGTCGCGGTTATGCCGCCCCCGAGGGCGAGGTGGAAATCGCCCTGGCGCGGATCTGGAGCGAACTGCTCAAGGTCGAGCGCATTGGCCGGCATGATCACTTCTTCGAACTGGGCGGCCATTCGCTGCTGGCGGTGAGCCTGATCGAGCGCATGCGCCAGATCGGTTTCAGCGCCGATGTGCGGGTGCTGTTCAGCCAGCCGACCCTGGCCGCCCTGGCTGCGGCGGTGGGCAGTGGCCGCGAGGTGCAGGTGCCGGCCAACCGCATCGCCCTCGACTGCGCGCAGATCACCCCGCAGCTGCTGCCACTGATCGAGCTGGAACAGTCGGCCATCGACCTGGTGGTGGCCAGCGTCCCCGGCGGCGTGGCCAATGTGCAGGACATCTACCCCCTGGCGCCCCTGCAAGAGGGCATTCTCTATCACCACCTGAGCGCTGAGCAGGGCGATCCCTACCTGCTGCAATCGCGCCTGGCCTTCGACAGCCTGGAGCGCTTGCAGGGGTTTGCCGAGGGCCTGCAACAGGTGATCGCGCGCCACGATATCTTGCGCACCGCGGTGCTCTGGGAGGGGCTGCCGCAACCTGTGCAGGTGGTCTGGCGACACGCCGAGCTGCGGGTCGAGGAGCAGCATCTGGACCCTGCCGAGGGGGATCTGCTGGAGCAACTGCACAGGCGTTTCGACGCTCGCCACTGGCGCCTGGACCTGGCCCAGGCGCCGCTGATCCGCCTGGTCTATGCCCGCCAGCCGGGGCAGGCGCGGGTGCTGGCGATCCTGCTGTTCCATCACCTGGCCCTGGACCACACCGCGATGGCGGTGATAGGCGAGGAAATGCACCAGTTGCTGTTCGCTCGCGGCCAGCCGCTGGGCACCCCGGTGCCCTATCGCAACTACGTGGCCCAGGCGCGCCTGGGCGCGGGGCAGGCCGAGCACGAAGCCTTCTTCCGCGACATGCTCGGCGATATCGACGAGCCGACCCTGGCCTTCGGTGTGGCCGATGTGCAGGGTGATGGCCGTGATATCGAGGAAGCCCGGCTGCCATTGCCGGCACCGCTGAGCCAGCGTTTGCGCGAGCAGAGCCGGCAGCTGGGGGTGAGTGCCGCGGCATTGATGCACCTGGCCTGGGGCCTGGTGCTGGGGCAGGTGGCCAACCGCAAGCAGGTGGTGTTCGGCACCGTGCTGATGGGGCGCATGCAGGGCGGCGAGGGCGCCGACCGCGCCCTGGGGGTGTTTATCAATACCCTGCCGCTGCGGGTGGATGTGTACGGCCTCGGTGTGCGCGCCGCGGTCAGGGCCACCCATGCCCGGCTCAGCGCCCTGCTCGGGCATGAGCACGCCTCTCTGGCCCTGGCCCAGCGCTGCAGCGGCGTGTCGGCCAGCTCGCCGCTGTTCAGCGCCTTGCTCAACTATCGCCACAGCGCCGCCGAGCACAGCGCGCAAGCCGGTGAGGGCATCTGGCAGGGGGTGGAACTGCTGGGGGGCGAGGAGCGCAGCAACTATCCCCTGAGCCTGAGCGTGGATGACCTCGGCCAGGGCTTCGAACTGGCCCTGCTGGCCCGGGCCGAGATCGGCGCGGCGCGCATGGGCGGCTATATGCTCTGCGCCCTGGAGCAACTGGCGGACGCCCTGGAGTGGAGCCCGGAGCTGGACCTTGCGCAACTCTCGGTGTTGCCTGCGGCCGAGCGTGAGCAACTGCTGGAGGGTTGCAATGCCACCGCGGCCGATTACCCGCGCGGGCACACCCTGCATGGCCTGTTCGAGGTCCAGGTACGCCAGGCGCCCGAGGCCGTGGCGTTGGTGCAGGGGCCGTTGCAGTTGAGTTACGGCGAGCTCAACCGCCGGGCCAATCGCCTGGCGCGGCAACTGCTGGAACTGGGGGTGCGCCCCGACGACCGGGTGGCGCTGTGCCTGCCCCGTGGGCCCCACCTGCTCACCGGCATGCTGGGGATTCTCAAGGCCGGTGGCTGCTACGTGCCCATCGACCCGGCCCAGCCACCGGAGCGCATGGCCTACCTGCTGCAAGACAGCGCGCCACGAGCGCTGCTGGTGCAGGGCGAGCCACTGCCGGGCCTGCCCGGGGTGCTGCAGATCGACCTGCGGCGCTGTGACGGGGCCGAGCTTGAGCCGGACAATCCCCAGGTTGCGCAACTGACTCCGGCGCACCTGGCCTATGTGATCTACACCTCCGGCTCCACCGGTCAGCCCAAGGGCGTGATGATCGAGCACCGGAGCCTGGAGAACATGATCCACTGGCATTGCCAGGCCTTTGGCACGGGGCCTGGGCGCCACAGTTCCAGCGTTGCCGGCCTGGGTTTCGACGCCATGGCCTGGGAAATCTGGTCGACCCTGTGCAGTGGCGCGACCCTGCACCTGCCACCGGCCGAGGTCGGCACCCAGGACCTGGATGCACTGCTGCAGTGGTGGCGTGATCAGCCGCTGGATGTCAGCTTCCTGCCCACCCCGGTGGCCGAATACGCCTTGAGCCAGGGGCGTGGCCACCCGACCCTCAAGACCCTGCTGATCGGCGGCGACCGCCTGCGCCAGTTTGCCCGCGACCCGGGGTTCCAGGTGTTCAACAACTACGGCCCCACCGAAGCCACGGTGCTGGCCACCTCCGGGGTGCTGGAAGCCGGGGGCGCGCTGCATATCGGCCGGCCCATGGCCAATGCACGCATCTACCTGCTGGACCAGGCGCAGCGCCCGGTGCCGCTGGGGGTCAGTGGCGAGCTCTACATAGGCGGCGTCGTGGTAGCCCGGGGCTATCTCGGCCGCCCGGAACTGAGTGCCGAACGCTTCCTCGACGACCCGTTCTGCGCCGAGCCCAATGCCCGCATGTACCGCAGTGGCGACCTGGCCCGCTGGCGCGCCGACGGCAGCCTCGACTTCCTGGGGCGCAACGACGATCAGATCAAGGTGCGCGGCATGCGCATCGAACCGGGGGAAATCGAGGCCGCGCTGCTCTCTCACCCGGCGCTCAAGGAAGCCCTGGTGCTGGTGCGCGAAGGGCGCCTGCTGGCCTATTTTACCCGCCAGGACGAGGCCGGCACGGGGCCGGACGCCGCCGACCTGCGCGACCACCTGCAGGGCCACCTGCCGGACTACATGCTGCCGGTGGCATATATGGGGCTCACCGCCATGCCCCTGACCGGCAACGGCAAGCTCGACCGCAAGGCCCTGCCGCCACCGGGCCCGCAGGCCTGGCTGAGCCGCGCATTCGAGGCCCCCGAGGGTGAGGTGGAAATTGCCCTGGCACAGATCTGGAGCGAGCTGCTGGAGGTGCCTCAGGTGGGCCGCCATGACCACTTCTTCGAGCTGGGCGGGCACTCGCTGCTGGCGGTGAGCCTGATCGAGCGCATGCGCCAGGTGGGCCTGACGGCGGATGTGCGGGTGCTGTTCGGCCAGCCGACCCTGGCCGCACTGGCAGCGGCAGTGGGCAGTGGACGCGAGGTATTGGTGCCGGCCAACCCCATCGGCGCCGACTGCACGCAGATCACCCCCGAGCTTTTGCCGTTGATCGAGCTGGAGCAGTCGGCCATCGACAAGGTGCTGGCCACAGTGCCCGGCGGGGCGGCCAATGTGCAGGACATCTACCCCCTGGCGCCCTTGCAAGAGGGCATCCTCTATCACCACCTGAGTGCGCGCCAGGGCGACCCCTACCTGCTGCAATCGCAGTTGGCGTTCGCCGACCGACAGCGCCTGGAGGCCTTTGTCGAGGCCTTGCAACGGGTGGTCGAGCGTCATGACATCCTGCGCACCGCAGTGCTCTGGGAAGGCTTGAAGCAGCCACTGCAAGTGGTCTGGCGCCGGGCTGAAGTGGCCCTGCAAGAGGTGCCGCTGGAGCTGGCCGCCGGGCCGGTGCTGGAGCAACTGCAAGCGCGCTTCGACCCTCGGCACTACCGCCTGGACCTGGCCCAGGCGCCGCTGTTGCGCCTGGTGCACGCCTGGGACCCGGCCGCGCAGCGCATCGTCGCCATCCTGCTGTTTCACCATCTCGTTCTCGACCACACCGCCCTGGACGTGGTGCGCGAAGAGATCCAGGCCTGCCTGCTGGGCCAGGCACCCAGCGGTGCGGCTATTCCCTATCGCAACTACGTGGCCCAGGCGCGCCTGGGGGTCAGCCGCGAGGAGCACGAGGCCTTCTTCAAGGACATGCTCGGCGCCATCGACACCCCGACCCTGGCCTTCGACCTGCAGGATGTGCAGGGCGACGGCGAGGCCATCGAGGAAGCGCAACAGGCCCTGGACGCCGATCTCAGCATTCGCCTGCGCAGCCAGGCGCGGCAGCTCGGGGTGAGTGCCGCGAGCCTGTTCCACCTGGCCTGGGCGCGGGTCCTGAGCCTGGCCTCGGGCCAGGAGCAGGTAGTGTTCGGCACCGTGCTGCTGGGGCGGATGCAGGCCGGGCAGGGCGCTGACCGGGCCCTGGGGATGTTTATCAACACCCTGCCGCTGCGGGTCGACCTGGACCACAGCGGCACCCGGGCGGCGGTCAAGGCCACCCATGCGCGGCTCAGTGCCCTGCTTGGGCACGAGCACGCCTCCCTGGCCCTGGCCCAGCGTTGCAGCGGCGTGGCGGCGCCGCTGCCACTGTTCAGCGCGATGCTCAACTACCGCCATGGCAGCGACGCGCCCTGGAGCGAAACCGTGCAACAGGCCTGGGCCGGAATCGACACCCTGCACAGCGAGGAACGCACCAACTACCCACTGAGCCTGAACGTCGACGACCTGGGCCAGGGCTTCCGCCTCACCGCCATGACCTTGGCGCGGGTCGGTGCCGAGCGAATCTGCGGCTTCATGCAGCAGGCCTTGCTGGCCCTGGTGCATAACCTGGAACACAGGCCGCAGCTTCCGCTGCGGGATACCCCCATCCTGCCGCCGGAGGAACGCCGGCAACTGCTGCAAGGGTTCAATGCCACGGCCCGCGACTATGCCCTGGAACAGACCCTGCACGGGCTGTTCGAGGCCCAGGTGGCGCGCACGCCCGAGGCCATCGCGGTCAAGGCGGGCGAACTGCAAATGAGCTATCGCCAGCTCGATCAGCGGGCCAATCAGCTGGCCGCGCAGTTGCGGCAATTGGGGGTGGGTGCCGATGCCCGGGTGGCGATCTGCGTCGAGCGCGGGTTGCCGATGGTGGTTGGCTTGCTGGCGATCCTCAAGGCCGGCGGCGCCTATGTGCCCATCGACCCGAGCTACCCGGCGGAGCGCATCGCCTACATGCTCGCAGACAGCGCGCCGCTGGCGGTGCTGGCCCAGGGCGCGACCCGCCAACTGCTGGGGGAGCTGGCGGTGCCGCTGGTGGACCTGGAGCAACAGTTCCAGGGCAGCACAGCGCTTTCCAGCCCGGCACTGAGCAGCCCACTGTACTCGGATGTGGCGCCGAACCACCTGGCCTATGTGATCTACACCTCCGGTTCCACCGGCCAGCCCAAGGGCGCGATGAACGAGCACCGGGCGGTAGTCAACCGTTTGCTGTGGATGCAGGAGCAGTACCCGCTGAGCGCGGCGGACGCGGTGCTGCAGAAAACCCCGTTCAGCTTCGACGTTTCGGTCTGGGAATTCTTCTGGCCGCTGTTCACCGGCGCACGGCTGGTGATGGCCCGTCCCGAAGGGCACAAGGACCCGGCCTACCTGCGTGAAGTGATTCGCGCCGAGGGCATCAGCACCCTGCATTTCGTGCCCTCGATGCTCGATGTGTTCCTGGCCCATGGCGAGGGCGTTGAACCCTTGGGCCTGCGCCAGGTGATGTGCAGCGGCGAAGCCTTGCCGGGCAGCCTGGTGAGGCGCTTCAAACAGCAGTTGCCTGGAGTCGGGCTGTACAACCTTTATGGCCCCACCGAAGCGGCGGTGGATGTCAGCGCCTGGGATTGCAGCGGGCCGTTGGATCAGACCCCGGACAACACACCGATTGGCAAGCCGATTGCCAACACCCTTCTGTACCTGCTCGATGGCCAGCGCCAACCGGTGCCCCTGGGGGTGGCGGGAGAGCTCTACATCGGTGGGGTGCAAGTGGCCCGGGGTTACCTCAACCGCGAGCAGTTGACCGCCGAACGCTTTCTCGACGACCCCTTCAGCGCGGCCCCCGGGGCGCGGATGTACCGCACCGGCGACCTGGCTCGTTACCGCAGTGACGGCAATATCGAGTACCTGGGGCGCAATGACGACCAGGTGAAGATCCGCGGCCTGCGCATCGAACTGGGGGAAATCCAGGCGCGTCTGACCCAGCTGGACGGGGTCAAGGAGGCGGTGGTGCTGGCTCGCGAAGATGTGCCCGGCGACCAGCGCCTGGTGGCCTACTACACCACCCACCAGGGCGACCAGTGCCTGCCGGTGGAGCAGTTGCGCGGGGCGTTGTTGCAACAGCTGCCGGAGTACATGGTGCCAGCGCTCTATGTGCACCTGCAGGCACTGCCCCTGAGCCCCAACGGCAAGCTTGCGCGCAAGGCCCTGCCGGCCCCGGGGCTGGAGGCGGCGCGGGTGCGCGAGTACGAGGCGCCGGTGGGCGAGGTGGAAATCACCCTGGCGCGGCTCTGGGCCGAACTGCTCAAGGTGGAGCGGGTTGGGCGCCAGGATCACTTCTTCGAACTGGGCGGCCACTCGCTGCTGGCGGTGAGCCTGATCAGCCGGATGCGCGAGGAAGGCATGGAGGCCGATGTCCGGGCGCTGTTCGAGCAGCCGACCCTGGCGGGCTACGCAGCAATGACTGAACGCATGGAGATCGTCCTGTGAGCCTGATCGAACTCTTGGCGACACTGAAGGAAAAGGATGTGCAACTGGTGCTCAAGGATGAGCAACTGGTGGTCCAGGGCAACAAGGCGGCCTTGAGCGATCCGGCCCTGCTGGCCCGGTTGCGCGAAGCCAAGCCCGAGCTGATCGAGCTGATCAGGGCCGGCGACTATTCGGCGGCCAAGGCCGGGACCGTGCAGGTGCCGGTCAATGGCATCACCCGCGATACCTTGCGCATCACTCCGGACCTGCTGCCCCTGGCCGGGCTCGATCAAGTGGCCATCGACAGCATCGTCGCCCGGGTGCCGGGCGGGGTGGCCAATGTGCAGGACATCTACCCCCTGGCGCCCCTGCAGGAAGGCATTCTCTATCACCATGTCAGCGCCGCCCAGGGCGATCCCTATGTGATGCAGGCGCACTTCGCCTTTGCCAGCGGCGAGCGCCTGCAGGCCTTTGCCGAGGCCTTGCGTGGGGTGATTGCACGCCACGATATCTTGCGCACTGCCGTGCTCTGGGAAGGCCTGGAACAGCCGATGCAGGTGGTCTGGCGTGAAGCCGCGCTGGTGCTCGAGGAAGTCGCCCTCGACCCCGCGGCCGGCGATGTGCTGGCCCAACTGCATGGGCGCTTCGATGCCCGGCACTATCGCCTGGATCTCGCTCAGGCACCGCTGCTGCGCCTGGTGCATGCGGCGGACCCTGCAGGGCAGCGCATCCTTGCCACCCTGCTGTTTCACCATATCGCCCTGGACCACAGTGCCCTGGAGGTGGTGCGCCAGGAAATGCAGGCCCTGCTCACTGGCCAGGCCGAGCGCCTGGGGCCGCCCCTGGCGTTTCGCAACTACGTGGCCCAGGCCCGCCTGGGCACCAGCGAAGCCGAGCACGAAGCCTTCTTCCGACAGATGCTGGGGGATATCGACGAGCCGACCCTGCCCTTTGGCCTGCAGGACGTGCAGGGCGATGGCCGCGCCATCGTCGAGTGCAGCCGACGCTTGCCGGCGGCCCTGAGCCAGCGTCTGCGCAGTCGCGCACGGCAGGCCGGGGTCAGCGCCGCGAGCCTGTTCCACCTGGCCTGGGGCCGGGTGCTGGGCACCCTGGCCGGCAAGCGCAAGGTGGTGTTCGGCACCGTGCTGATGGGCCGCCTGCAAGGCGCCGAAGCCACCGAGCGGGCCCTGGGGATCTTTATCAACACCTTGCCGTTTCGCCAGGATGTCGACGAGCAGCCCCTGGAGCAGGCGCTCAAGGCCACCCACGCGCGCCTGACCCGCCTACTGCGGCATGAACACGCGGCCCTGGCCCTGGCCCAGCGTTGCAGTGGCGTCCAGGCGCCGACCCCGTTGTTCAGCGCCTTGCTCAACTACCGCCACAGCGGTACCGGGGCCAGTGCCGAGGCCCGGGCGGCCTGGGCCGGGATCGAGACCCTGCACAGCGAGGAGCGCACCAACTACCCGCTGACCCTGAGCGTCGATGACTTCGCCGATGACTTCGGCCTGACCCTGCTGGCCAGTACCCAGGTCGAGCCGGGGCCGATCCTCGACTACCTGCTGTGCGCCCTGGAACACCTGGACCAGGCCCTGGAACAGACGCCGCAATTGCCTCTGCAGCAGTTGCCGATCCTGCCCCGGGCCGAACGCGAGCGAGTGCTGGTGCAGTTCAACCCGAGCAGCAGCGACTGGCCCCAGGCACTGACCATTCATGCCCGGATCGAGGCCCAGGCGGCCCTTCGACCGGAAGCCCCGGCCGCCTGGTATCAGGGCGATTGCCTGAGCTATGGCGAACTCAACCGGCAGGCCAATGTGCTGGCCCGGCAGTTGCTGGCCCTGGGGGTGCGCCCCGACGACCGGGTCGCGGTAGTGGCCCGGCGCAGCCTGCCGACCCTGGTCGGGCTGCTGGCGGTGCTCAAGTCCGGGGCCAGCTATGTGCCCATCGACCCGGCGCACCCTGGCGAACGCCTGAACTACCTGCTGCAAGACAGCGGGCCGCGGGTACTGCTGGTGCAGCCCGAGTTGCGCTCGCGCCTGCCGGCGCTGGGCTTGCCGCTGCTCGAACTCGACCCCGCGCTCTGGCAAGACGGCGCCGAGGGCAACCTCCAGGTGCCGGGGCTGACCCCGGCCAACCTCGCCTATGTGATCTACACCTCGGGTTCCACCGGCCTGCCCAAGGGGGTGATGGTGGAGCACCAGAGCCTGGGCAACCTGGTGGACTGGCATTGCCGGGCCTTCGACCTGGAGGCCGGCAGCCACACCTCCAGCCTCGCCGGTTTCGGTTTCGACGCCATGGCCTGGGAGCTGTGGCCGGCGCTGTGCGTGGGCGCCACCTTGCACCTGGCGCCGACCCGCGACGGCAGCGAGGACCTGGATGCCTTGCTCGCCTGGTGGCGCGAGCAGCCACTGGACGTCAGCTTCCTGCCGACGCCGGTGGCCGAATACGCCTTCAGCCAGGCGCTCGGGCACCCGACCCTGAAAACCCTGTTGATCGGCGGCGACCGACTGCGTCAGTTCAGCCACGACCAGGGTTTTGCCCTGATCAACAACTACGGCCCCACCGAAGCCACGGTGGTGGCCACCTCCGGGCCGATGCTGGCCGGGCAGGGGCTGGATATCGGCCGGCCCATCGCCCATGCCCGCATCTACCTGCTGGACGAAGCGCAGCGCCCGGTGCCGGTGGGGGTGGCCGGCGAGCTGTATGTCGGCGGCGCCGGGGTGGCCCGGGGGTATCTCGGGCGTCCTGAGCTGAGCGCCGAGCGCTTTCTTGACGACCCCTTCAGCCAGGTGCCCGGGGCGCGCATGTACCGCACCGGTGACCTGGCGCGCTGGCTGGCGGACGGGCGTATCGACTACCTGGGGCGCAACGACGACCAGGTGAAGATCCGTGGCGTGCGCATCGAGCTGGGGGAAATCGAAACCCGCCTCAACCAGTACCCCGGGATTCAGGAGGCGCTGGTGCTGGTCCGCGAAGACCCGCCGGGCAACCCGCGGCTGGTGGCCTATTTCACTGAACAGCAAGGCGCGGCAGTGGTGGTGGGCGAACTGCGTGGGCAACTGCTGGCGCAGTTGCCGGACTACATGGTGCCAGTGGCCTTTGTACGGCTGGCGGCCTTGCCCCTGACCTGCAATGGCAAAGTCGATCGCAAGGCCCTGCCGGCCCCGGACCAGGACGCGCTGTTCAGCCGTGTCTACCAGGCCCCGCAAGGCCCCGCTGAAAACGCCCTGGCGCAGATCTGGCAAGAGCTGCTGCAGGTGCCGCGGGTTGGGCGCCACGACCATTTCTTCGAACTGGGCGGGCACTCGCTGCTGGCCATGCGCATGCTGTCCCAGGTGCGCCAGCGCCTGGGGCTGGAACTGGCCATGGGTGAGCTGTTCGCCAATGCCGAACTCAGCGCGGTGGCGGCGGCCCTGGAGCGGGCCGAGCGCAGCAGCCTGCCGGAGCTGTTGCCGGCGCCGCACAACCAGCCGCTGGCGTTGTCCTTCGCCCAGCAGCGGCTGTGGTTCCTGGCGCAGATGGAAGGCGCCAACACCGCCTACAACATACCCATCGGCCTGCGCCTGCGTGGCCAGCTGGATGGCGCGGCCCTGCAACGGGCCCTGGAACGCATCGTTGCGCGGCATGCAAGCCTGCGCAGCCGCTTTGCCCAATACGGCGACGAGGCCCAGGTGCTGATCGCCCCGGCGGAAGCCGGGCTGGACCTGCAACTGGAAAACCTGCGCGGCCATCCCCAGGCCCAGGAGGCCTTGCAGGCCCTGGTACAGGGCGAGGCCTCGGCGCCCTTCGACCTGCAGCGCGGGCCGTTGATCCGCGGGCGGCTGATCCAGCTGGCGGACGATCACCATGTGCTGCTGCTGACCCTGCACCATATCGTCAGCGATGGCTGGTCGATGAACCTGTTGACCCGCGAACTGGTGGCGCTGTACGCCGCCTTCAGCCAGGGCCTGGCCGATCCGCTGCCGCCGCTGGTGTTGCAGTACAGCGACTTTGCCCACTGGCAGCGGCGCTGGCTCAGTGGCGCGGTGCTGGAGCAGCAGGCGCAGTACTGGCGGCGCGCCCTGGATGGTGCGCCGCCCTTGCTGATGCTGCCCAGCGACCGACCGCGCCCGGCCCAGCAAGACTACGCCGGCAGCAGTGTTGCGGTGCGCCTGGACGCGCAGCTGACCGCCGGCCTGCGGGCCTTGAGCCAGCGCCACGGCACAACCCTGCACATGACCCTGATGGCCGCCTGGGGCCTGTTGCTCGGGCGCTTGTGCGGGCAGTCGGAAGTGGTGGTCGGCACCCCGGTGGCCAACCGCATGCGCGTCGAGCTCGAAGGGCTGATCGGCCTGTTCGTCAACACCCTGGCGCTGCGGGTCGACCTGGGCGCCGCGCCGCGGGTCGACAGCCTGCTGGCCCAGGTCAAGGCCCGCAGCCTGGAAGCCCAGGCCCATCAGCAACTGCCGTTCGAGCAGGTGGTGGAGATTCTGCGGCCGGTGCGCAGCCTGGCCCACAGCCCGCTGTTCCAGACCTTGCTGACCTGGCACAACGGCGATGCCCCGCAACTGGTGCTGGGAGACCTGCACCTGGAGGGCATCTATGAAGCCAGCCATTTCGCCAAGTTCGACCTGTCGCTGAGCCTGGGGGAGGTGCAGGAGCGTATCGAAGGCAGCCTGGAATACGCCACGGCGCTGTTCGACGAGGCCACGGTGCAACGTTATGTCGGCTACCTGCAGCGGGTGCTGCGGGCCATGGTGGCCGACGACCAACAGCTGCTGGAGCAGGTGCCGCTGCTCGACGCCACAGAGCGCCGGCAGTTGCTCGAAGGCTGCAACGCCACGGCCCGCGACTACCCCCTGGAACAGACCCTGCACGGGCTGTTCCAGGCCCAGGTGCGGCGTACCCCCGAGGCGATTGCGCTCAAGGCGGGCGAGCTGCAACTGAGCTATGGGCAGCTCGATCGCCAGGCCAACCAGCTGGCCCGGCATCTGCGTGGGCTGGGGGTGGGGCCCGATGTCCGGGTGGCGATCTGCGTCGAGCGCGGGCTGCCGATGGTGGTTGGCCTGCTGGCGATCCTCAAGGCCGGCGGCGCCTATGTGCCCATCGACCCGAGCTACCCGGCGGAGCGCATCGCCTACATGCTTGAAGACAGCACGCCCCTGGTGGTGCTGGCGCAGTCGGCCACCCGGCCGTTGCTGGGGGATTGCCGGCCGCCGGTGCTGGAACTGGACCGGCCGCAATGGCAGGCGCAGGCCGACAGCGACCTGGAGGACGCCGGGCTGACCCCGAGTCATCTGGCTTATGTGATCTACACCTCCGGTTCCACCGGCCAGCCCAAGGGCGCGATGAACGAGCACCGGGCGGTGGTCAACCGTTTGCTGTGGATGCAGGAGCAGTACCCGCTGAGCGCGGCGGACGCGGTGTTGCAGAAAACCCCGTTCAGCTTCGACGTTTCGGTCTGGGAATTCTTCTGGCCGCTGTTCACCGGTGCGCGGTTGGTGATGGCCCGCCCCGAAGGGCACAAGGACCCGGCCTACCTGCGCCAGATCATTGTCGAGGAGGGCATCAGCACCCTGCATTTCGTGCCTTCGATGCTCGATGTGTTCCTGGCCCATGGCGAGGGCGTTGAACCCCTGGGCCTGCGCCAGGTGATGTGCAGCGGCGAGGCGTTGCCGGGCAGCCTGGTGCGACGCTTCAAACAGCAGTTGCCCGGAGTCGGGCTGTACAACCTTTATGGCCCCACTGAAGCGGCGGTGGATGTCAGCGCCTGGGATTGCAGCGGGCCGTTGGATCAGACCCCGGACAACACACCGATTGGCAAGCCGATTGCCAACACCCGTCTGTACCTGCTCGATGGGCAACTGCAACCGGTGCCATGGGGCGTGGTGGGGGAGCTCTACATCGGCGGGGTGCAAGTGGCCCGGGGTTACCTCAACCGCGAGCAGTTGACCGCCGAGCGCTTTCTCGACGACCCCTTCAGCGCGGCCACCGGGGCGCGGATGTACCGCACCGGCGACCTGGCTCGTTACCGCAGTGACGGCAATATCGAGTACCTGGGGCGCAATGATGACCAGGTGAAGATCCGCGGCCTGCGCATCGAACTGGGGGAAATCCAGGCGCGCCTGACCCAGCTGGACGGGGTCAAGGAGGCGGTGCTGCTGGCCCGCGAGGATGTGCCCGGCGACCAGCGCCTGGTGGCCTACTACACCACCCACCAGGGCGACCAGTGCCTGCCGGTGGAACAGCTGCGCGGGGCGCTGCTGCAACAGCTGCCGGAGTACATGGTGCCGGCGCTCTATGTGCACCTGGAGGCACTGCCCCTGAGCCCCAACGGCAAGCTGCAACGCAAGGCGCTGCCGGCCCCGGGGCTGGACGCTGCACAGGTGCGCGAATACCAAGCGCCAGTGGGCGAGGTGGAGGGCATGCTCGCCCAGCTCTGGGCCGAGTTGCTGAAAGTGGAACGGGTCGGGCGCCAGGATCACTTCTTCGAACTGGGCGGCCATTCGCTGCTGGCGGTCAGCCTGATCGCGCGCATGCGCCGTGTCGGCTTGAGCGCGGATGTGCGGGTGCTGTTCAGCCAGCCGACCCTGGCGGCCCTGGCCGCGGCCGTGGGCCGCAGCCCCGAGGTGGCGGTGCCGGAGAACCTGATCTACCGCGACTGCCCGCGCATCACCCCCGAGCTGCTGCCGCTGGTGGCGCTGGATCAGCCGGCCATCGACAGCCTTGTCGCCCGGGTGCCGGGCGGGGTGGCCAATGTGCAAGACATCTACCCGCTGGCGCCCTTGCAGGCCGGCATCCTCTATCACCATCTGGCCGCCGCCCAGGGCGATCCCTATGTCTTGCAGGCGCGTTTCGCCTTTGCCGACCTGGAGCGCTTGCAGGCGTTTGCCCGGGCCTTGCAGGGGGTGATCGAGCGCAATGACATCCTGCGCAGCGCTGTGTTCTGGGAAGGGCTTGCGCAGCCGTTGCAGGTGGTCTGGCGCGAAGCGCCGCTGAGCTGCCGGGAAGTCGAGCTGGAACCCGGGCTGGAGGATGTGCTGACGCGCTTGCAGGCGCGCTTCGACAGCCGCCACTACCGCCTGGACATCGCCCAGGCGCCGCTGCTGCAACTGGTGTATGCCCGGGACCCGGGCCAGCAGCGGTTGGTGGCATTGCTGCTGTTCCATCACCTGGTGCTCGATCACGTGGCGGTGGAGGTGCTGCAACACGAACTGCAAGCCTTCCTCCTGGGCCAGCAGCAGCGCCTGGGTGCAGCGGTGCCCTATCGCAACTATGTGGCCCAGGCACAGCTGGGCATGGGCGAGGCGGACCACGAAGCGTTTTTTAGCGACATGCTCGGCAGCATCGAGCAGCCGACCCTGCCCCTGGGCCTGCACGAGGTGCCGGGGGCCAGCGTCGAGCTCAGCGAGGCACGCCAGCCCCTGGACCGCCTGTTGAGCCGACGCCTGCGCTTGCAGGCGCGACAACTGGGGGTGAGTGCCGCGAGCCTGATGCACCTGGCCTGGGGCCGGGTGCTGGGCAGCCTGACCGGGCAGCAGCAGGTGGTGTTTGGCACCGTGCTGCTGGGGCGGATGCAGGGCGGCGAGGGCGCCGAACGGGCCCTGGGGGTGTTTATCAACACCTTGCCGCTGCGGGTCGATCTGGGCGAGTTGGCGGTGCGCGAGGCGCTGCTGGACACCCACCAGCGCCTGGCGCAACTGCTTGGCCACGAACAGGCGCCCCTGGCCCTGGTCCAGCGTTGCAGCGCAGTGGCGCCGGGCACGCCGCTGTTCAGCAGCCTGCTCAACTACCGCCACAGCGCATCCGCGCCCGCTTTTGCCGGGCAGGCCAGTGAAGCCTGGGAGGGCATCGAGCTGCTCGAGGGCGAAGAGCGCAGCAACTACCCGCTGACCCTGAGCATCGACGACCTGGGTGATGGCTTCATGCTCAATGCATTGGCGGCCGGGGTCGCGGCCGAGCGCATCTGCGGCTACCTGCACTGTGCCCTGGAGCACCTGGTGCAGGCCCTGGAGCAGACCCCGCAGCTGGCCGTCGGCCGGGTGCCGGTGCTGCCGGCCGCCGAGCGCCAGCAACTGCTGGAAACCTTCAACGCCACCACTCGCGACTTCCCCCGTGGGCAGACCTTGCGCCAGCTGTTCGAGGCCCGGGTCCAGGCCGATCCGCAGCAGGTGGCGGCGGTGCAGGGCGAGCAGCAATTGAGTTACGCCCAGCTCAATACCCGGGCCAACCAGCTGGCCCATCATCTGCTGCAACTGGGGGTGCAGCCGGGGGATAACCTGGCGCTGCTGCTGCCGCGCAGCCTGGACCTGCTGATCGCGCAGTTGGCCATTGGCAAGTGCGCGGCGGCCTATGTACCGCTGGACCTCAATGCCCCGGCCGAGCGCCTGCTGTTCATGCTCGAGGACAGCCAGGCGCGGCTGTTGCTCAGTTGCAGCAGCCAGGCCTTGGAGTCCCGGGTGCCACGGGTCGAGCTGGATCGCCTGGGTTTCGACCGGCTGCCGGGGCACAACCCGGATCTTGCGCAATCGGCCGATGCGGCGGCCTACATCATGTACACCTCGGGCTCCACCGGTACCCCCAAAGGGGTGCTGGTGCCGCACCGCGGCATCACTCGGCTGGTGCTCAACGACGGCTACAGTGACCTGGGCCGCGATGACCGAGTGGCCTTCGCCGCCAACCCGGCCTTCGACGCCAGCACCCTGGAGGTCTGGGGGCCCTTGCTCAATGGCGGGCGAGTGGTGGTGGTCGAGCAGGCGACCCTGCTCGACCCCCAGGCCTTCGGCCAATTGCTCAAGGCTTCGGCAACCAGTGTGCTGTTCCTCACCACCAGCTTGTTCAACCAGTATGTGCAGCTGATTCCCCAGGCTTTCAGGGGCCTGCGCATGCTGCTGTGTGGCGGCGAGCGGGCCGATCCGGCGGCGTTCCGACGGATGCAGGCCGAGGTGCCGGGCCTGCGCCTGGTGAACGGCTACGGGCCCACCGAAACCACCACCTTCGCCGTCACTCACGAGCCGCCGCCGTTGGCCGCGGATGTCGACAGCCTGCCCATTGGCCGGCCGTTGTCCAACACCTCTGTGTACGTGCTCGACAGCCTGGGCCAGCCACTGCCGGTGGGCGTGGCGGGGGAGCTGCATATCGGCGGCCAGGGCGTGGCCCTGGGCTACTTGAACCGCCCGCAGCTCACGGCGCAGAAGTTTATCGCCGACCCCTTCGGCAGCGAACCCGGGGCGTTGTTGTACCGCACCGGCGACCTCGGCCGTTGGCGCGCGGACGGCCTGCTGGAATACCTGGGGCGCAATGACGACCAGGTGAAGATCCGTGGCTTGCGCATCGAACCGGGGGAAATCCAGGCGCGCCTGGCCAGCTTCCCCGGCCTGCGCGACAGCCTGATCCTGGTGCGCGAGGAGCAACCCGGCGACAAGCGCCTGGTGGCCTACTACAGCCTCCAGGCTCAGGTGCCAGAGCCAACCGCAGAGCAGTTGCGCAGCCATCTGCAGGGCCAGTTGCCGGACTACATGCTGCCCCAGGCCTATGTCCTGCTGGCGCAATTGCCCCTGACCGCCAACGGCAAGCTGGATCACAAGGCGCTGCCGGCACCGGATTGGCAGGCGCAACCGGGCCCGACCTACGAGGCGCCGCAGACGCCCCTGGAACAGTGCCTGGCACAGCATTGGGCCGAGGTGTTGCAACTGCCGCAGGTGGGGCGCCACGAGCACTTCTTCGAGCGCGGCGGGCATTCGCTGCTGGCCATCCAGTTGCTCACCCGGCTGCACCAGGCGGGGCTCGATCCAACCCTGGCAGAGCTGTTCCAGCACCCCAGCGTGGCCGCCATGGCGCGTTTGTTGAGCAACCGCAGCAGCGCCCCGCAGCCACTGCCGGAGCTGATTCCGGTGCGCCTCGGCGGCCGCGGCCCGGCGCTGTTCCTGGTGCACGAATTCACTGGGCTGGACCTGTACTTCCCGGCCCTGGGCCAGCATCTGCTGGGGGATTTCCCCCTCTATGGCCTGCCGGGGCTGGCGCTCGGCGAGCCGCAGTTGCGCACCCTGGAATGCCTGGCCGCACGCTTGCTGGCGCTGATTCGCCAGGTTCAGCCCGAGGGGCCCTATCGCCTGGCGGGCTGGTCGTTCGGCGGGGTGCTGGCCTATGAGATCGTCCAGCAGTTGCTCGGGCAGGACCAGCAGGTGGAGTTCCTCGGCCTGATCGACAGCTATGTGCCGCGCCTGACCGACCAGGGCCGGGCGCGCTGGTCGGGGGAGCATGCGCACAAGCGCCACCTGTTGCTGCAGTGCCGCGCCTACTGGAGCGCCCAGGGTGCGGCGGGGCAGGCCGCGCTGGCGGCCCTGGAAACCGTGGAGCAGGGGCTGGAACTCGGTGATTTCGCCAGCCTGCTGCAAGGCTTGCGCGAGCGCGAGCTGCTGTTCGAGCAACTGGCCACGGCCAGCCCCGAGCAGCTCTGGCATTACCTGGACCGCGAGGTGGCCCATGGGCATGCACTGGCCCATTACCGCCTGCACCCGATCGAGGTGCCGGTGCAGCTGTTCTGCGCCGCCGAGCGACCCAGCGAGCTGTCGCGGCGCAGCCCGACCCTGGGCTGGGGCGAGGTGCTGGCCCAGGACTGCCTGAACTGCATCAGCGTGCCCGGCGATCACCTGAGCATGATGAAGGCGCCGCATATCCAGGCGCTGGGCCAGGCCATGCTGCAGGCCATGGAACAGGCCCGGGCCGCCGCTGTGGCGCGTTCGCCACGGCCCTACCAGCCGTTGCTGCGGATTCAGAGCGGCCGTTGCGGGCAGGCGCCGATCTTCTGCGTGCCGGGGGCCGGGGACAGCATCACCGGCTTTATCGGCCTGACCGAGGCCCTGGGCCCGGAGTGGCCGATCTTTGGCCTGCAGGCCCGGGGCCTGGATGGCCAGGGCGCGCCCCATGGCCAGGTGCAGGTGGCGGCCCGGCATTACCTGCAAGCGATCGAGGCCGAGTACCCGACCGGGCCCTTGCACCTGATCGGGCATTCCTACGGTGGCTGGGTGGCCTTCGAAATGGCCGGGGCCTTGCAGGCCGTCGGGCGCCCGGTGGCGTCGCTGACCCTGATCGACAGCGAAGCCCCCGCTGGCAATGGCGTGCTCGGGCGGCCCTACACCGGCACCGCGGTGCTCTGGCGGCTGATTGAGTCCATGCAGTTGGCGGCGGGGCAAAGCATGGGGCTGGACCCGGAACGCTTCGCCGCCGAGGACGATGGCATGCAGATGCATTTGCTCCACGCCGGCATGGTGCGGGTCGGCCTGCTGTCGTCGCGGGCCGACCCGCGGGCGATGCAAGGGCCGGCGCGAACCTTCGCCACGGCCCTGCGCACTCGCTACCAGCCGCAGCAGCCCTACCAGGGGCGGGTGCGCCTGGTGCTGGCGGACGACCCGAGCCTGGACGCCGCCGGCAACCGCCGCGAGCAGCAGGCGATGATCCACGGCTGGCGGCAGCAGGTGACGGACCTGGGGCTGTGGTACGGCCCGGGCAACCACTTCAGCCTGCTCAAGGCACCGAACGTCTATCACCTGGCGGCCTGGTGGCTCGATGGCCTGGCACTGCCCCGGGACGAGGTGGTGTCATGAGTGCCGGCTGAACCCGGGTGTTTATCCATCGGGAACGCTCCTCGCTGCGGCAGTAGGGCGTTCCTCAAGGGGGCCTGCCGCTGGCCGGCGGGCCCCACCCTCAACGTACTCGTGGTCAGTCATGGAAAAATCGAAGTTTCGCAAAATCGCTATGGGGCTGTTGCTGGTGGTGGTCGCCGGCTTGATTTTCTATACGGTGCAGGCACCGGCAGAGGCGCCGCTGTACCTGAGCGCCAAGGTCGAACGGGGGGATATCGAGAACGCGGTGCTGGCCTCGGGGCTGCTGGAGGGCATCAAGCAGGTGGATGTCGGGGCCCAGGTGTCGGGGCAGTTGAAGTCCCTCAAGGTCAAGGTCGGCGACAAGGTGAAGAAGGGCCAGTGGCTGGCGGAGATCGACCCGCTGGTGCTGCAGAACACCCTGCGCCAGGCCCAGGTCGACGAGGAAAACCTGCAAGCCAAGCGCCGCGCCACCGCGGCCCAGCTCAAGGAAACCAAGGCCATCTACGAGCGCTACCGCGACCTGCTGGTGGATGCTTCGATCTCCCAGCAGGATTTCGATACCGCCGAGTCCAACTACGAGGTGCAACGGGCCAACCTGCTGTCCCTGGATGCGCAGATCAAGAGCGCGCATATCCAGATCGACACCGCCAAGGTCAACCTGGCCTACACCCGCATCGTCGCGCCGATCGATGGCGATGTGGTGGGGGTGGTGACCCAGGAAGGCCAGACGGTGATCGCCAACCAGCTGGCGCCGATCCTGCTCAAGCTCGCCGACCTGGACACCATGACCGTCAAGGCCCAGGTTTCCGAGGCCGACGTGATCCATATCGTTCCGGGCCAGGAGGTGTACTTCACCATCCTCGGCGAGGCCGAGCGGCGCTACTACGCCAAGCTGCGAGGCACGGAGCCGGCGCCGCAGAACTTCCTCGAAACCCCGCCCGCCGGCACCCCCAAGCAGAACACCGCGGTGTTCTACAACGCCCTGTTCGACGTGCCCAACCCGGACCACCGGCTGCGCATCGCCATGACCGCCCAGGTGCGCATCGTGCTGGCCACCGCCAAGGACGTGCTGATGGTGCCGGTGGCGGCCCTGGGCCCGCGCAACGCCGACGGCAGTTTCGCGGTGCGGGTGCTGGACGCCAAGGGCCATGCGCAGACGCGCAATGTCAGCGCCGGGATCAACAACAACGTCAAGGTGGAGATCAAGGACGGCCTGGGCGAAGGCGACAAGGTGGTGATCGGCGATCCGCTGCCGGGCAAGGCGGGGGCCTGAACATGAGCCAGCCACTGTTGCAGCTCAAGGGCATCAGCCGCAGTTTCGTTGCCGGCGACCGCGAGTTCCTGGCCCTGAAGCAGATCGACCTGTGCATCGAGGCCGGGGAGATGGTGGCCATCACCGGGGCCTCGGGCTCGGGCAAGTCGACCCTGATGAATATCCTCGGCTGCCTGGATTACGCCACGGCTGGCAGCTATCAGGTCAATGGCCGGGAAACCCGCGATCTCGACGACCAGGCCCTGGCGGAGCTGCGGCGCGATCACTTCGGCTTCATCTTCCAGCGCTATCACCTGCTGCCGCACCTGAATGCCATGCACAACGTCGAGATGCCAGCGATCTATGCTGGCACCCCGGAGCCACGGCGTCACAGCCGGGCCCGGGAACTGCTGGCGCGCCTGGGTTTGTCCGGGCACCTGGAGCACCGCCCCAGCCAGTTGTCCGGCGGCCAGCAGCAGCGGGTGAGCATCGCCCGGGCACTGATGAACGGCGGCGAGGTGATACTCGCCGACGAACCCACCGGGGCCCTGGACACCGCCAGCGGCAAGGAGGTGATGGACATCCTCCAGGAACTGCATGGCGCCGGGCACACGGTGATCATCGTCACCCACGACCCCAAGGTGGCGGCCAATGCCGAGCGCATCATCGAGGTGCGCGACGGCGAGATCCTCAGCGACCGGGCCAACCTGCGACCGCCGCCACAGGCCGCGGAAACGCCGCCGGTGAGTGCCCGGCCAGCCGCCGCGCGGCGCCTGGTGGCCAGCCTCGGGCTGTTCAAGGAGGCCTTCGTGATGGCCTGGGTGGCGCTGGTGTCCCATCGCATGCGCACCTTGCTGACCATGCTCGGGATCGTCATCGGCATCACCTCGGTGGTGTCCATCGTGGCCATCGGCGAGGGCGCCAAGCGCTATGTGATCAAGGACATCCAGGCGATTGGCAGCAACACCATCGACATCTTTCCCGGGGCCAGTTTCGGCGACAGCCGGGCCGCCGGCATCCAGACCCTGATGCCGGCCGACGTCACCGCCCTGAACCAGCTGTACTACGTCGACAGCGCCACGCCGATGGTCGGCCGCAGCCTGCTCTTGCGCTACGGCAATATCGATCTCAATGCCTCGGTCAACGGCGTCAGCCATCTGTATTTCAAGGTGCGCGATCTCAAGCTTGCAGCCGGAATCGCCTTCAGCGAGAACGATGCCCGGCGCCAGGCCCAGGTGCTGGTGATCGACCACAACACCCGCCAGCGCCTGTTCGGCCCGGATGTCGACCCCCTGGGGCAGGTAGTCCTGGTGGGTAACCTGCCGTGTACGGTGATCGGGGTTACGGCACAGAACAAGAACCTGTTCGCCGCCAGCAACCTGCTCAACGTCTGGATGCCCTACGAGACCGCTGCCGGGCGCGTGCTGGGCCAGCGCCACCTGGACAGCATCAGCGTGAAGATCAAGGACGGGCAACCGAGCAAGGTGGTGGAAGAGCATGTGCGCAAGCTGATGGAGCAGCGCCACGGCACCAAGGACTTCTTCACCAACAACCTCGACAGCATCATGCAGACGGTGCAGCGCACCAGCCGTTCACTGGCCTTGCTGCTGTCGCTGATCGCGGTGATTTCCCTGGTGGTGGGCGGCATCGGGGTGATGAACATCATGCTGGTGTCGGTCACCGAGCGCACCCGGGAGATCGGCATTCGCATGGCGGTGGGGGCGCGGCAGTCGGATATCCGTCAGCAGTTCCTGGTGGAGGCGGTGATGGTCTGCCTGATCGGCGGGGCCATCGGTGTCGGCCTGTCGTTCGCCATCGGCTACCTGTTCACCCTGTTTATCCAGGAATGGGAGATGGTGTTCTCCCTGGGCTCGATCATCACCGCATTCGCCTGTTCGACCCTGATCGGCATCGTCTTCGGCTTTGTCCCGGCGCGCAATGCCGCGCGCCTGGACCCGATCGAGGCCCTGGCCCGGGACTGACCAGGGCCGAGCCACGGACCGCCGGCCTGGTACGCCGGCGGGGTGGAAGCACTCAGGCCGGGGAAGGACCGGCCGGGGAGGTGTCGCTCGGCGCTGCGGCGGCGGGCTGGGGCGAGTACATCCAGCGCAGCAGCGAATGTCGGCCGCTGATGCCGAGCTTGACGGCTGCGCGCTTCAGGTAGCTTTCCACGGTATTGACCTTGAGCTGGAACTGCTCGGCCAACTGCGGCGCGGTGCGCCCGGCCAAGAGCCCGACGCAGACTTCCAGCTCGCGAGTGGAGAGGCGCAAGCCGGACTGCTCCAGGCGCTCGGCAAAGCGCAGGCGCAGGGTTTCCAGGCCCTCGCTGGCATCACCCTCCTGGCCGACCGCGACGCCTTGGGGTTGCAGGGCGCTGATGTGCTTTTCCACCATGGGCAACAGCAGCGGCGAGAAGTCTTCGAGCAACAGGCGCTCCTGGGCCGAGAAACTGCGGGATTGGCTGCTGCGGTACAGCGACACCACGTACTGATAGGAATCCTTGTGGCCGGTGAGGTGCAGTTGCACCGGGGCCTCGGTGGCATCGCGGGGGCGCGGCGCGGTATCGCTTGCCTGTTCGGGAAAGCCGGCGCGCAGCAGCGGGTCGTTGGCGCTGGGGTTGCCATACAGCGGGTTGCGGGTGTGCAGGGCACTGTTGTCGGGCTGCTGTTGCGGGTCGAGCCGCAACTGGGTGATGTGGGTGGCGTCCACGGGCAGCTGGGTGAGGATCAGGTCGTGCAGCATGCGCGGGAAGCTGCGGCTGCCGGTACTGGCGATGACCTTGCCGATATGGGGGAACAGTGCTTGTGAGTTCATCATTTCATCCATGAATGTGAAGGTGCGAAAAGCCTGTCTTATACCAACGAGTTTGCCTAACTGTTGATTTACCTCCGTTTTCAACGGATCGATAAGCGGCCGCTTCGTATCCTAGTACAGGGTTTTGCTGGATGTTTGATGAAGTGGCAAAAAAACGCCGATGAATGGCACAGGGCAGCGGATGCCGGGGGACAGGGCACCCGCCGCCAAGGCCGGAAAAGACCGCGGGGTGGGGCGTTACTGGGTTTTTTCGCAGTTGACCATCCATGGCACGCCGAAGCGGTCCACCAGCATGCCGAAGCGCTCGGCCCAGAAGGTGGCCTCCAGGGGCATCTGGATCTGCCCCCCAACCGCCAGGGCGTTGAACACCCGTTCGGCCTCGGTGGCGCTGTCCACGTTCAGCGATACCGAGCAGCCATGAAAACCCGGGACCGGGCGGTCGGGGGTGGTGTCCGAGCCCATCAGCACCTGGTCGCCGACGCTGAGCCGGGTGTGCATCACCAGGTCCTGGCAATTGGCGGGCACCTGCGCGCTGGCCGGGCTTTCGCCGAAGGTCATCAGCATGTCCAGCTGGCCCTGCAAGGCCTGGGCATAGAAGGTGAAGGCGGCTTTGCAGTCGCCGTTGAAGATCAGGTAGGGGTTGATTTTCATGTTCGGCTCCCGGTCGCAGGCAGTGGGGCGGGTGGTGTCGACAGGCCCTTCGGCGCATCGAGCGACCTTGATAGCAAAGCCCTTATGACCGACATGCGGGAGGTTTTTTTAGACGCTTTTTCCATGACCCCAGGCCTGCTCATGCCCAAGCGCCCGGTCGCCCCCCCTGTGGGTACGACCGGGACACGGCCAGGGCTGACGGGGTCAGAGCCGCGGCTGTTCCTGGGGCAGGCCCAGTAGCTGGTGCAGGGTGCTGATCAGTGCCTGCTGGCGTTGCCGGTCCTCTTGGTGGCGGGCTTCGGCGGCGGCCACATCGGCCCCACAGTGGGGGCAGTGGTGCTCGTGGGCATGGATGTACTGCAGGCACTCGCGGCACAGCGCCAGGCGTGGGGCAATCCGCCCTTCGGCTGGCGCGGCCTGGCCCTGGTTGGCCCAGGCCAGCTTGATCACCTGGCCGCTGTCGCTGACGCTGGAAACCCGTTCACCGGTGTCGATGCGCTCGGTGATCAGGTCGAAGCGGCCCACGGCGAAAGACGCCGGCCCGGCTTCCTCGAGCTTGACGATGCGTTCGCGCAGGCCCTGTTTCTGCAACTCCAGGGTGCGGTAGTGGCAATAGGGGTTGTTCCCCGGCTTGCCCAGCAGCGAGTGCGAGGTCCAGGTACAGCCGCCACGGCAGATATCGTTGTAGTAGCAACTGCGGCAGTAGCCCCACAGATCGTCCACCGAGCGCAGGCGGCCGAAGTGGATGCCTTCGCTGTAGTGCCAGATATCGTGCAGGTTCATGTTGCGCACGTTGCCGCCGGAGAAACCCACGGTGGCCAGGGACGGGCAGCCCTTGACCGTGCCGTCGGCCTCCAGGGCCAGCACCGTCTGCCCGGCGGCGCAGCCGCTCCAGTGCACGCGGTCGTCGCCGAAGCCGCGCCACATGTGTTCGTAAGGGCCGTAGTAGCCGATGTTGTTGCCGACATTCATCAGCAACCCGCGCTCCAGGCCTTCGCGGTACAGCCGCGCCAGCAGCGGCATGACCTCCAGCAACTGATAGGGCTGCAGCAGCAGTTCGGGGTGATCCACGGCGTTGCCCATGGCCACGGTCAGCTGGATCTGCCAGTGGCTGGCGCCGGCCTCGATGATGGTGTCCATCAATGCCGGCAGGTCGGGCAGGGTGGCGGCACCGATCTGCGTGTTGACGCTGATCTTGAGCCCCGCCTGCTTGGCCCGGCGCAAGGTGTCCAGGGCCTTGTCGAAGGAGCCCTGCACATTGCGCACCGCATCATGCAGCGGCGCCAGGCCGTCCAGGGACACGCCCACGCCGTCGAGCCCGGCGTCCACCGCGGCCTGCATCTTGGCCGGGGTCAGGTTGCGTCCGCCGGTCTGTACCGCCACATACATGCCGTGGTCGTGGATGGCCTGGATCAGCCGCGTCCAGTCCTTGCGCAAATAGGCTTCGCCACCGATCAGGGTGACTTCGCGGGTGCCCAGGGCGGCCAGTGCGTCGATCACCTCCAGGCATTCCTGGGTGTTCAACTCGCCAGGGCGTCGATGCCCGGCGCGGGAGCCACAGTGCAGGCACTTGAGGTCGCAGGCGAGGGTGATTTCCCAGACCACATGCACCGGCACATAGCGCTTGATATCGGTTTCGCTGAGGTAGCGGGCGGGGAGCAGGTCTGACATGAGAGGTCCTTGCGCACCCGGCGGCGCGCGGCAGCAAAGCATGGAAGCCGGCGCGCCTTGCGCGCGCGGCAATGGCGCGAGCGGTGACAGCCCCGAGGCCGGCGGGCGGCCCCGGGGCCTGGGTTCAGCGTTGTTCCAGACGCTTGATTTCCGTCTGCAACTGCTGCACCGCCTGGCTCAGCTGGTCACTGTTGGCCAGTTGCTGCTCGGCCTGGACCACCAGCGCCTTGAGCCGCGCCAGATCGCCACTGGCCTGGGCCTGCTGCAAGGTCACGGCGTACAGCGGATGCGGGTGCTGGTAGGCCTGGTCGCCCTTGCTGGCCTGGCCCTTGGGCTGCACGGGGGCCGGATGCTCCACGGGGGCCGGGCTCACGCTGGCGTGTTGCACCACATGCCAGTGGCCCTGGTAGTTGTAGCGGTAGCTGGCAAAGCCGTTGACCCAGTCCAGGCCGAGAATGCCCTGCAGGTGGAAGGTCTCGGCGATCTGGCTGGTGGGGCCGCTGGGGTTGCCCGCCAGGTTGAGGACGATATGTCCCTCACTGGCGGGGTCGAGCTTGACCTGGGAGTAGTCGCCCCAGACGTCGGCCAGGAAGTGCACCGGTGGCGAGGTGGCCTGGGTCACCCGGGCTACGCCGCTGACTCTTTTTTGCGGGGTGTTGACCAGCAGGTCGAGGGTCAGTACCGGGCCTCCGATCACCGGGTTGGCGACGATGAGACGGGTGTGGAACAGTCCGATTGTCATGCTGTGACTCCTTATTCTTGGAAGAACGAATCAGCTTCGCGCTCAGCGCCGCTCGTGCTTGTTGATCTCGGCCTTGGCCGCGTCCAGTGCGGTGCGGATCAGCGGCAACTGCTCCAGCTGTTGGGTGGCCAGCTGGTGCAGGCTCTTCATCTGCGCCAGGTCGCCACTGGCGATGGCACCGTGGATCGGTGCGGCGTACAGCGCCGAGATGGGTGGCAGCGGGTGGTTGCTGCGGCCGCTGGCCTGCGGCTGCGAGTAGCTGCTCGAATGCACGCTTTCCTGCAGGTGGGCCGGTACGTTGTTCACCGAGACCCAGCTGTGGCCGTTGTAGTACTGGTAGTTGGCGATGCCTTGCTGCCAGTCGTCGCCGACCACGAGATGGATCTTGAAGGTGATGATCGAGTTGGAGCCGGGGCCACCCTGGTTACCCTGGGCGGTGATCAGGATCTTGCTGCTGGTGGGGTCCATCACGGTGAGGTAGGTGTACTGGCCCCAGACATCGCTGTGCAGGTCCACGGGCGGGGTGATGCTCGAGGTGCCGCGCACGCTGAGCTCGGGGGTGTAGACCAGCAGGTTGAGGATCAGGGTCGGGGCCCCGGGTTGCGAGTTGCCGATGCGGTAGCTGAGGGGAAACAGGCCTTCGGCTTGCGGGTTGCTAGCGGACATGTGTGTTGCCTCCATTCAATGACAGGGAACCGCGATCAGTGGCGTTCCAGGCGGGCGACTTCCTTGGCCAGCTGTTCGTAGGCGTGGTGCAGTTCCTTGGGTTCGTTCTTGCTCGGGTCGCGTTTGGCCAGCAGGGCTTTCATCTGGGGCAGCTTGCCTTCGGAGATCGCCGATTGAATCGCCACCCCGTAGGGTGGAATCACATGCTGTGCATTGCTCATGGCGTTTGCCTTCCGTGGGGGTTGATGGGGGTGCTGTTTGGCAGCCTTTGCAGTTAAGCAGCGCCCTTGGAAATGGCCGGTTAATGGCACATTGAACATGTGGATTTCCGACCGGTGGATTCACGGCGGATGGGCGGTGGTTTGGGGTATTCGAAAGGGCGATATGGGGGAGGTGGGGTGATTGCCGATGGCGATTTGAGGGGCATGTTCGTTGCTGCGGGTGTGGCGGTTTCGCTCTCACGGCGAGGTCGGGGTACATATCCGTTGTTGCGGGTGTTGCCACTGGCGGTTTCGCTTTTACAGCGAGTCACTTTGGAAAAGGCCCAAAGTAACCAAAGGCCTCCTGCCCCCGCATCCGGCGCCTCGCTAAGGCTCGGCGTGCCCTCGCTCCGGCATTGCTCCGGGGGCACGCCGCCACAGGCCATCCATGGCCTGGGGCGGCTAGCTCGGCATCCATGCCGAGCTGC